>CAMYKY010000172.1 GCA_947259165.1 uncultured Acidobacteriota bacterium | reverse complement strand
GGAACGGGAACGGGAACGGGAACGGAAGCGGGAACGGAAGCGGGAACGGGAACGGGAACGGGAACGGGAACGGGAATGGGAACGGGAATGGGAACGGGAACGGGAACGGGAACGGGGCAACTCGCAAGGCGAGTTGCAGTTAGAATGGGGGGATGGAAGCACTGAACAAAAAGCTCGCCATCGTGGGGCTCGGCAAACTCGGCGGACTCCTCGCGGAATCGTTCATCGCTCGAGGCCTTTTGCAGCCCAAAGATATCATTGGGACGGTGAGGCACAAGGCTCGGGCAGAGAAGCTCGACGTCAAGCACCCCTTTCCAGTCCATACCGACAATCGCGACGCTGTTGCCGAGGCTGACATCGTGCTGGTTGCGGTGAAGCCGCAAGTCATCGACGAAGTCTGCGAGGCGATCCGGCCGGTGGTGACGAAAGACAAGCTGGTGATCTCTATTCTTGCCGGAGTCACCACCCGAGCTATCGAGCGATTTTTATCGGACGAGGTGCCGGTCGTTCGTGCTATGCCCAACACGCCGTGCTCCGTCGGATGCGGGATGACGGTGCTGTGTCGAGGCAAAGCGGCAACCGATGAACACGTTGCGCTGGCGCAAAAGCTGTTCGACACAGTGGGGCGCACGATTGTCATGGACGAAAAGCACATGGATGCGGTGACCGGTCTTTCCGCAAGCGGGCCCGCCTTCATTTACGTAATTCTCGAGTCGCTCGCTGAAGCTGGCGTCAAGATGGGCTTGCCCCGAGATACGGCGACGCTACTCGCCGCCCAAACCATGAAGGGTGCCGCGGAGCAAGTGCTCGTCAGCGGTGCGCATCCGGCCATGTTGAAAGATGAAGTCACCACTCCGGCGGGTTGCACCATTGATGGTCTTCTCGAGCTGGAGGAAGGCAAGCTCCGCGTGACGTTGATCAAGGCCGTGGTGAAATCCGGCCAACGCGCGCGCGAGCTCTACACCGACCCCGATTGACTGGCTGCTGCCACAAGCTCGCTAGTGTCTCGTCTCAGAAGTTCTGTGCATAAAGCTCGAGGTCATATTGTGCGCTGGCGAGAGGCGTGAATGCGATGGCATACCTGGGTATTTCGAGTATTCACAACGAAGCCAGCGCGCAAAAGGGCCAGAGATTTATGTACAGAACTTCTGGGACGGGGCATTAGTAACTAGTTCGCCGTGGCTTCGGCCAGGAGACTTGCGAGCTCGGTCCAGGTTTCGGGTGGTAGGCGGAGTGCGACGTCTTCGTCTTTGCGCCTGGCGTAGGCGATGTTGTTTTCGAGACGGATCGAGATTTCGTCCTGCAGGTTGTCGGTCGTGACCCTAACCACGAACACGGGATCTCCCGACGGCGTCGTCGTCACGACCTCGTCGGCGGTCGCGCCGGCAAGAGCGCGCAGCAGGTCTTGGGCCTCGCTCTGGCTAAGGGCTTGCTCGTCGTTCGCATCGGCAACAATCCGAACCTCGGTCGCCTCGCTCGTGGGGTGATGGAGAAGTTTCTTGGACCACCAATCCTGCGGGTCTTTTTGAAGCTCGGCAACGAGGCCCCCTTCGATCACGAACGCGGCGGCGCGCGAGGGAACGCGGGCATAGAAGTCGATGTTCCTCAGGGTTCCGATCTCGAGGGTCAGGGGCTCGACATTTCCTTGAAACATGACGTCGAGACGATACTCCGGGCGGTCGAGCCCCGTGGTGGCGGATTCTTCTGCCAAGTCGAGCATCTCGGCCTGGCGGAAGCGCGACACCATCCCGGTGACAGCAAAGGGGTCGACGCGCGCCCGGGGAGGTGAGAGGGTCATCCACACGCCCGCGTCGTGTACGAGTACGAGAGTTTTTTCCTTGTGGGTGATGGAGACGCGCGTCGGCTCCGAGCCGTCGGCGATGTGGAAGATCGCTTTGTCTCGAAGATCCCACGCGTTCTTGTCCAGGTTGCTCGACACGTGCGAGGCGACAACGAGGACATCCGTGGCTTCTAGTCGCTCGGCGTATTGGTTCGATTCGGTTAGGGTGTCTTTTCCAAAACGGATCCCGTGCTCGTCTCCTTCGACGGTAGTGAATCGCACTTCGAGTCTCGGAGTGTCGAGGCCAAATTCCGCGAGCTCGGTCCTTACGTCGGGGGTAAACGATCGCCTTTGCGCTAGGCTCCCGAGGTTCGAAAGGACCAGATCCACTTCGCGTGAGTCACCAGCCGCCGCGACCGGTGCGACCAAACGAAACTCGTTCCCGTGGTCGACACGCTCGATGATGACCGGCTCCTCGCCGAAGCGTCGAATCTCCACGCGGTCGATAGCATCGGGCTCGACATCGAACACCGTCTCGACGTCGCTCTTCGCTCCGTCACCTTGCTCGAGCCAATAAACGACCCCGATAAGAACGATGAGCACCCCGAACGCAACGAGAGTCGACCGTTTCATGGGCTAGAAAGAAACGAACGCAAAGGCGCGAAGGTGCAAAGGCGCAAAATGACTTCCAGAGTTACTCGAGCCCCTTGCCTTTTTGCGTCTCTGCGCCTCTGCGTTCGTCTTTTTGAACATGATTTCCGCTCGTGGCTCACGTTAACGACGGCCCCACCACAACGACACGCCGGTGATGACCACGATGCCGGGGATGATGAACAGCGATAGATAGAACACGTTCTGCCGTTGCTGACTGGTCAAAACAACACTTCGCTCTTCGGCCTCCCGCGGGCGGATCGAAATGAGGTCTTCGTCTTGCGCAACCCAGTTGACCATGTTCAAAAACAGGTCGGCGTTGAGAAGCGGCGCGGCTGCGAGCTCGTTGGCAATGAAGTCGGAGTCTCCCACGGCCACCAGTCGTGAGGGAGCCGTGCCGTCGTCGTGAGTGATGGTGACGGCCATGGCGAGCCCGATCGGGCCGCGATCCTGCTCGGAGGTCGGGCCTCCTCGCTCGTTCAGCTCTTCGAGGTTGGTTTCGGCCCAGCTGTTTTCATCGGCCGTTGTAAACAGCTCGCGCATGTCGGTTCCTTCGGGAACGTGCTCGCCCATCCGCACGCTCCTCGCGAGTGGAAAAATACTCATGACATTTCCGAAGTTCTCGACGATGGCGTGGCTGCTGTAGCTCTGAACGACCGGGTAGATCGGTGGCTGGGCGAGCGCGTCGATGACGACGTCTTGACCGAGCACGACGCCGCGCTCGACCACGAGAGCGACGAGCTCCGGTGCAAGCCCTTGGTTATCGGGGTCAATGAGAAAAATGACGCTGCCGCCATCATCGATAAAGGCGTCGAGTGCGTCGAGCTCCTCCGGAAGAAAATCCGTTCCGGGACCAGCGATGACGAGGGCGGCAGCGTCGTCGGGAATACGGACCGATTCCTCGCCTTGGTTCACCGAGCGCGCGATGACGAGCGCCTGGGCTTCGTAAGCGGAGCCCTCGAGTTTTCCGGCGATGATCGAGATCCCGGTCGATCCGTCGGTGTCGAGAAGATCCTTTTCTTGATGGCCGGAAGTGAAATAGATTTTCTTGGTCTCGTTCTTGAGCGCGCGGATGAGTGCGCTCGTGATCTCGGCCTCGGTGGCCGCAGCGACGCGCTGGTGACGCTCTCCGGTGTCGATCAGGATCGTTCCGAGAGCAAGTGGCTCGGTCGGGCTCGCGTACCGGAGTGCGTTTTCC
>CAMYKY010000171.1 GCA_947259165.1 uncultured Acidobacteriota bacterium | reverse complement strand
GGCTCCTTTTGGCCCGTCAGGGTGTTGTACAGGCGTACGTTCATGATCGGCGAAGTCTGAGCACTTTCAGGCCCAGAGGGCAAGGTTGCGTGGTTGACCCCGTTGTTACGCCCGCTAGAACTAGCAAATGCTCACGATCTACGAACAGGGCCAACCGGGCTACGAAGACACGTTAGCGTCTTTGAGCCGGCGTGGCGACGAAGATCTCGCCCGCGTCGAGCCCGACGTGCGCGCGATTCTCGATGCGGTTCGTGAGCGAGGCGACGAGGCGGTTCTGGAATACACCGAGCGCTTCGATCGCCGGCGCCCGCCGTCACTCGTGTTGAATCGCGACGCTTGGTTGAAGGAGGCGCGCGCGGTCGACCCTGCCATTCGCGAGGCCCTGGCCGCTGCAGGCGAGCGGATTCGGCGCTTTCACGAGCATCAGCGGGACCCGGGGTTTCGCTATGAAGAAGATGGCGTCGAGCTCGGTCAGCGCGTGAAGCCCGTGGCCGCGGCGGCCGTATACGCGCCGGGCGGCAAAGCCCGCTATCCGTCCACCGTATTGATGACCGCGATTCCAGCGACCGTTGCTGGGGTCGAACGCATCGTGTTGATCACGCCAAATCCGACTCCCGAGATCTTAGCGGCTGCGGAGATTGCCGGTGTTACCGAGGTGGTCGACGCGGGCGGAGCGCAAGCCATTGCGGCGGTCGCCTATGGCACCGAGTCAATTCTCCGTGTCGACAAGGTCGTCGGTCCGGGCAACATCTACGTCGCCTGCGCAAAGCGGCTCGTATTTGGCGTCGTCGACATCGACTCGATCGCCGGCCCGAGTGAGATCTTGGTCGTGGCAGACGATGACGCCGACCCAGAGATCGTCGCCGCGGACCTCTTGTCTCAGGCGGAGCATGACGAGGCGGCCTATCCACTTTGCGTGGTCCTCTCTCGCGCCCAGGCGGACGCGGTGGATGCCGCCCTGGAACGGCAACTCGCGTCGCTTCCGCGAAAAGCGATCGCCGAGCAGTCCGTGCGCGACAACGGGTACTGCTTCATCGTCAACGATCTCGAAGAGGCGGGCCGAGCGGCCACCGCGCTTGCAGCCGAGCACTTGAGCGCCATCTTCCTCGGCTATCACACGCCGGAAGCCGCCGGCGACTACGCGGCCGGTCCCAGTCACGTGCTGCCGACCGGTGGCGCCGTGCGTTTTGCGTCGCCGTTAGGCGTCTACGATTTCATCGTCAGGTCGTCACTCATTCGCTACTCTCAGGCCGCGATCACTCGCCAAGCCGATCTCCTCGAGGGGCTCGCGCGGCTCGAGGGGTTGGAGGCGCACGCGCGCGCCGTCGCCCTCCGACGAGCGAAGTGACCGAGGGCCTTGCAGCTTCGGCGCTCGACGAGTACCCATCCCGCGTGGGTCAAGCCGCGTTGGAAAAGCGACTCGCTCGCGAGATGGGGCAGTGCATTGCGGACTTTGGGCTCATTGCGCCCGGCGACCGCGTGATGGTCGCGATCAGCGGCGGCAAGGATAGCTACACCTTGCTGCACCTCTTGGAACGGGCGCGCCAACGAGCGCCGGTGCCGTTCGAGCTCATCGCGGTGCACCTCGATCAAGGGCAGCCCGGGTATAATGGGACGCCGCTCGAGGCCTGGTTGCTCACGCAGGGCTACGCGCACCAAATCATTCGCAAGGACACCTATCAACTAGTGACCGAACGCATCCCCGAGGGTCAGACCTACTGCAGCCTCTGCTCGCGGCTTCGGAGGGGCATCCTCTACAACGCCGCGGAGAGACTCGGATGCACGAAAATCGCGCTCGGACATCATCGTGACGACGCGATCGAAACGCTCATGTTGAACATGATGTTCAATGGGTCGCTCAGCGCCATGCCGGCGAAGCTCCTCAGCGACGACGGGCGCAACACCGTGATTCGTCCGCTGCTCTACTCCTCGGAGCGGGACATTGCGGCATACTCCCGCTACTTGGACTTCCCGATCATTCCCTGCAACCTCTGCGGCTCACAGGAAAACCTTTGGCGACAGCAGGTCAAAGAGCTTCTCGACGACCTCGAAAAGCGCGCGCCCAAGGTGCGCCAAAGCATGCTCGCAGCGCTGAAAAACGTTCGCACGACCCACCTCTTGGGAGGCGACGAGGTCGGATGACGCGGTGGACCGCCCTGTTCGCTTCGCTCCTGGTGCTGACAGTCTCGACTGAGGTGTCGGCACAGGAGATCAACATCGAACGCTTCCGGCCTTCGCTCGACCGTTTCGGTTTTCTCGGTTTCAACGGGAGTGCGACGCTGGGGCATGCCCGCTACAATCTCGGCCTCTCCACCTGGTACTCCAACCGTCCGCTGCGCATTCGATACGCCAATGCACCGGGCGATCAGCTCATCGACAATCGCCTGACCGGGGACTTGTTCTTCGAGGTCGGCCTCTTCGGGCGTTGGTCACTCGCGTTGGAAGTGCCGCTGGTTCTCTATCAGAATGGAGAGACCGTAGATCCTACGAACAACGTTCCGCGTTCCTTCACTGGATTTGCCGTCGAGGACCCTCGGTTTACGACCAAGGTCCGGTTCTTCGGAGAGAAGACCGAGCAAACCCAGACCCGTCCCGACGGTCCCGGCATGGGGCTCTTGCTCACGTTACCGATTCCGATCGGAAGCTCGAGCTTTTATGCGAGCGAAGGCCAGTTCTCGTTTGACGCGCAGCTGCTCGCCGACTTTCATCTCCTGGGCGCCGGCGCAGGCATGATGCTGGGTTGGCGCTACCGGGTGAGCTCCCGCAACTTCGGCGCCGACACCCTGGGGCAGGAGTTTCAGTACGGCTTCTCGCTGAAGCCGCCGATTCCTCCGGCCAGGGACCTCTTCGGGCTTCTCGAGCTCCGCGGCACCACTTCGTTTCGAGGAAAGAGTACCAATACGCTCGAAGGCGACGTGGGCGTCCGCTGGACCAAGAACCAGGTGACGATGACCGCCGCGATCGGCATGGGTTTCGTTCGAGGTCTCGGCCAACCGCGCTTTCGCGCCATCCTCGGGGTTTCCTGGTCCCCGCAAACCGACGATTTGGACGCTGACGGGATTCCGGACTCGAGCGACGAGTGTCCGAGGCTCCCCGAAGATGTCGATGGTTTCGAAGACGCCGACGGCTGCATGGATCCAGACAACGACAACGACTTCATCCCCGACGCAGACGACAAGTGCCCCAACGAAGAGGCGATCGAAGGACGGGACTTGGATGAAGATGGGTGCACGGATCCGTAGGGCAGTGTCAGTGTCAGTGTTGGCGTTGCTGTTCTCCGCTGGCTGTACCCCGCAGGGAGACCCCGGGATTGGGACTGGCTTTGCCGACGACTTCGAGCGAGCTCAGATCGGGACTGCGTACAAGCAGACTGGGGGGAACTGGCGAATCGAAGCGGGGGAGCTTCGCGTGCAAGGGGCGAAGAATCACCCGCTCTGGCTCCTTCGGACGCTTCCCCGCGACGTGCGAGTCGAGTTCGACGCGCGAAGCGAGAGCCTCGAGGGAGACATCAAGGTGGAAATTTTCGGCGATGGCGCGTCCTACGCGGACGGCGATAGCTATACGGCGACGAGCTATGTCATCATCTTCGGAGGTTGGAACAACTCACGAAACGTGTTGGCTCGGATGGATGAGCACGGTCGAGATCGAGTGGTGGGCGAGCCCCGAAAAGTCGAGCCCGGGAGGGTCCACCGGTTCCGAATCGAGCGAATCGATAGCGCTCTGACCGTCTGGGTGGATGACGCACTCCTACTGCAAATGAACGACTCGGAGCCTCTGAAAGGCCGGGGACACGACCATTTCGGTTTCAATAACTGGCAATCCGAGCTGTTTTTCGACAATTTGAAGGTCACACCGCTCTGACGGTGGGGTCATGACGCCAAAAGAATTCGAGATCATGTTGTCTGACGCCGAGATTCAACTCTCGCGCATCAAGCACCTCTATGAGCAGTGGTTTCAAGGCATCGAGCGCATCGAGCCGCAGATCCCGCGAAAGCAATTCGACCG
>CAMYKY010000170.1:8605-10589 GCA_947259165.1 uncultured Acidobacteriota bacterium | reverse complement strand
CCATCCGCGAGCTGGTGGAGGAAACTCCTCCGTCGAAACAATGTATCGGCTTCAAGTCCGACGGCGAGTAATCCCGCCTTGAATCTCGAGATGTCCTAGCTTCCCCTCGCTTCTCTGCGACTGCCAACGCCTCCGGCGTCGCTTTCCCTAGAGTGTGTTCGCGGGTCTTCGGAAAGGGAAGATCGTTGCGGGTGGTCGAAAGGCGACGTGCGCGGGAAACGGCACAGCATCTCCGCCGTAGTAACAGAACCGTTTCGCGATCAGGACGCGCGACTCATCCACCCTCATGGCATGAGCGAGATGGTTGTCTAGCCTCCTCGGCGTAATTCCAACGATCCAGTCTCCTGGACGCGCCTTCCGCCGGATGGCAGGCTTGCAGCACGCGAGCGTGCACCAGCCAAAGAACGGATTCGGCGCGAAGCCTGAGTGGGACAAGTCCGTCGGCACGGCGACGAAATTGCGTGAGGGACGGAGGGAATGGACCACAAAACTCGTCTTACTTGAGTACGGGAAAAACGCTCGACTGACTCTTGAATTTTGCGGACGTGTCGACTGAAAGGAGCAACTTGTTGCCTGCTAAACGCTTAATCGCCATTGGAGCGGGAGTCGATCCTTACTTATGCTAAAATATATAGAATTAGTAAGGAGATATCGCGGCTCGAGACGTGGGCATATGGCAACCTCTACGGTGACTTCCAAAGGGCAAATCACGATTCCGAAGGCGATCCGGGAGCGTCTCGGATTGAAGGAGGGGTCTGTGCTCGAGTTCGTCGTTGACGAGACTGGGAAAGTGTTCGTGCGACCCCGCGCTGCCGACGGGACCGATCGCGTTTTCGGTGCATTGAGAGAGTTCGCGCCGAGCGAGCCCGTTTCCGTCGACGAGATGAAAGCGCTCGTCAGGGCCCGAGCGGCTCGGAAGGCGCGAGGCAAGACGAGTTGATCGGCGTCGACACCAATCTGCTGGTTCGGATTCTCGTCGAGGACGATCCCGAACAGCTCCGGCGTGCCCGGACTCTTTTGAACGTAGCGGCGGAGCGATCCGAGACCGCCTTCGTTGCCGATAACGTCCTCGCCGAGCTCGAGTGGGTTCTCGAAGATGCTTACGAAGTGCCCCGAGCGCGTATTCTTCAGGCTCTTCAGGCGATCGTCGCGGCCAAGCGCTTCGAGTTCGCCGATCGTCGTCGCGTCGTGCAAGCTCTAGAGCTCTATCAGAACGGAAAGGCGGAGCTGTCGGACTATCTCATCGGGCTGAGCGGCTTTCAAAACGGAGCGAGCACTACGTACACTTTCGACCGCGATCTCCGTGATGACGAGCGCTTCACGTTGCTCTAACGGACGAGAGCTCCGGAGGTCGATTCTTTGAGATCGCAACATGCGATCTCAAAGGTCCGTCGACAGGTCCTGCGAGGAAGATGTGACGTTAGAACGACAGCTGCACTCAGCGGAGTCGCAGCAGGTTGGCGGGTATCCCCCGCGGCGCATTCCTGACGAAGCTCGCGGACCTCGGAGTGGACACCTCTCCCGAGACTGACGAGTTGGGTGAGGACGCCCCGCTTGCATAAATTGTCCGCGATACGACCCCACTTCTGTTCCACTTCCGCGATGCTAAAATGAAGCAAGGAGCCGACGGACAAATGGCTGGAACGCAGACCCGAATTCATTCCGACCCGAATGTGCCTCCGGATCTGCGTGCGTATGCCGGTGAATGGGTCGTTCTGCAGGACGGTGCCGTCGTCGAGCACGGTACGGAGCTCAAAGCTATCGTCGACAAGGCCCGTTCGCGAGGGATTCAGCGACCACGGGTGCTCTTTGTCGAAGGTCGCGATCGAGAAGCGGTGAAACTCGGGCTCTAGGATGCCCGACGTTTCCTTACCGGATCGCACTCGATTATCTACGTGGTCCAGAGACCGGAGATCCGTTCCCGGGTCTGTGGGTCGCCTTTAAGCTCGCCCGAGGGTCTAGGCCATTTCGGTGTCGGTCGAGA
>CAMYKY010000170.1:0-8566 GCA_947259165.1 uncultured Acidobacteriota bacterium | reverse complement strand
ATCGCGTCGAGCACGGTCGTGATCCCGGCGGCGCTTCGCAAGCGCTACGGCCTCGAAGAAGGAACCGAAATATTGGTCGAGGAGACGGACGAGGGGCTCTTGCTCCGACCGGCGGTCACTCTCCCCATTGAGATGTACTCCAAAGAGCGCCGTGCAGCATTCCTCCTCGAGAATGCGATTGGCCGACAGGACTATGAGCGAGCGCGTCAGGAAGTCAGGAAAATGGGCCTCGACCCCGACTCTGTTCCGCACGAGAGCCCCAAAAACTGAGACAGATTTGTGGATCGGCTGTTCCTCGACGCCAACGTGTTGTTCTCGGCGGCTTACCGGGAAGACGCCGGCCTCGCTGAGCTCTGGAAGCTCGACGACGTCCAGCTCACAACGTCGGCCTATGCCTTCGAGGAAGCTCGTCGTAACCTGAGCGATGACGAGCAGCTCGAACGCCTCCAAGCGCTTGTCCGACGGCTCTCCATCGTTCCCGAAAGTGGCGTCGAGCTGCCCAGTAACGTGAAGATCCAGGAGAAAGACCAGCCAATCGTTCAGGCGGCTATCGCTTCAAAAGCCTCCCACCTCATCACCGGCGATCGTCGAGACTTCGGACGCTACTTCGGAAAACAGGTCGCGGGTATCTGGGTCATGCCTCCGCGCCAATATCTCGATACGGCGTTGTTGCATTAATCCTCGTCGAGTTCGGGACCACTGGTACGATCGGCGAATGGGCAAGACCGACTACACGTTCCGATACCGCATCCGGAATTGGCCAGATTACAATCGCGCGCTCGTCGCACGTGGCAGCCTGACGTTCTGGTTCGATGAGGACGCCATCGGTTCCTGGCGACACACGAAGCGTTCGAATCGCTCCGGCCGGCCTCGAGTGTATTCGGACAACGCGATCCACTGCGCGCTCGTACTGTCTGGCGTCTTCCATCTCAGTTTGCGGTCAACCCAAGGCTTCCTCGCGTCGCTTGTAGAGCTAATGGCGCTCGAGCTCCCGGTCCCCGATTACAGCACGCTGAGCCGTCGCCAAAGCGCGCTCGACGTGGGAGTGCGCGTCGGGCTTGGCAATGGTCCACGCCATGTCGTCATCGATTCGACGGGCTTGAAGATCTACGGAGCTGGCGAGTGGCACGTTCGCAAACACGGTCGCGGTCGCCGAAAAGCGTGGCGGAAACTGCAGGTTAGCGTCGACGAGACGCCCAAAGAGATCGTCGCCGCGGACATCACTCCAAGCAACGCTCACGACAGCAAACTGTTCGCGGCCTTGCTCGATCAGATTCCCGGTGAAATACGTCAAGTATCTGGGGACGTCACCTATGACACGCGCGGCTGCTATGAAACCGCACTCCAGCGCGGAACGATTGTGACGGCAGCGTCATGCTGCTATTACGACTTATGCAACAACGCCGCACGGAGCACCTGTCAAAAACGCAAGACGATATAATCACTCCCAGGTGATGCTGTGACCGAAAAAAAAGCGGTGGTCATTACCGGTGCGTCGACCGGAATCGGGGAGACAAGCGCTCTTTACTTGGAGAAGATGGGATTCCGAGTGCTCGCCGGGGTGCGAAAAAAAGCCGACGGCGATCGACTGGTTCAAGCCGCGTCCGGTGAGGTCGAACCGCTTCTCATCGACGTCACTGACGGCAACACCATCTCCGCGGCAGCCGAAATGGTGGCCGGTGCCGTGGGCGACGGGGGACTCGCTGGATTGGTCAACAATGCCGGGATCACTCTCAACGGCACCTTGGAGTTCATTACCCTCGACGATCTGAGGGAACAACTGGAGGTCAACCTCATCGGGCAAGTGGCTGTGACTCAAGCTTTTATGCCACTTCTACGCCGGGCCTCCGGGCGCATCGTCAACATGGGCTCTATCAGCGGAAGGCTTGCCGCACCGTTGATGGGACCTTACGCCATGTCCAAATTTGCTTTGAGGGCGTTCAACGACTCCTTGAGGCGAGAGCTTCATTCCTGGGGTATCGAGGTCAGTCTGGTAGAACCGGGAGCTATCGCGACGCCGATATGGGAGAAAGGCAGGAATCGAGCCAATGCCAGGTTCAAGGATTCCGATGAGCAGAAACGTGAGCTTTACGCGACCTTGTTCTCCGCGGTACGAGACGCAGCTGCCAAGGCGAGCGACGACGCCATCCCAGCGGAAGAAGTTGCGAAGGTGATTCACCACGCCTTGACCGCCCCCAAGCCGCGGACCCATTATCTGGTCGGCAACGACGCCAAATGGACCGCCCGTTTCGTGTGGCTGCTGCCCGACAGAGCATTTGACTGGCTCATCCGGAAGCATCTCGGGTTGTAGCGATCCTTACGGCGTTCGGTGCTTCCGCCATCAATTGTGACTCAGGCCGCCAGAAGCTCGTCCACGATCGGGGCTCTCGGCAGCCGGCTCGGCACGGCGCACGTGATCGCGCCGATGCTTATTAATAATGTTGAAAATAAAAAATGCACAACCAAACGATAAAATGAGCGCAAAACAACGCTCGACTTATTGCGGCATCATGCAGCTAGTACAAATTGACACAGCTACGATCAGGGCAGTCGCCTTCGTCACGCTGGTTGCGATCGCTTTGGCCGGGTGTGCGCCAGATGCTGAGGAGAAGAATCTTCAGGTCGTTCGCGAGAGGGCGGAGCGATTCTTGTCCTTACTCAGAGCTGAGGAATGGCGCGATGCGACTGACATGGTGCTGTTAAACGATGCCGCCTATAACCGTTTCAATTTTGCGAACCAGCGTGATCCGGCAGCATTGAAAAACGAAATAGCGAAACTCTTCAAAGGGGTGTACTCAAACGTAAGACCGGGGGCCCTGGTTTCCGTGGCAATAAATGCGAACGATCCAAGCCTTGCATCCATCACATACCGACACGACGATCTGGACGGTTTCAACATGATCCTTTCCAATGGCCAGTGGTATTACGGTTTTCAGTAAGTTATCGCTGCATAACATATCGCTCGACCGTTGAATCAGCGACCAGGGAAAACGTTGGGGTAGGAAACGCCAGAAGATGAACATCAGGCAAGTGTCGCGTTAATCGGTTGAATTGACAGCTACTTATTTTGGTGCTTCCGCCATCAATTGTGACTCAGGCCGCCAGAAGCTTGTCCGCGATCGGGGCTCTCGGCAGCCGGCTCGGCACGGCGCACGTGATCGCGCCGATGCTTATTAATAAGGATGGCGGCAGACACACGAATACCTCGCGGAAAGTGAGTCGCCGGGTGGCGATGCAGGCTGGTCTGACTGCCCGACGGTTGACGTTCAGGGAAGTGTTCGTGTGCACGTGTACATTATTAATAGAGAAAGTCACGATAGCGTTCCGCGGCGCCCGTACGGTGGCGGAAGCACCATTCAGGCAGCGGTCGCGATTTTGGCTACGCACTCGCGAGCCCAGTCGGTGGCACGCCTAGCGTCACGCTGGAGAGACCTCTTTTGCCGATCGGTCAAGGCAGACTGGAGTTTTTGAATGACATCGTCCGTCATGTTGTCTTTCCCTAGGTAGGCCTACCGCGACGGACTGGAACCTGCTTCCAGTCGCCAGGCTTTCAATGAGTCGTTCGCTTTGTCAGACTATTCGCTCGTTCGCGATATCAGGTTCTTGAGCTTATGCGCGATAGAGCTTGGCGCCTTCACCTTCAGAAGGCCGGGCATGGTCACTCGCTCTTCCTCGAACATGTTTCGAACGCACAGCGCGAAATGCTGCTGGCGTTCGAGCTTCGACGTCACGATCAGCGGGATGCGGAGCTCGTCGCGGCCCTCGAAGTCCATGGTGAACTGCTTGATCTTGCCGCCGCCGTGAACCCAGGACAGGCACGCTGGCAAGCTCACATGGGCGAGGTCGCCGACTTGGTAGCCGTCGGGGAGTGTGACAACGAGCTCGGCGCGCTCGCCCATGCGGAAGTGGTCTTTTCGGTGGTCATGGTCATCGCGAAATCCGATGCGCACCGGAAAGCTGGTCTCGAAACGATTCCAATCCTCTTCGTGGATGCGGGTGATCTCGACGGCGGCGACGCCGCTGAGAACCTCGATGGACTCGACTTGGTCGCTCAGGGACGTCGCCTCGAGTGCGGTCATCTCATTGCCGTTGACGCGAAGGCGTCCTTCGCCGCCCACGAGCCCTCGCGTTCGCACCTGGATCATGAGAGCGATCGCGGCGACGGAATCAACCGTCGAGTAGAGACGGCCCTGGTTGTTGAGTTGGCGGGTGACCTGGTTGGCGAGACGAACGCCTCTTTCGACCTGACCCAAGGCGAGAAAGCTTGCGCCCGCGTAGGCGAGCGTCGCTCGCGTCTCTACGGGGTCGGCGTGGCCGCGGAGGGTCACGTGCTCGCCTGTGAAGTCTAGGATCTCGGAGAAGTGAGTTTCCGCGGCCGTTGCATTTCCGGCGGTGGCAGCGGCGTAAGCGTCGGCGCCCGAGCCGATGGTCTCGGGTACTCGGTTGATGCCGTACGCCTCGGCGGCGATGTCGGCGAGCGTGAGCCCGTCGGTGGCAGCGCGGCGAAGGCTCGGCGACAGTTCTGGAACTGCCTTGAGCTGGTCGAGGCACCAGAGGTAGCGGACCGTGGGGCGACCCCAGTAATCGTTGGCGTCACTGTCATCGGGATACATCGCGAAGCCCCGGCCGGGGCGGAGCATTTTCTTTTCGCGCTCGATGCCGGCGAGGATGATTTGCTCCGCGTCTCGGCGCGTGCCGGCCGTCTTGCTGGTCAAGTACATGAAGGTTGCGGCCAAAACCTTCGCGGCGGTTTGCTCGCAGCATAGGTGTGCGTATCCGGCCGTGGCTGTGATCAGAGTATCGAGCGGCTCTTCCACGGCGGGAAGAACCCGGAGTGTCAGAGCGTCGGCTGAGTCGAGGGTGATGTGGTCGCCGGCGAGCAACAAGCCGAGCTCTTTGACGAACAACTTCAACACACCAGGCTCGGAGACGGTCAGCTCGACGGTATCGGTCTCGCCGGTATCGGGATCCTCCACCTGGGCGACGTAGGTGCCGGGTACGACATCGAGATCGAGCTCGACTGGGGTTTCGAGCACGTCACCTTGGGTGGCTCGGAGAGAAAGCGCCTCTCCGTCGCGGGTGACGGTAATTTTTGCGCGTCCCGAGCTCGTCGTCGCGCGGAGCCGCCCTACCACGACGTCGTCCGCGTGAACGGAAGGAGGAAGCTCGAGATCGATGCGCACTGGCTTGTCGACGACGACGCTGGTCTGTGCGTCGTTCCAGTCTCCTCCGACGAGGGCGAAGGCTTCGACTGCGAAGGTTCCGAGCGTATCGCCAAGAGGGATCACGACCTCTTGGGATTTACTGACGACTACGATGTCGTAGAAGAGCACTTCTGGAAAATCGGAGCGCGCGGGCTCGGCGGCAGGAGGGGCCTCGTCCGCGCTCGGGGGCGGGGGCATGGCGGCGTATGAGCCGGTATCGTCGGGCGATGCTCCATCGGGTTCCGAGTCGAAGTGGGCGGGCTCCGCGACAGCCGGTCTGCGCGAACGGTAGACCCCCATCGCGAACCCGGAGCCGGTTGGGATCGAATGATCCAACCTCTGGACTATCCGGCCTCCGTCGAAAAAGCCTTTGTCCATCCCCTCGGTGGCATCAGCAATATTCTTCTTTGCCGAGGCGCCGAGACTGACAGATGGGCGATCGGTCGCGGTGAGTCGCTGGTCGCGGACAGCGAGGAGTACGGGCGTCGCTTCGGACGCGCCTTCTAACGATAGTTTGACGACGAGATCTTGACCGGGGCGCATTTTCTCGGAAACGTCGATCCCGAGGGCGAGTTGGCTCGGACGGACGAAACTGCTGTAGCCCTCGAAGGGCCGTCCGTTGACGACGCAGCCGGCGAAGACGGTGCAAAGAGAGCTCTCCGATGCGACGAGAATCTCGTCGCCGGCTTTTGCGTTTCCATGATTGACCACGTTCAACTCGCCACTCTCGAGGTTGAGGACGACCAAATGCAGAGCGTCGAGGTCTTTCTTCACGTGGAGGGTGAAGCGATCGCTCACGACCTCCTCGACGACGAGCGGGGTGGTGAGGAAGTCGCCCTCGGTGACGAACCCGCCACGAAGAGGTAGCGCTCCTGGCTCGGGCATCATAGAGAAAAGTCGTTCCTGGCCGAGCTCCCCGATGATGGTGACGTCGCGCTCCATCGCGCGGCTTCCAGGAATTGCTACCTGAGCGACGCGCTCGGCGTCATCGACACTGACGAGCTGCAGGCGAAACGGGCCTTCGCCCGTCATGGCGAGACAACCTGTGTAGCGTCCGGGAGCCTCGGCTTTCAGGTTCGTCGAAGAAACCTCGCGGTGATGCTCGACGAGTGAAACCTCGAGCTCGCCATCGAAGGGGACTTGATAGCTTTCGACGGCGAGTGCGAATCGGAGCTCGTCCTTGTTGCGATCGAGCTCGTAGGAGACCAATCGTCCGGAAAGAGGTGCGAGCGTGTACGTCGCGACGGTGAAATCTATCGGCGTGCCATCGACCGAGAGCTCGGCGCTGTAGCTACCGGGAAGCAGCATCGAGAGTGTCTCCATGGCGACACCGTCTTCGACTTCGATCGAGCACTGGGTGAACACCTCCCCGTTGCAGTGCACGAGGAGCTCGAGGCCTTCGGGAGGTTTCGGCATGGCGATGAACAGGTAGACGGTGTCCTGCTCGGCCCGGTATAGATCTCGATCGGCTACCACCGCACCGAGAGGCGCGATGTCACGTTCTCGCGGAGTGAGGGTCATGCCGGCGGCATCGATGGCCTCTCCTACGAGCGGGATGACCTGGTGCGTCGTGGTCGGCTCTGTCAACAGCCGCGTCCAACGACCTCGCTTGGGCTCCGCGTTCGCGTCGACGAAGGCAAAGTAGTGTCCCAGCGTGAACGAGTCTTTCGTCTTTCTGGCCAGGGGGTAGTCGTTGATGCGTACGTCTACGGGAAGGCTCATGGGCTGTCTCCTTCTGGTTCTTGGACCGGGGTTTCACGGAGCGAGCGCGCCAGGGATTCCAATTGGTCGGCGAGCTCCGCTCTCAATTTCGGGGTGTTCAGCACACGTTCGGGCACGTCGAGCGAGGCTCCTTGCCCGAGCGCATGACGTTGGATCATCTCGGGAGCTTCGGTGGGTGTGGCGGACACGAGGAGCTCCGGCCTCACGCGTTTCGTCGGCGCGGGTCTAGATCGCTTGGTGGAGGGGAAGAGCTCGCGGAGGACGTCCTCGTCGGTGGCCTGCTCGAGGACACGCGCGATGCGCTCGAGGGTATGGTGCTCCGCTTGGAGCTTTTTGATCATCAGCAGGCGAGCGAGGTGCGCGCCGGAATAACGGGCACGCCCGCCCTCGTAGCTCACCGGCTTCGGCAGGAGCTTCTGGGTGACGTAATAGCGAATCGTCCTCGCGTCCGGCCGCTCGGTCACCTTGTAGCGGGATTGGCTCGGCACTAGCTCGCGGAGAAGCTGATCGGCGGACTCGACGAGCTCGTCGAGGGTTAGATCCTCACGCTCTAGGTAGCTCCTAAGCAGCTTCGAAGCTGATCGGTCCCGTGCCATGGGAAGAGTGTACTATTCACAGTAAATACTGTCAATCCTAAATTGGCTCGGATCACCATCCGTTGGTGCTTGATGCAGGGTTTTGACCTCTCACGCAACCGTGGTGGTCAGGAATAGAGGCTAGTTTCGACGGTAGATAGAGGCGATGTCGGCGAGATCGACCGGCAAGACCCGCTCGGGAACTTCCTCTTTAATAATGAGAGAGGGTGGTGTTTGCGGGTGCGGCGGCCGTTTCGCTCCGGACGCGGGGCATACCGACGCGGTATGTCGAGCGGTTCAACGTGATCGGGAGCCAGCGGAAGGGGGTTCTCTGGTTTCCGGGCTCGCGTAGGGATTGATCTCGTCGTGCCTCGCCATCTAGATACCGAGGTCCAGGCCGGTCGCGTCTCGGTCGTGCTCTACACGGCTCCTCCAGAAGACGACGGCACCCACAACCGCGATGAGCGGCCAGGCATTCATCAGAAAGGGGAGCACGATGACGAGAACGATTCCGACGAACAGCAACGGCGCGAGCTCGAGCGGACCCACGATGGGAACCTGGGCTTTGGTTGGAATCTCTAACTCGGTGGCCGCGTGCGACAACGGCGGTGCATAGGGGTTCCTATCGCGCGAACCCTCGGAGAGCGCTCGAGGCGGCACCAGCCATGTTGCGTTGAGCCGCACTACATCGAGGCGATCGGATGGACGCGATCGGTTTCTGAACAACAAGGGAACCCATAGAACGACAAGAGCGCACAGCAGGCACCAAAGTGTCCAGAACATGAGCACGGGGTCTCGATAGTAGTAGCACTCGTAGACTCTCCCACTTGCTTCGAAGGTGTAGACGAGACTCGCGTGGATCTGGCCCGAGCCCAATACCCAGAGAGCGAAGAGAACCATCAGCCCGAGTGCTTGAGCCGGACCGCTCAGGAAAGCTAGTCGCTTCATCGCGTTGAGGCAGTAGTGCAAGCGGCATGCCACTACGAAAAGTGTCCATCATGGTCAAACAGGCGAGCGCCGAGCCCTGCTAGCCGACAATTTGTCGATCGAACGACGACAAATTGT
>CAMYKY010000169.1:4089-10870 GCA_947259165.1 uncultured Acidobacteriota bacterium | reverse complement strand
GCCGGGAGCCAGGCTCACCGCGATGTGGTAGTGCGTCAGCGCGGTGTCGAGGTGCGACGCACGCGTTGCGACCGCGGCGAGGTCGCGATGGGCTGCTGCGTCTTTGGGTCTGAGCGATATCGCCTTTCGAAACACGAGCTCGGACTCGTCGAGCTCGTCGTCTTGTCGCGTGGCCGCGAGGGCACGCGCGAGGTTGGCGTAGGCGAGCCCGTAGTCGGGACGGGCACGGACGGCACCACGAAGCGCGGTGACGGCTTCATCGGGGCGTCCCGAGAGAAGCAGCACCGCACCGAGATTGTGAAGTGCTTCGACGTAGTCGGGCTTGGCCGCGATCGCCAAACGGTAGTGGGCGATCTCCTCTTCGAGCTGCCCTTGTCGTCCGAGCGCGCTTGCGAGCGTGTAGTGTGCCTGGGCGTAGTCGGGCTCGATCTCGATTGCGGCGCGTAGCTGCTCGATCGCTCGTTCGAGCTTACCTTCGGCGAGCAGCGCGTTTCCGAGATTGTGTCGTGCGTACGCGTAGTCGGGCCGGATCTCGATCGCTTCGCGATATTGATCGATGGCTTTGCCGAGCTGCCCGTCTGATTGCAAAACGACGCCGAGATTGTTGTACGCCTCTGCGTAGTCGGGCTTGGCTTCGATCGCTTTGCGAAATGCGTCGGCCCCCTCGCGGTAGCTGCGTGTCCCGGCGAGCGCGCCGCCGAGGTTGTAGTGCGCCTCGGCGAGATCGGGATCGATGCGAACCGCTTGCTTCCATTCGGCGATCGCGTCGTCGGTGCGACCCACCTGCGAGTACGCGAACCCGAGGGCGTTTCGCACCAGCGCGTCGTTCGCATCATCCGCGAGCATCTTCTCGTAGCCGGCGATGTCCTGACGCAGCTCGTTTCGGAGAAAATCGTCCTGAAGTGCGATGAGGTCTTCGGGCTCACGCGGGACGACCATGAGCAACACGTCACCCATCTCGTCGGTCGACATGGGGCCGAAACGGACGCGTTGCGGCGGGTCGAACGGGTTCAATGGGTTGGCAGCGCTGTTGTCGTAAACGAAACGCATCGTGATCGTCGTGCCTCGCGGCAACGACACGGGAGTTTCGTAGCGGTACTCGTCCTGCCAATAGAAATCCCACTGCGGTATCCACAAAAGCCACTGTTCACGGCCGTCGGGCAAACGCGCCGTCACCTGCATCTCACGGCAGACGTAGTGGGCGTGGGGATAGATCCCGATCACGTCGACGTCCGTTGGAAGCTCGTAGCTGTCTTCGACGGGGTGCGCTCGTGCACCCGCGGGAACGTCGATCGTCTTCGAGCCGAGCTGAAGGACTGCCGCTCGACGTTTCGGTTCTCGATCGGTGAAGAAGAATCCGACCGAGATGTCGACCGGTCGCGGATGGTCGGAGGACATCATGTGCGCCTGAACGACGAGGTCGGTCCCGGGACTCAGGCCCCACACCAGTGCCTCCTCCGCCTCGAGCGGGACCTTGCCGGGTGCCCAACCGAGGAACAGGCCGTCGGGAAACTCGGCTTTGTCGAGGATCATGCCGTCGTAGCCGGGCTCGTCGTCTTGTGCGTCGAGCTCGCGCGAGCCTCCGGTGCGATCGACGAGGATGCGAGCGTGGTGAACGATGTTGGGGCCGCCCGGGCGAAACTCGATCGCGCGGACGAAACGCGGAGTGTCCACGGGGATCGGAAGTACGAAGTTGCGGTAGACGTCGTGACCCACGGCGGGCAGCGTGTACGGGCGCGGCATGGACACGATAAGGTCGGGCTCGCCGAGCTGCCAACCCTCGGTGAGCTCGGGTGGCGCCGGCATGTCGGCGGGCTCACCCGCGAGGGTCTCGTGCGACCACGCGCGCAGGAGTCGAATGTCTTCATCGGATAATCGCCGTACACCCGCGAAATCGCCGTAGCCGACTTTGGGAAGCCACGGCGGCATCGTTCGAGAGGACGTCGCGTCGGCGATCTGCTGCGCGCGAGCTCGCACGTCGTCGTACGTCTCGAGAGAGAAGGGGGCCGAACCGCTGGAGCGGTGACAACCCACGCAGTGTTCGAACACGATCGGCGCGATATCCCGGCTGAAGGTTGGTCGCTCCGTGAGCTGCGCTGCGCCAAGAGCGACAGCAGCGACGATGAGCGGAATCATTGCCATATCACCGTGGTGGAAGGTCGCACCATTAATATAGAAGGCGTCTTGTCTTGTCAATTTTGAGCCCAGTTTTCAGTTGAGCTTGACGCCCGTCGCGCATAGAATCGCCTCCTGTGTTGGAAAACACACAGAAGAACGTGGACTCGACTCCAAGGGAGCATCCCATGAGTAAATCTCGTTTCATCTCTCGAGTACTTTCGGCTCTGGTAATTCTGACGCTCGTTGCATCGACGAGTAGCGCCCAGAGTCGCGCCTATCCATCGTCGAAACACGGCGGCAACTACATGTTCAATTTTTACTTTCCACCGGCCCCGAGCTCGACACCGTGGTCGCCGGACTGGTCGCCCGATGGAGAGTGGATCGCCGTCGCGATGAGTGGCTCGATCTGGAAAGTCGACCCGAAGAGCGGTCGGGCGTGGGAGCTGACGTACAACGAGAAGTACCACTCGCTTCCGGACATCTCTCCCGACGGCAAGTGGATCATCTACACCGCAGACGACGGCGGCCAGACGATCCAGCTCGAGATCGTCAATCTCGACACCGGTGAGAGCCATGCGCTCACGAATGACGATCAGATCTACATCGATCCGGTCTTTTCCCCGGATGGGACCCGTATTGCCTACGTGTCGACCAAACCGAACGGCTACTTCAACGTGTATGTCAGGCCTATCCGCAATGGTCAATGGTCCGGCGATGAGATCGCGGTCACCAAGGACAACAACTACGGCAACAATCGGCTGTACTTTGGCCCGTGGGACATGGCGATCACACCGACGTGGCTACCCGACAGCCGGGAGCTTCTGATCGTCTCGAACCGGAACGTGCCCTTGGGCTCGGGCAACGTGTTGCGCGTGCCGGCGGCGTCGAGCGGTATCGAAGAATCACAGACGGTGTTGTCGGAGCAGACGCTCTATCGTACGCGGCCGGACGTGTCGCTCGACGGCAAGCGCTTCGTCTACGCGTCGCACGGAGGCTCGGCGGATCAGTTCACGAATCTGTACGTGCAGCCGACGGTGGGCGGCGAGCCGTACAAGATGACGTTTTTGGATCACGATGCGTTCCATCCTCGTTTCTCGCCCGACGGCGAGTGGATTGCCTACATCTCGAACAAGGAAGGTTTGCCGCAGCTCGCGCTCTTGGAGACTTACGGTGGCAAGCAGGTCACCGTGCACATCAACGACCGACGATGGAAGCGCCCGATGGGCGTGCTCTCGGTGCGTACAACCGCCGCGGGCTCATCCGCGCCCACGGCCTCGCGCGTTCATCTGAAGGCGTCGGACGGGAAGTTCTACGCGCCCGCGAACGAGTACGCGCGCATCACGGGTGTCGGGGATCCCATTTTCCACCACGGCGGTGAGTTCCGTGTCGAAGTTCCAGCGGGAACTATCGATTTGACGGTCGTCAAAGGATTCGAGCATTGGCCGAAAACACTCTCGGTCGACGTCAAGGCTGGCGAAGTGAGCCAACTGAGCGTGGAGCTCGAGCCGATGACGGACATGGCCGCCAAAGGATGGTACAGCGGCTCCACTCACGTTCATATGAACTACGGCGGCAACCTCCACAACACGCTCGAGAACTTGATGATGATGTCGGACGCGGAAGACCAGGATATCGTCAACGAGCAAGTCGCGAACAAAGACAACCGCATTCTCGACTATCAGCACTTCGTGCCCGGTGGTGGGCCGCATCCGCTGTCGACGCCGGAGCGCATCCTCGTCGTGGGTCAGGAGTACCGGCCACCGTTTTATGGGCACGTCTTCTTGTTTGGGATGAAAGATCATTTGATCTCGCCGTTCACGACCGGCTACGAGGGCACGGCGATCGAAAGCCTCTACCCTTCCAACACCGACATGTTCAGGAAGGCCAAGGCCCAAGGAGCAACGGTCGGCTACGTGCACGCGTTCGGTGGCGAGAACGACCCGCTCGAGGGCAGTCTCGGGGGCGGCAAGGGCTACATGGTTGATGCCGCGCTCGGCACGACCGACGGGGTGGAGTGGTCGAACGCGGGGCGCGCCGGTTTTCACCCGTGGTATGCGACGCTCAACAACGGTGTTCACGTCACCGCCACCGGCGGTGAGGACTCCATTAGTAATCTCCACCAGAGCAAGCTCGTCGGTTCAGTGAGCGCGCCTTTGTCAGCACCGGTCCCCTCGTCGAGCTCACGGTGAACGGTAGCATGCCCGGCGATAGGGTTGAGCTCGCGCGCGGAGGTGGCTCGGTCGGCGTCCAAGCCCGTGTCCGCAGCATCACTCCGATCCAAAAGGTTCTGCTGCTCTACAACGGCGAAGTGGTCGAGGAGTTTTCGCCGACCGGTGAACGGCTCGCGTTCGACCTGGACAAATCGTATCCCGTTCAAGAGAGCGGCTGGTTCCATCTGAGAGCAGAAGGCGATCCCGCGGAGCGTGCGCCACTCGACGCGACCTATGCGCAGGGATTCACGAATCCGATCTGGGTCGATGTCGGCGGTCAAACGGCTCGAGACCGCGCCTCGGCGGAGTATTCGATTCGATGGATCGACAAGCTGCGCCAGATGGCGGAGGAATGGCCGGGGTGGCGGTCGGAAAAAGAGAAGCAGCACGTGTTCTCGCAGTTTGATGAGGCGCGCGCCATCTACCAGGGCTTCCTTTCCGGAGCCTCGGACTCGAACGACTAAATCACACTGGCATGTTCGATCCCGGCGGACTACGCTAGCAGGGATGAACGAGACTTTGATGCGGTGGGCAGCTGCGGCCGTGCTGACGGTCGCAGCTTCGGCTCTCGCGCAGGAGGATCCTCTCGACCGTCTATCGTCCAAAGACCGCAAGTGGCTCGAAGACGACGTCGCCTACATCATTGCTGAAAGGGAGCGAGAGATCTTTCTCTCGCTCGAGACTATCGAGGAGCGCGACGCGTTCATCGAGGTTTTTTGGCGAAAACGGGATCCCATCGTCGCGACGCCGGAGAACGAGTTCCGAACGGAACACTACCGCCGGCTCGAAGAGGCCGATAAAAACTTCCAGGAGCTTCGCTCTTTGCCGGGGCGGAAAACCGACCGCGGGCGAATGATGATTATTCTGGGAGACCCCCAGAGTCGTGACGTATTCGACATGTACAACGAGCTCGTGACCGCCGAGATGTGGTTCTATCAAGGCGACCCGAATCTGGGGCTTCCTCGGTTCTTTACCCTGCTCTTCTATAAACCCCACGACGTCGGGGTTTTTCGCCTCTACTCTCCGGTTCTCGACGGGCCGGGCGAGCTTCTGCGGGGTCAAGCGGGAGCACAGCCGGACGCCGCATTCCTCCATCTTTACAACATCTCGCCCGATCTTGCGCGAGCGTCGCTGACGTTCGACGCGAGCGAGCCCGTGAACCGAGACGATGTTTCCGCGGCCGCCCTCGGGACCGAAATGATGATGGGGTATATCGAGGACTCGCCCAAGCGTGCGGTGAGGACCGACTACCTCGACGGATGGCTTCGCTACGGCAACCAGGTCTCGGCGGAGTACTCCTTCAATTTCGTGCCCAGCCGAAGCACGTTCGCGACCCTGCTGGGTCCCGAGCGCACGTCGTTTCTGCACTTCGCGGTCGAGATCGACTTCGAGAATTTTCCGATGGAGACGGACCCCGACCAGACGAAGTACTACACGACGCTCGACGTGAGCCTGGAAGTGCGTAATCGGAGCGGCACGCTCGTGGTCGCCGACGACCGGGAAAGCTACGTCGAGTTCTCTCGCAGCCAAATGGAGGCCACCGACGGTACGGCGTTTTCCTATCAAGACGGGATCCCGCTCGTTCCCGGAGACTACAAGGTGAGCGTGATCGTCCGGAATCGCATGCTGCACCAATTCACGGTGGCTGAGTCCGATGTACGCGTCGAATCGCTGTCTCCTGCATTGAGCGACGTCGTCCTCGGGTTCAACGTCGAGGAGAATCCGCCCACGCCCGGTGTCGATGCTCCCGAGTTGGAGACGTTCGCTGTCCGCGGAACCCGAGTACATCCCGCCACCGATGGGCTCTTTGCCATCGGCGATAGTGTCTACTTGTTCCTACAAGTCAGAGAGATGCTGCCGGGTCTTTCGCTCCGCCTCAGGCTCGTCGATGGCGAAACGGTGTTGGAGGAGCAGTTGATCCCGGCCGCTGAGCTGACAACCGAGCCGCTGGTCCGGTTGTTCTCGCTCGCGGGCATGGTGGGCGGCAGCTATGAAGTCCGAGGCGATCTCGTCGATGCCGCCGGAGCCGTTCTCGTCGAGAGGACGGCCACACTTGCTGTATCTCCGCGCACCACGGCTCCGCGTCCTGCGTTCACCGCCCGGCGAAACTTTGATCCCAACGAGCCGGGGCTGCTTGCGATGACGATGGGTGACCAGCTTTGGTCTCTCGGACGTTTCGATGCCGCGCGCGCCGAGTTCGAAGAATCGGTCGCGGCCGGCAACACGAAGCTTCCGATGGCCAAGTGGAAGCTCGCCGCTGCCTACGTTCGCGACCGTGAAGCCGAACGAGCCCTCGAGCTGCTCGTCCCGCTCGAGCCAGAGTTTCCGGAGCAATACGAGGTCGTACTCGGGCTCGGGGTTTCCTACTTTCTGACGGGAGAGCTCGTTAAGGCGTCGGAGTTCCTGGAACGCGCGATGATGATCCGGGCGCCGGGGACGAGTCTTTTGAACAC
>CAMYKY010000169.1:0-4024 GCA_947259165.1 uncultured Acidobacteriota bacterium | reverse complement strand
AAAAACTCGCCGCCCTTCCCAACGGCTAACCGTTTGAAGTGATTCGAAATTTTCTGCGCCGTAGATTGTGTTGCGCGTTTGTGAGATTATTCGCACAAGAGGGGTGGGCTCCCGTGCCCTTAGTGATGTCGTTGCGACCGACAGGCTTTGGTAAGGGTTTGTGCAAGAGAGGTTTGCCTCCTGCTCGCCCTGACCCTGCGGGGCGGTCTTGAAAAGCATCACGATCGACCGTACCAGCGCGCTCCCCCCTTGGGTTCAAATCAAAGATCAGATCAAACTCGCGTACTGTCTGGGTCGGCTCAATGAGGGGGATATTCTTCCATCTATCCGCGCCCTCGCCGAGCAACTCGACATCGGCGAAGCGATCGTCCGCCGCGTGTATCAGGAGCTGACTCAATCGGGCTTTTTGTCGGCCGAGCCGAGGAAACATCTGATGGTCACGGATACACTTACGAAACCGGAGCACATCGAAGCGCTCGCTCGCGAATGCTCCGACGAGTGTGACCGCCTCGTGAAGTGGGCGCGGGAGCGTCATGTCAGTCCTACGTCTTTGGCGCGCTTGTTCTTGAGGCAGGCCATGGAGAGTGCCCGCTGTCGGCCCGCGTATGCATACGTCGACCTCGGTCGGCGTGCCGCAGAAGCTTTCGCAGACGTCATCTCGAGTACATGGGAAGTTCCCGTAAAGGCAATGACCATCAGTGAAATCCGCCAGCTTTCCAGCGAAGTGGTCGAAGGCTACGCGGGCATTCTCGTCAACCACTTCCGACACGAGCCGCTTCTCGAGGCACTCGAGGGGCGCCCAGCCGCGATCTTTCCCATCCGGGTCAAGCTGCACCCGCGGACGATTCAGAAGATCCAACGGGAAGTCGACGGTTCGACCGTGGTCCTCGTGCTTGCCCCGGACGATGCCGCTCGGGTCGGACAAGAGCTGCGATCGTATCTTGCGAGCGAGCTCGGGGACGACATGAACATTCAGATCACTTCGATCGATGACATACCTGACCTTGCTGCCGAAGCTAGCAACGGAGAGAATGGGCTTTGGGTCGTCAGCTGGCACATCTGGGACGACATCCCGGAAACAGCTCGTAGGCTCGCGAACGTCGTCTCCAGCGAGAACGAGATCATCATGGAATCTCTCGAACGAGCCCGAATCGCTGCCGGAATACTCGTATGACGCGAGTGCAGTGACGTCCGAAAACGGCTAGTTTGCGACACGGGAATGGGCATAATGGGCCCATGCAGATCCGAGACTTGGACGCTGCGCGTTGCTACAAAGCCCTCCGCGCGCGGGATTCGCGATTCGATGGCCGCTTTTACACGGCAGTGGTCAGCACCGGGATCTTTTGCCGACCCACGTGCCCGGCGCGGACGCCGAAATTCGATAACTGCACGTTTTATCGGAGCGCGGGCGCGGCTCACGCGGCGGGATTCAGACCCTGTCTCCGGTGTCGACCCGAGGTCGCCCCCGGTCTTGCCGGATGGCGCGGCACGGCGAACACGGTTCGACGAGCCCTCGATCTCATTACCGAAGGAGGTCTGTCCGAAGGAAACGTGGACGCGCTCGCCGCTCGCGTCGGTGTCGGCAGTCGTCATCTGCGTCGGCTTTTCGAAGAGCACGTCGGCACGTCGCCAATCGACGTCGCTCAGTCTCACCGGCTACTCTTTGCCAAGAAACTTCTCAGCGAAACGCAGCTCAAGGTTTCTGACATTGCGTTCGCGGCAGGATTTGGAAGTGTGCGACGCTTCAACACTGCGATCCGGGAGGCCTATGGCCGGACGCCGCGCGAGCTTCGCGGCCCGCGCTCCGCCCGCGATCACCGCATCGAGTTGAAGCTTCCGTATGAGCCGCCGTATGACTGGGCGGCGATGCTGCACTATCTTCGCGCGCGGGCTATCGACGGAGTGGAAGAGGTGGAGGGCGATACCTACCGTCGCAGTTTCGATGTCGGCATCGTCGAAGTCCGACCTGGTCGCGCCGGGTGCCTTCTTGCGGCGATCGAGCTGACGAACGTCGTTGGGGTTGCTTCGGTGGCGGCCAGATTGCGCCGCCTTCTCGATCTCGACGCCGACGTCGCGCTCATCGGAGAGCACCTGTCGCGAGACCGGCGACTCGCAGCGTGCGTCGAGGCTCGACCAGGGCTGCGCGTTCCCGGCGCGTGGGATGGTTTCGAGACTGCGGTGCGCGCGATTCTCGGCCAACAGATTACGGTGAGCGCTGCCCGCAAGCTTGCCGGGAAGTTGGCGGAGCGATTCGGTGAGCCGTTGCCGCGATCGTTCACTCGTCTGCGAAGACGTTTTCCCCGACCCGAAGCGCTTGCCGGCGCCGATATTGCGTCGCTCGGGATGCCGTCCGCTCGGGGCCGCGCGGTCTCGGCTTTGGCTGCTGAAGTCGTCGCGAATCCCGAGCTGTTGTCGCCGGTCGGCGATCTCGAAGACAATCTTCGTCGGCTCGAAACTCTCCCCGGGGTCGGCGCGTGGACGGCGCAATACATCGCAATGCGGGTTCTGCGCGAGCCCGACGCTTTCCCGGAAAGCGACGTTGGCCTGCTGCGCGCGATGGCGACGACCCAGGCCGGCAATCAGAAAAGACCCGCCCCGGACGAGCTCAGGGAAATCGCCGAAGCCTGGCGACCGTGGAGAGCGTACGCGGCACAGCATCTGTGGATGAAGGATACGGATGAGCGATGAACACGAAGCGCTGCGTCGGGCGCTAGACCATGCGATTGACTATATCGACAGCCTCGAAGATCGACCCATTCCCGCGACCGTCGGCCCCGCCGAGCTCCGCGAACGATTTGGCAAGGAGCTCGGTGAGGAAAGTGTTCCTCCCGAACAAGTGATCGATGAGCTCGTGGCAGATGTCGAAGGCGGGCTACTGACGAGCGGCGGCGGCCGCTTCTTCGCGTGGGCTATTGGTGGCCTGCTCCCGGCGGCGCTCGCTGCCGATTGGCTCACGTCAGCGTGGGATCAGAACTCTGTGATCTACGCGACGAGCCCGGCGCTCAGTATCATGGAAGAAGTGACGGGTGCATGGCTCAAGGACGTCTTGCGTCTGCCGCGAGACGCTTCCTATGCGTTCGTGACCGGCTGCCAATCGGCGCACATCACCGCGCTCGCGGCCGCCCGACAGAAACTTCTCCAGGACCGTGGATATGACGTCGGAGCTCGGGGACTCTCAGGTGCGCCGCAAATCCGTATCCACACCGGGGAGCTCTGCCATGCGTCGATTGCGCGTGCCGCTCGTCTTCTCGGGCTCGGCACCGACTCGGTCCGGATGCACCCCTGTTACGAAGATGGACGCCTCGATCTCGATGAGGTGGCTCGCTCTCTTGGTGACGATCCGACGATCCTCGTACTGCAAGCCGGCGAGTTCAACACCGGCGCGTTTGACGACTTCCATCGCGCGCACGAGATTGCCCATGAACGTGGCGCGTGGATCCATGTCGATGGCGCTCTCGGTCTTTGGGCCGCGGCGAGCGATAAGTATCGACACTTGATGGACGGCTGCGAGCTCGCGGACTCTTGGGCGACCGACGGTCACAAGTGGCTGAACCTGCCGTTCGACATCGGCTTCGTCTTCACCGCACACCCGAACGCCCACAAGGAGGCGATGAGCGTTCGCGCAAGCTATTTTTCCGCGAGTGATGATGTGCGCCAGCAAATCGACTGGGCGCCTGAGTGGTCGCGACGAGGCCGAGGCGTGCCCGTGTACGCGGCGCTTCGTTCGCTCGGGCGAAGCGGTCTGGCGAACCTCGTGGATCGCAGTTGCGACTATGCACGGCGCATCGTCGAGGGCATCGGCGTCCTCGAGGGCGCGGAGGTGTTGGCAACGCCCGTCATCAATCAAGGGATTGTGCGATTCACCGCCGATGATGGTGACCATGACCGTCGGACGGACGAAGTGATCGACCGCCTTCAGAAAAGCGGAGTGGTATGGTTCGGCGGCTCCGACTGGAAGGGCCGCCGCGTCATGCGAGTACCGGTGCTGAGTTGGCGCACGACGTCCGAGGACGTGGACAAGGCG
>CAMYKY010000168.1 GCA_947259165.1 uncultured Acidobacteriota bacterium | reverse complement strand
CCTCCTCCGAATATCTAGATATGAATTCGTCGGAGCGCCTTGTCAGCACCCAAAATGACGTCGGAATTTACCGACAGGATCAGCGGGTCCATGCACTAGCGGTTATTGGCTTTTATGGCGCCAGGTTTAGGTCTCAGCCGTTTCCAGCTCGTTTTCCGGCGTCAGCTTCGATACCATCGCGACATGCGACGAACTCTACGACGATGGATGCCAGCAGCAATCCTGCTGATGATGGCGACGGACGGCCTGGCGCAACACGGCGCAGCCGACGGGCAGTGGCGGCACTCGAACGGCGACGCCGGAGCGACCCGGTATTCCAAGCTCGATCAGATCACGCCAGAGAATGCAGGAAGTCTTCAGGTTGCGTGGCGGTGGGACGGCGGCAACTACGGGCCGACTCCAGAGTTCAAGAGCGAAACGACGCCCTTGATGGTCGACGGCGTTCTTTATTTCACTGTTGGCTTTCGGCGTGACGTGGTCGCGATCGATGCGGGCACTGCGGAAACCCTTTGGATGCACCGTTTCGACGAAGGCGAGCGTGGCTCCACGGCACCCCGAAGAAACTCGGGCCGAGGAGTCTCCTATGGGTCAGACGGCCGTGGCAACGGCCGCGTCTTCGTCGTCACTCCAGGTTTTCAGCTCATCGCGCTAGACGCCAAGACCGGCAGGCCCTTTCCCGACTTCGGCAGCGACGGAGTCGTGGACCTGAAACGAGGTGTCGACCAGCCGGTTGATGTCGACGTTCGAAATCTCGGGTCGAGCTCACCCGGCGTCGTGTTCGAGGACTTGGTCATCGTCGGCCCCGCATTTGCGGGCGCTGGTAGGCCGCGATCCAAAATCGGCGTCCCGGGACACGTCACCGCGTGGGATACGAAGACCGGTGAGCGTCGTTGGATTTTCCACACCGTTCCCAAACCCGGGGAATACGGCTACGACACCTGGGAGAACGATTCGGCCGAGTACACCGGACACGCCGGGGTGTGGGCGCCGATCGCACTCGATGAAGAGCTCGGCTACGTCTATCTTCCAGTCGAGGTCGCAACCAGCGATTACTACGGCGGCCACCGGCTCGGCGATAACCTGTTCTCGTCCAGCCTCGTTTGCCTGAACGCGCGCACCGGCGAGCGCGTCTGGCACTACCAGATCGTGCATCACGACATCTACGAGTACGACAACCCCTCGGTGCCCATCCTCATGGACGTCACCGTGGACGGACAGCGTGTGCCAGCCGTTGTGCAGCTCACGAAACAAGCCTTCGCCTTCGCCTTCAACCGCATCACCGGAGAGCCTCTCTGGCCCATCCAAGAACAAAGCGTGCCGCCCTCGGATGTTCCGGGCGAGCGAGCGTCCGCCACGCAACCGTTCCCCACCAAGCCGGCGGGCTTCGACCAGCAGGGTGCGACCGAGCACGATCTCATCGACTTCACCCCCGAGCTTCGGGAGCAGGCGGCTGAGATTGCTCGGCGGTACCGCCTCGGTCCCTTGTATTCGCCGCCCTCGCTGGTGGACGCCGAAGATGGAACGAAAGGAACGATTCAGATACCCGGTACCGGCGGAGGCGCTTTATGGGAAGGCGGCGCCGTCGACGTCGAGACCGGTATCCTCTATGTCGGCACGGCAACGGGCCCGACGATGCTTGCGCTCACCCAAGATCCCGCGTATTCCGACATCGACTATATCTCCGCGGGTATCACCGTCTCGGGACCGCAAGGACTCCCCCTTTTCAAACCGCCGTTCGGCCGCATCACCGCGATCGACATGAACACCGGCGACCACCTTTGGATGAAGCCCAACGGCGGCACGCCGCCCGCGATCCGTAACCACCCTGCCCTGAGCGGCATCGAGTTGGAACCCACAGGCTCTCCGGCAAGAGCGCTCCTGCTGGTGACGAAGACGCTGCTTTTCGCTGGAGAGGGCTGGCGCGGTGAACCCTACTTTCGCGCTTACGACAAGCTTACCGGCGAGATCGTCGCCGAGCTCGAGATGCCAGCTCAAGCGACAGGTCTGCCCATGACGTATATGCATGAAGGCAAGCAACACATCGTCGTCGCCGTCGGTGATGGCCGGAGCGAGCACCCCGCGGAGCTCATAGCGTTGACGCTGCCCACCGAAGAATAACAGAAGGGGCGCTTGGCGACGCCACGCTCAGGAATCGACGCTTAGCCGCGGATCGTCCTTGTCGAGAACCTGGGCGGTGACCCCGGCGCTCGTGTGGGCCCGCACGAGCCCTTCCAACGCCCCCATCGCCTCGTCGAGCTCGGACGACGTCACTGGCGGGAGTGCCTCGAGCACGAGGACCGCGCGCCGCGTCTCTCGTGTGAGTTTCGTGCGGTTTGCCTCTTTCCAATTCCATCGACGACAAATCGCGCCGCGATCGTCAGTGTAGAAAACTTCACCGGCTTTCGGCGCACGCGCTTCCTTCTCCCCCAACAACTGAACCGCGGGCTCGTCCTCGACCGCGCGCGTCAATCGGATATCACCTTCGACAGTATCGAGATCTTCCCCACCCACCGGCAACAAGTATTTCAACGAAACGACGTTATAGAGATCCACGAGAGGATTGACCGACCGTAAAGCTTCGCCTTTCAGCGTTCGTCGGACGAGGTTTTCGATCGAGGAGGGGTATTTTTTCGGTTTCGCTCCGAACCGTCGATACGCCTCGCGCCAGCAGTGGATACGAGGATGTTCGGTAACATTGACGCCCGCGAGAACCGTGCGGACGTGCTCCTGGGCTCGATGAATCTCGGAGGAAAAATCGGCGCGAGCATGATTGTTGACGTCACTGAGAACGAGCACACCGATCCGGACATCGGGAAATAACTCCAGAACGTCTTGCTCAACGACGAGTTTCATTAGCGCATTCGGCTATCGGCATTCGGCATCCGGTCGATGCTCGCAGGAAACGCGGTCTCGCCCCTTGATACCGCGTCTCGATGCAACGCCGGCCTTTTCGAAGGCGCAGAAACCGCACCGAGGCGGCAGTGCTTAGAACAAGGAATATCTATCAAACGAGCATCAACCGGATGCCGATAGCCGAACGTCGAACTCACGGTGCCGCCAGCGTGCTTCCGAGAATGTGGTACCCGCCATCGACGTAAATCACTTCACCGGTGATGCCCCGCGCGAGGGAAGAGACCAGGAACGCGCCGGTGTCCCCGACTTCTCCCTGTTCCGTGTTCTTCCGCAGCGGCGCATGCTTGCGGTGGTGCTCGAGCATTCTGGAAATACCCTGCACTCCCGAAGATGCCAGGGTTTTGATCGGGCCCGCGGAGATGGCATTGACGCGAATGCCCTTGGGACCGAGGTCCGCCGCGAGATAGCGTACCGACATCTCGAGCGCGGCCTTGGCCACACCCATCACGTTGTAGTTGGGGACGACTCGTTCACCGCCGAGGTACGTCAGGGTCACAATGCTCCCGCCGCCGTCTTCCACGGCCGGCATGAGCGGCACGCATAACCTTCTCGCGACGTGTCGACGAAATCGCCCTCGAGCTCTTCTCGCATGGCAAACGCGACCGCATGCACCACGAAGTCGAGGCCCCCGAGCTGGTCGCGGATCGCGCTCGCGACGGCGTCCATGTCATCGTCACTGGTGACGTCGCACGGCAGGATGACAGGATCGCTCAGTTCTTCGGCGAGCGTGCGCACGTTTTTCTCGAGGCGTTCTCCCTGATGCGTCACGACGAGACGCGCGCCCTCGCGTGCGGCCGATTGGGCAATACCCCATGCAAGAGAACGCTTATTGGCGATCCCGACGATGAGACCGCGTTTTCCTTCGAGCAACATTCACACCTCCGACGGCGGATTATACAACCGGTCGACGTCTCCACCATGATTGAGATTGCTCGTACGCGTAGGCCACGTGTAGCAAGCGCGACTCTTGGTTCGGCGACGCGGAAAGCTGCAACCCGATGGGACGGCCGTCCTCGGTAAAGCCGCATGGAAGCGACAACGCGGGAAAGCCAGTTGTATTGAACGGGCCGGCAAGACGTAGAAGGCCCGTGCGAAGCTCTTCTCCGTTATCGAGCACGTCGTCTTCGATGCGAGGCGCCGCCGCCGCAGTGGCCGGTACGGCCAGTACGTCGATGCCGCGGAAAGCCTTTCTGAAGGCGCGAACGATCCGTCGGCGTGCGCGAAGCGCGGCGAGGTAGTCGGTCGCCGGGATCGTCAACCCGAATCGAAGCAGCTCCCGCGGACCCTCCCCGTAGTCCTCCGGTCGACGGCGGATGTTCTCCTCGTGAAACGAAGAGGCTTCCGCGAACGCAATGATGTTCCGGCAATCAGCCTGAATCTCGACCTCAGGAACATCGATGGGTACGAGCTCCATCCCGAGCGATTCGAGCTCACCGAGCGCGGAGCGCACCGAGGCCTCCACTTCCGGCTCGATATTTTCGAAGAAGTAGCGCTCGTGCACACCGATTCTGAGACCCCGAGTCGGAGCCCTCAAACCGGAGGCCGTATCGGCTTCGGCCAAAACATCGTATAGCACCGCGGCGTCCTCGACGGTGCGCGCCATCGGACCGACATGGTCGAGACTCCACGACAAGGGCGTGACGCCTTCACGGCTCACCCGGCCGTAGGTGGGTTTCAGGCCCACGGTGCCGCACAACGCTGACGGAATGCGAATCGAGCCTCCGGTATCGGTTCCGATCGAGCCTAATCCGACGCCCACGGCAAGCGAGGCTGCCGACCCGCCGCTCGAGCCGCCGGTGATCCTCTCCGGATCCCAGGGGTTTTTGGCAGGACCGTAGTGTGGGTTGACGTTAGAAATACCGTAGGCGAGCTCGTGGAGATTCGTTTTCCCGAGAAGAATCGCACCCGCGCGACGGAGCGAGGCGAGGCACGGGGCGTCGGCCGTCGGCACGAAATCTGCGAAGATTTTGGACCCTGACGTGGTGCGAACGCCTTTGGAATGAACGATATCCTTGGCGGTGATGGGCACGCCGTGCAACACGCCCAGGGATTCACCACGTGCAAGAGACTCATCCGCCCGACGCGCCTCCGCTATGGCCTCGTCGCCGCAGACGGTGATGAACATCCCTAGCGCGGAACACGCCTCGGCCCGATCGAGATGGGCTCGGACGAGCTCTTCCGAGCTCAAATCCCCTCGTAGGAGCCCGGCCCGAGTCTCTTTCAGGGTGACGCTCATTCGTCATGCCCCTCATCGAGATCCATTACGTTGGATAATGGCTCCTGCCCATCTGCAGCCTCCCTCACGGGAGGCAAAGCTGCCCGGAGTCGTTCCCAGCGCTCATTCACGCGCGTCCTTTCGGCAGGATCCAACCGCAAGTCGTCTTCTATATGCATGATTTACACTTCTTATTGATAACCTCTCCCGTTGGTATCGGCCCTAAGTTTCTGATATAGTAGGCGCCGTCACGGTAGGTAGTACAGTCTGCCATCTCGCAAGCTAGACGGCTAGCGCGCCGTCCGCAGGCGAGATATGGATCCACCGGAACGGATCGGCACCTCGCGAGCTTCGCCTGTGGGGCCACAATCCGGCGCCGAAACTGCCAACCGTCGAAATGACAAAACGCGCTCGTTGATCGAAGCTCAGGGGTCGAGCGGCGAGAACGCATATTGCGAGCGCTTGCATGTAGAGGAGGTGTCAATGGCAGTGATTCAAAGCCACCAGCTAGTTCCCCACAGAAAGAGTGCGTATCCCCGGTTCAAAGTATTCACTCGTAAAGACATAGACGACATTCAGGAGCTCCGAACCCTGTCCAACGACGAGCGCCTCAGCATGAAAGCTGTCTCCGCCGTCCTCCCGTTCCGGGTCAATAACTACGTTATCGAAGAGCTCATCGACTGGAACAATATACCCGACGACCCGATGTTTCAGCTCACGTTCCCCCAGCCAGGCATGCTGGAGACCGCAGATTTTGAGCGAATGCTCGATCTGGTCAAGAAAAACGCCTCCTCGGACGACCTACACCGGGTGGCAAGAGAGATTCAGAACAAGCTGAACCCGCATCCGGCAGGTCAGATGGAGCTCAACGTGCCGAAGTTGGACGCCGAGCCCCTCGCCGGAATGCAGCACAAATATCGCGAGACCGTGCTTTTCTTCCCCGCCGCCGGGCAGACCTGTCACGCGTATTGCACGTATTGCTTCCGGTGGGCGCAGTTCGTCGGTATCGACGAGCTCAAATTCGCCGCCCGCCAGTCCGATGCCCTCGTGGAGTACGTGCGCCAGCATCCCGAAGTCCGAAGCATTCTGTTCACCGGCGGCGATCCCATGGTGATGAAGACCAAAGTCTTGCGGCGCTACATCGAGCCTTTGCTCGATCCGAGCCTGGAGCACCTCGAAAGCATCCGCATCGGAACGAAAGCGCCCGCGTACTGGCCCTACAAGTTCGTCACCGACGATGACGCGGATGATCTGCTCGAGCTCTTCGATCAGGTTTCGGATTCAGGGCGAAATCTGGCCCTCATGGCCCACTTTACGCATCCTCGCGAGCTCGAGACGCCGATTGCCCGGGAGGCCATTCGGCGCATGCGCTCAGCAGGAGCGGTCGTGCGCTGCCAGGCGCCGATCATCTCGCACGTGAACGACAATGCCCAAGCCTGGGCGACGATGTGGAGCGAGCAAGTCAAGCTCGGCGCCATCCCTTACTACATGTTCGTGGAGCGGGACACGGGCGCCAAGCAGTACTTCGCGTTGCCACTCGAAAAAGCGTATCGTATTTTCAACGACGCGTACCGTCAGGTGTCCGGGCTGGGGCGAACCGCTCGCGGCCCTTCGATGTCCGCCACGCCCGGCAAAGTGCTCGTCGACGGCATCAACGAGGTAAACGGAGAGAAAGTCTTCGTCCTCAAGCTCTTGCAAGGGCGAGATCCTGCCTGGGTGGGCAAGACCTTTTTTGCCAAGTACGACCCGCACGCGACCTGGGTCGATCAGCTCAAGCCTGCGTTCGGTGAGAAGGAGTTCTTTTTTGAAGAAGGACTCCGCCAGCTCAAATCAGCACGTTCGCTGCCCGAACCCCTCTAACCCAGCTCTTCGGGGACGGCTCAGGCCGTCCCCTTCTTTTCGGGCCCCATACTGTAGCTTCTAGTACGTAATTTTACAGATCGAATACATCGTCCCTTTCTATATAAAATATTCCAGAATCGATCAACTCGCCGCTGAGATCGATCGTATTCAGCTCGACCTGGATCGCTCGGTGGTGAAAGCACCGTTTTCCGGCATCGTCGCGGCCGAGCTCACCGAAGTCGGTCAGTGGGTCGGAAAGGGAAGCGACGGTGATGGAGCTCATTTCCCCCTACGAGCTCGAAGTGCGCGTGAAAGTGCCGGAGCGGCGCTTCGCAGATTTCAAAAAGGGCACAGCGGTTCGGGTTACGTTCGAGGCAATTGAGGGCTTCCAAGTGGACGGGAAAATCGCGAGCCTCGTTCCGAGAGCGAGCACGCAAGCGCGCACGTTCCAGCTTCGCATCCGAATCTCGAACAAAGACGGCCGCATCGGCGCGGGTATGGTCGCGAACGTTTCGCTCGCCGCCGGCGACAGCCGCAACGTAACACTCGCACCGAAAGATGCACTCATCAACTGCGGCGCGACACGATTTGTCTTCATCGTCGAAAGCGACCAGGCGGTCAAGATGCAGCCGGTCACGACAGGCATCAGCGTCGGCGACTGGGTCGAGGTCGCAGGCTCGAACGAGCCGATTGAAATCGACACCAAGGTTATCACCCGCGGCAACGAACACATTCGCGCGGGCCAGCAGGTTCTCGCCGAACCCATGGAGTACCCAGCACCGTGACCCTCGTTCGCGACGCGATCCGCTACCCGGTGACGACCGCCGTCGGTGTCATCCTGGTCGTTTTGTTTGGCGCCCTCGCCCTGTTCCGTATCCCCATTCAGCTCACGCCGGACGTCGACGAGCCGAACATCACCGTCTCGACCGTGTGGCCGGGCGCGAGTCCGCAAGAAATTGAGCCGAGATCGTCGACGAGCAAGAAGACCAGCTCAGGTCGCTCGAGGGTCTGCTCCGTATGGAGAGCACGAGCTCTGATAGCCAGGGTCAAATCGCTCTGACGTTTCCTGTCGGAACAGATATCGATGCTGCACTTCTCAAGGTTTCCAATCGATTGCAGCAGGTGCCGACGTATCCTCTCGAAGCCGAAAGACCCGTTGTTAGCAGCGTTGGTTTTGCCGAAGGCGCCGTGGCTTGGTTTATTCTGACGACCACAACCCGAAGACTCCTGAGCACCTGGAACCCGGCCGAAAGCAATTAGCGCCAAATAACGTCGATTCGACGTGTTCGTGCTGCCAAGAAAATCCCCCTCACCCGACGTC
>CAMYKY010000167.1 GCA_947259165.1 uncultured Acidobacteriota bacterium | reverse complement strand
GTTGTGGGACGGGCCCAAGAAACGTCTTCTCGCCGCGAGCGACCGAGCGGGCGAAAAGCCGCGCTACTACTTTGTTGGCGGTGACGACGTCGTCTTCGCGTCGGAGATCAAGTCGCTACTGACGCGGGCCGACGTTCCGCGCAAACTCGATCCGGAAGCGCTCGATTGTTTTCTCACCTACGAGTTCATCATCGCGCCGCGCTCCATCTTCGAAGGTGTGAAGAAGCTACCACCGGCGCATGCGATGACCGTCGAGAACGGTAGCGTGCGGACGTGGCCGTACTGGCAGGCGCCGTCCGAGGCCGACACCGATCGCAGCGAGGCGGATTGGATCGAAGAGCTGCGGGAGACCCTCGGCCGAGCGGTCGAGTCTCAAATGATGTCGGATGTTCCTCTCGGAGCGTTTTTATCCGGCGGGGTCGACTCCTCCACCGTGGTTGCGCTGATGGCGCAGGCGTCCGAAAGACCCATCAAGACGTTTTCGATCTCATTCGCCGAAGGAAGCTACGACGAATCTGCCTACGCCCGCGAGATCGCGGAGCTGTTCAAGACCGAGCATTGCGAGGAAGCGATCGAGCCGAACGTTTCAGAGCTCTTCGACAAGCTCATCGTGCACCTCGACGAGCCCTTCGCCGACACGTCGTTGTTTCCGACGTACCTCGTCTCCCAGGTCGCGGTGAAACACGTCAAGGTCGCTCTGTCGGGCGACGGGGGCGATGAGCTGTTCGCCGGCTACGATTGGTACGCGGCCGACCGCGTGGCTCGAACGCTCGCTCGATTTCCGGGCCGGAGAGCTTTGTCGATGCTCCACGCCATGAGCGAGTGGGTGCCGCCGAGCGAGAAGAAGAAGGGCTTCGTCAATAAGGTGAAGCGATTTCTCGAAGGCGCGGCGTCAGCTCCCGAGCTCGAGCACTACCGTTGGCTGTCTCATATGTCGCCAGAGGCGAAGTCGCGGCTCTACACGAAGGGGTTCGCCGAGAAGCTCGCCTCGAGCGATTCGAGATTGCCCGTGCTCTCGAAGCTCGGTGAGCACCGCGACGACCTGCTCAACCGGCAGCTCTTCACTGATTTCAAACTCTTCCTCTCCGACGATATTCTCGTCAAAGTCGACCGCATGAGCATGGCGACATCGCTCGAAGCCCGCGCGCCTTTTCTCGATAAAGACGTCGTCGAGCTCGCGTTCCGCATGCCCGGGCACATGAAGCTTCGCGGCGGAACCCGGAAGTACGTATTGAAGAAAGCCATGGAAGGCGTGCTTCCGGAGCGCATCCTTCGTCGCCAGAAGGAAGGCTTCAGCATTCCGATGAAGAACTGGCTCCGCGCGGATCTCAAACCACTCATGGACGAGCTCTTGACCGAGGAGCGCGTCGTCAACCGAGGCCTGTTCGAGTGGTCGGAGGTGGAGCGGCTGCGGCGCGAGCATGTCGACGGCAGTGCCAACCATGCCCATCAGCTCTTCCCGTTGATGGTGTTCGAGCGGTGGGCGGAAGAATACTTGACCTAGTCAGAGGTGAACCGTGAGCGAAACTGAGCACTCGGTACAGGCGATGAAACAACACGTTTCCATCCTTGGCATTCTCTATATTGCGTTCGGTATTTTCGGGATGCTGATCGCAATTCTCTTGCTGGTGATACTCGGCGGCGCGGCCGGGATCGTCAGCGTGGTCGCACAACAGGAACCGGACGCGGCGGTCGCTGCACCCATCCTCGGGATCGTAGGCATCGGCGTTTTTGCCCTCATTACGCTCTTGTCTATTCCCGGACTCGCCGTCGGCATAGGGCTCGTCAAGTTCAAAGACTGGGCGCGCATCCTGGGTCTCGTTCTTTCGGCGCTCAACTTGCTCAACTTCCCGTTCGGAACGATCCTGGGCGGGTACGGGCTCTGGGTGTTACTCAACAAGGAGACGGAAGCCCTCTTCACGTGAGCGTTTCTGCTGACAACCGCGCGGCGTACGAGCAGTTCTACCTCGTGCTCGCCGCGATCTTTATTGCCGCGCTCGTCGCTTGCAATCTGATCTTCCAGAAGTTCTTTAGTTGGGAATTCTCTCTCTTCGGCACGAGCATCCAATTCCAGCAATCCGTCGGCATCCTCGCGTACCCGGTGACGTTTCTCGTCACCGATATTCTCTCGGAGATCTACGGAAAAGAGCGCGCTGATCGGGTTGTCACGAGTGGTCTCGTCGCGAGCCTGTTCGTGCTCGGACTGGTGCTCATCTCGTCGATGATGGAAGCGACGTCATGGAGTCCCGTGAACGATGCGACGTTTCTGCGGGTCTTCGGGCTTCAATGGGTCGCCGTCACCGCCTCGATGATTGCTTACCTCGGCGCGCAATACCTCGATATACGTCTGTTTCACTTCTGGAAGAGACTGACCCACGGCAAGCACTTGTGGCTTCGCAACAACGCAAGCACGATCACCTCACAAGTCGTCGATACCGCGCTCGTCAACGGCCTTCTCGCTGCTCTCGGCACTCCGGGCGTTACGTGGGAGCTGTTTCCCACGCTGTTTCTCAACGGCGTGCTGTTCAAGTGGGTCATGGCGCTACTCGATACGCCCGTTTTCTACGCCGCGGTGATCTATCTGCGCCGACGCTTCGAGCTCGAGGAACCCGAGTGTGTTGACTTCTCGCGGTTCGGCGCATAACTTTCTTTTCCAATGCTAGGGCGTCGACTCTCCCATTACGAAATAAAGCAGGAGCTCAGCCGGGGCGGGATGGGCGTCGTCTACCGCGCGTTGGATACCAAGCTCGACCGCGACGTGGCGATCAAGGTGTTGCCGCCTGAGCTCATGACCGACGAGGATCGGCGGCGTCGGTTCGTGCAGGAAGCTAAAGCCGCTGCCTCGATCCATCATCCCCACGTCGCGACCATTCACGAAATTGATGAAGAGGACGGCGTTCATTTCATCGTGATGGAGCTCATCGAAGGCGAAAAGCTGACGGATCTGTTGACGCGAGGTCGCCTAGCTCCCTCGCGTGTGTTGGAGCTCGCAGCGGAGTTGGCCGAAGGGTTGTCGAAGGCCCATGACAAGGGCGTCGTCCATCGCGACTTGAAGCCAGGGAACATCATGATCACCGACGACGGCCACATCAAAATCATCGATTTCGGACTGGCCAAGCTTCTTCAGCCGTTTCGGCCACCGAGCGATCCGACTAGCGACGCGGAGACCGGTTTTCGCTCCGAGACGGACCCCGGACAAATTATGGGCACCGTCTCGTACATGTCGCCGGAGCAAGCACGCGGAGAAGCGGTCGATGCGCGCTCCGATATTTTCAGCTTCGGTATTCTTTTGTACGAGATGCTCAGTGGAGGGCTTCCTTTCAAAGGTAAGACGGGAACGGATACCTTGAGCGCGATTCTCCGGGATTCGGCCCCGCGCCTCTCCGAGCTGGAACCGGCGTCGGAGCTGCAGCACGTTCTCAACCGTTGTCTCGCGAAACAACCGGAAGAGCGCTACCAATCGGCGAAAGATCTTGTCGCCGAGTTGAAGCATTTGAAGCGCGACACCGCCGACACACAAAGTGGCGCTCCTGCGCCAGGGGCCAGTGCTGGGCGGCAAGGCGGCCTGGTGTTGGCCGCGGTCGCCGCCGCGGTTCTCTTACTTGCTTTCCTGGTTTTCTGGCGTGCCGAGCCCGATACTTTCGTGCCGCGTGTCGGTCGCACCATCCAGATCACTCGGGATGCCGGACTCGAAGTCGATGGCGCAATTTCTCCTGATGGCAAGATGGTTGCTTATGCTGCCGGTCCGTTAAACGAGACCAAGATCTACGTGCAACAGGTCGCCGGCGGGCGACCCGTGCCGTTGACCGAGGATTTCCCGGGAAAGCACCGGGTGCCTCGATGGTCTCCCGACGGGACGCGCATCGCGTTTTCGACCGACGCAGGTATCCATATCGTTCCCGCGCTTGGGGGCGTTGCTCGCCGTTTTTCATCCGAAGGGAGGGGCATGGCTTGGTCTCCGGATGGGGAGACGGTGGCTTACATGAACGAGCTGGCAGTGATTCTCGATTCCAGCGACGGGGGTGAGCCTCGTAGAATTTTCGTTGATGCGCTGCGCTACGTGTCGTCTCTGAGCTGGTCTCCCGACGGCCTGCATCTCGCGATCACGTTGGGCAACTCTTTGTACGTGGGCGACAGCGGCGGGATCATGCTCAATCTCGCTCCGTCGTCCGTCTGGGTCGTCCCGACATCAGGTGCCGAGCCCGTTCGCATAACGGAAGACCTACATTTCGATTTCGGCCCCGTGTGGACGTCGGACGGAAAGAGTCTTCTCTTCGTCTCCGACCGGGGCGGCGGCCGAGACATCTACCGAGTCCGCATCGACCCGGCACGGGGGGCGGTGGGCGAGCCCGAGCGGCTCACCACCGGACTCAACGTCTTCACGGTTGCTCTTTCCGCGGATGGACGCATTCTGTCCTATTCCGTGATCACCTCGCGCCAGAACCTCTGGTCGTTGCCGATTCCTGTTGGCGGTCCCGTCTCTGTGTCCGCGGCGCGTCCGGTGACGACGGGAAACCAGGCGATCGAAGGCGTTGACATCTCGTCGGACGGCAAGTGGCTCGTCTTCGACTCGACCAGAAGCGGCAACCAAGACATCTTCAAGATGCGGGTGGAGGGCGGCGAGCCGATACAGCTCACGACCGATCCCAACATGGACTGCTGTCCCTCGTGGTCGCCCGACGGCACCGAGGTGGCGTTCCACACGTTTCGGACCGGAAACCGCGACATCTTTGTGATCTCGTCGGAGGGAGGAGCCCCTCGGCAGCTCACCAACGACCCCGCTCAAGAACGCTATCCTAACTGGTCCCCGGATGGGACACAGATCGTTTTTCAATCGTTGCGCGGCGATAGCGAGTCCATCTATGTCGCGTCGAAAGATCGCGGCGAGCCAGCCGGCGAGACACCGAAGCGTCTTGCCGTAGGAAATCAAGCTCGGTGGTCCCCCGATGGGCGCCTCATCGCATTCGCGACCGACAGCGGCGTTGCGGTGATTCCTCCTGAAGGAGGCGAGCCTCGTGTGCTCTCGGAATTCGGACTAAGGCCGAAGTGGTCCCGGGACGGCCAGACCATCTTCTTCCGCGTGCGTGCGTTCTATTTCACGATGACCGAGTACGAGAGCGACGTTTGGGTGATGGAGCTCGAGTCATCGAGCGAGTAAAAATCGACGAATCCGCAAAAAAAACCGGGAAACTCGCATGAAGCGCTTCCATAAGTCGTTATTTAAGAGTCAGTTACGATCGTCGAATCTGCCCGACCCACGCCAATTTCGCCTGTATCTAATTGTTACATAAGCGCTTAACGGCGCGCCCTTTTGACATATTCCTTTTGTTCACCTAGTATCCATAGTACTCCGAGCGCCTCGGTGGGGTTGTTTTTCAACGGACTTTATCCGTTAGGAGAGGTGTGCGCCCATGACCGAGACGACCGAGTCTGCCTACAACGTTGCCGTTTCCAAGATTTCCGAGCTCACCAACGCCGAGCTCGACCAAGAACTGGAACAAGTCGCCGTCGAGAGCGAGAAGACGGAGATGCTCTTGTGCTGCTACCTGGCGGCGATGAACGATAGGCGGGCTTTCGTCGAGTTCGGCTACTCGAACATCTCCGACTACGCGGAGGCGCGGTTCTCGTTCAAGTCGCGCAAGACCCGCTATCTGGTCTCCCTCGGGCGCAAGATCGAGCGACTCCCGAAGATCCGCGAAGCGCTCGTGAGCGGGAAGATCGGCTGGTGCAAGGCGAGTCGCATCGCCTCGGTCGCCGCACCGGAGAACGAGGTGATGTGGCTCGATTCGGCGTTGTCCCTCTCGGTGAAACAGCTCGAGCGTCGCATCAAAGACGGTACCGATACCCTCGCGTCGGTGCTGAGCCTCACATTGACGGAAGATCTCCGCATTCTGTGGGAGAACGCGCTCGAGATTTACCGCCGCCGTGCGGGCGCCGAGATATCACCGGTCGAGGCGTTCGAGCTGATGCTCGCGGAGGTCCACGCGGAATGGGGGCACTATGGGACCGACTTGTCCGAAGACACCGAACAGACCGATGCATCCGAACAAGAACCGCCGAGCGATGAGAAAACGCTAGACGCTCCAGTCTTTCCTTGGGCCGAAGGAATCGATCCCGAGCAAACGACGCTGTGGGAAGACGAGAGGTCGGCTGAGACGGCCTTTGCCAAAAACCCCGACACCAACGAAGTGCGCCACCACGTCCTCGAAAGGGACGGTTGGAAATGCACCTATCCGGGTTGTGGCGCCCGCGCGCAACTACACGTTCATCACATCCGCTACCGCAGCCGTGGCGGAGGCGACGCGCCCTGGAACCTCACCGTCGTGTGCGAGTTTCACCATCGCTTGATCCACGCGGAGCGCGTCGGCGTCCACGGACGTGCACCGGTCGCGCTCGAATGGAGTCCACCAAAATTGATGCAGGCGGTTTTGGACCGCCGTCGCAACAACCCCAGTATTTGGGTCGACGATCTCGAAGTGCGGGAGTGGTCGCTCGAAAGTCGCGCGCTCGCGACGTAGATTCCCGTTCGCCCTCTCGAGTCGCTCGAATGGTGCTACCCGTCTGTCCATCGGCGCGTTTTCCGCGCTTCCGGCGTCAAAACCATCCTCCGAACGGTATAGCCTTTCTACTCGTCGCCGAAACCGCTCCCGCAGTCAAAGTGGCACACGTGTGCCAACCTACACTTCGACGACGATCTTGCCGAAGTGGCTACCGGATTCCATGTGCCGGAGAGCTTCAGGAAGCTCCTCGAACGCGAACTTCCGATCGATCACCGGCTCTATGGGGTGGGTCTCGAGAAACTCGGTGAGCTTTTCGAAGTGAGCTCGGGAGTCGACGAGGATACCGGTGACGCGCAGGCGCTTCATCGCCAGCGGTGCGATGTCGATCTCGCCTCGGAGTCCGGTGACCCCTCCGAGAACACCGACGACACCACCCGCAGCAGCCGCTTTCATCGAGCTCGTCATCGTTGCGATCCCTGCGGTCTCTACGACGATGTCGGCGCCGCGTCTTTCGGTGAGCTCCAGCACCGTCTTGTCCCAGCGCGGGTTCTCCCGATAGTTGATGGTGTGGTCAGCACCGAGCTCCTTCGCGCGCTGGAGTTTTTCGTCACTCGACGACGTGATGATCACGCGCGCACCCATCGCTTTGCCGAGTTGGAGCGCGAAAATCGACACGCCACCCGTTCCGAGGGTCAGGACTGTTCCTCCCGGCTCTAGCCCTCCTTCGGTGACGAGAACACTCCATGCGGTCAGCGCCGCAATGGGCAGCGTCGAAGCTTGCTCGAAGTCATAGCCTTTTGGCATCGGCACCACGGCGCGCTCGGGCAGAATCACGCGCTCGGACGCGAGCCCAGGTCCGGGCACGCCGAGCGTGGAGCCGACGAAGCGCTTCTCGAACGGGCCGTCGATCCAATCCGCGACGAATTGGGTCATCACGGGATCTTTTTTCCTGACGCGGGTGACGCCCTCTCCGACGGCGGCCACGACGCCGGCTCCGTCGCTCACGGGCGTGGCGGGGAGACTGAGCTTGGGATTGTAGGCTCCTCGGACGACCAGAAGATCGCGGTAGTTCAGGCTGAACGCGCGTACGTCGATGGCGACCTCGCCGGGGCCCGGCTCGGTCGGCTCGACGTTGGAGATGTGGAGGTTTTCGAGTCCAAACGAATCGAAACGATAGCAGCGCATGGTGTCATTGTATCGGGAACGGGAACGGGAAGCTCGGCTTGAGGCTGCGGGGGAAAACGGCTAAATTGCGCAGTCATGAGCGACAGCCCAACACTTTTCGACAAGATCATTCGCGGTGAGATCCCGAGCTACAAAGTCTACGAAGACGAGCACGTTTACGCGTTTCTCGATATTGGACCCCAGAGCCAAGGTCACACGTTGGTGGTTCCTAAGGAGTCGAAGGCGCAGCTCGACGAGCTATCGGACGACGCGGCGGCGGCGATTGGGCGCGCGCTCCCGCGGCTGTGCCGTGCGGTGCTGCAGGCCACCGGAGCCACCGCGTACAACATTTTGCAGAACAACGGAGCCCGCGCGGGGCAAGCGGTGTTCCACGTTCACTTCCACATCATTCCGCGCTTCGACGACGACGGACTGTCGTTCAAGTGGACGCCGGGGGATTTGAACCAAGACCGCGCGAACGAGCTGCTAGCGGCGATGCATGCCGCTCTTTCGGAGGAAGCGTGAGATCCGTCGCCGCGCTCCTGCTGGCGCTTTCGAGTCCCGTTCTCGCCCAGGACGCGATTTCGTACCACTTGACGTTTCCCGCGGCCGCCAACCACTACCTCGACGTCGAAGCGACCTTCCCAGCGAGCGGCGAATCCGTTGAACTGATGATGGCGGTGTGGACACCGGGCTCGTATCTCGTGCGCGAGTACGCTCGCCACATCGAAGGGCTCGAGGCGCTCACGACGACAGGGGAGCCGCTCGACGTCGTCAAGACGCGAAAGAACCGTTGGCGTGTCGACGCGGACGGCCAGGACGCCGTGCGGGTGCGCTACCGCCTGTACGCGCGTGAGATGACCGTTCGCACGAACTGGGTTGAGGCTGACTTCGCAATCCTGAACGGAGCGCCGACGTTCCTCACGCTGGTGGACGGGCTCGAGCAGACGCACGACGTGAAGCTCGATCTTCCTGGTGGGTGGCAGGGGAGTTGGACAGCGATGCCGCGGCATCCCGACGGCGCGCCCAACCACTACCGTGCTCCGGACTTCGACACGGTTGTCGACTCGCCGATCTACGCAGGCTCTCCGGCGGTCTACGAGTTCGAGGTCGGCGGCAAAAAGCACACTCTTGTGAATCACGGCGAGGGCGACGTGTGGGACGGGGAGCGCTCCGCCGCGGACGTCCGCACGATCGTGGAAGAGGCGTTGGCGTTTTGGGGTGAGCTGCCGTACGGGCAGTACGTCTTTCTCAACATGATCACGGAGTCTGGCGGCGGTCTCGAGCACAAAGATTCCAACCTGATGATGACGAGCCGATGGCGAGCCCGCGTGCCGGAGCAGTACCGACGCTGGCTCGGTTTGGTGAGTCACGAGTACTTCCACGCGTGGAACGTCAAACGATTCCGTCCCAAGGCGCTCGGCCCGTTCGACTACGAGAACGAGGTCTACACCAAGAGCCTCTGGGTGGGGGAGGGCGTGACGTCGTACTACGACGATCTGCTCCTGAAGCGCGCGGGACTCTACACCGACAAGCAATACCTGAAAGCGCTCAGCCGCCAAATCGAGTCGCTCCAAACGACACCCGGACGTCGTGTCCGACCGGTAGAGGAAGCTTCGTACGATAGCTGGATCAAACACTACCGTCGCGACGAGAACACGCCGAACTCCACCATCAGCTACTACACGAAAGGGGCGCTGGTGGCGTTTCTCCTCGATGTCGAGATTCGGCGCGCTACCGACGGAAACAAGAGTCTCGACGACATGATGCGCATGGGCTTCGAGCTCTACTCCGGTGACACTGGCTACACGCCGATCGAGTTCCGCGCGCTCGCGTCCGAGATCGCCGGCAAGGATTTGAGTGGCTGGTTCGAAAAAGCGCTCGAAACCACGGAAGAGCTCGATTTTCAACCCGCTCTCGAATGGTACGGGCTCGTGTTCAAGGACCCGGATGCGAAAAAGAAAGACGACGTCGATTCCGCGGACGAGCCGACGCCGGGTTGGCTCGGGGCGACGACGAGAAGCTCAGCGGGAAGGTTGATCGTTTCCGGCGTCGAGCGGGAAACTCCCGCATTCGAACACGGGCTGAACGTGGGCGACGAGATTCTAGCGATCGATGACTACCGCGTCGAGGCCTCCGAGTGGACTGAAAGGCTAAAACAATACGCCCCGGGCGACGATGTCGAGCTTCTCATCGCCCGCCGCGACCGACTCCAGCGCCTACCCGTGAAGCTAGGCGAAAAACCGAAAAACTACTGGGCCCTGGAACTCGCCCCGACCGCCACTGAAGCCCAACAAAAACACCGCGAAGCCTGGCTCACCCAATGAGAGCATTCCGCCGCAGCGTGGAGAAGCAAAAGTCAGGTAGGGACAGGTACATTTTCTCCACGTCGTGGTATCGGTGAGAAAATGTACCTGTCCCTGAAGAATCCCCACAAAATCTATTTCGATTCGCGAGGCTCCGTGAGCAACTGTGTTTCAACGTGCTGATGCTGCGGAGAATTTCCCCCTCACCC
>CAMYKY010000166.1 GCA_947259165.1 uncultured Acidobacteriota bacterium | reverse complement strand
GCGCGCCACCGCCTTGCCGATACCCAATCCGCCACCCGTAATGATCGCGACTCTGTCTTTTAGCTGTAGGTCCATGACGCCCTCAGTACCGCATCTCGATCAAGTAGGGTTGTTGGCTCTGTTTCGCGCGGTCCATTGCCGCGAGGAGCTCCTCGACTGTTTCCGCGGACTCTGCGCTCACGCCGTATCCGCGAGCCAAAGACACCCAATCGAGCTCCGGATCGGACAAGTTCGTGAGTGACGTCGCCGCCCTACCAAAAGACTCGACTCCGATGCGTCGGAGCTCTGTTTGCAACACAGCGTAGCGCCGGTTGGAAGCAATGAGAATCACCATCGGAAGATTCTCTCGCACCATCGTCCATAGTGTCTGAATCGTGTACTGGGCACTGCCGTCCGACTGTAGACACCAAACACTCTGCTCAGGCGCCGCAAGCGCCGCGCCCAGTCCGCACGGTAGTCCTTGCCCGAGCGCCCCCCCGGTATTAGTCATGATCCGATGTCGCTTGGCTCGCGACGACGCCGTATAAAGCGCGTAGCTGCAGCTAGCCCCTTCCGCGGACACGATGGAATCTTCAGGCAGTGCCGACGCGATGGCGTCGCCTATCCGTCCGGGAGTCAGCGGCCCTGGCTCCGGAGCCGCGTCCGCAGACGTCACCGATCGAGCCGCCGGCAAACGCAAGGCGTTCGCCACCCGCTCCAAGGCAGACGCGCCGTCTTGGGACACATCACTCAATCGATGAAGCTTTCCCGCGGGCGCGAGCTCGCTCGCGATCCCTTCATACCCGAAGTAAGCGACCGGCTCGCGAGCGCCGACGAGTACCACGAGATCGGCCTCGTCCAAGGTCGCAATTGCTTTTTCTGGGAAATACGGAAGTCGATCGATATCAGCGAGCCCGCCTCCGCGCGCGGCGAGCGCGGGAAAAGTCTCGGCATAGCAAACGCCGCCGTGTGCTTCGGCGAGCCGCGCCGCTGCGCTCTGCCCGCTCGGCGAAAGCGCTCCTCCTCCGAGGAGAAACAACGGCGCTTCAGCGCGACGCAACCGTTCCACCGTCGTCTCGACGACGGCGTCCTCAACTTCGTCGAATCGAGCCTGTCGCGTCCACTCGCCGTGCTCGCTCGACGCAACCCGCCCGGTTTGGAAATCCACCGGGTAAATCAAGCTGGCACCGGCGCCGCCATCGGCCACGCTGGCGTCAATGGCATCGATCAAATCGCTAGCCGCGCGCTCCGCCGAACCGACGCTCCGCACCCAGCGGGACACCGGGCTAGCGAGTGACACGATGTCCGAGGTCAGCGGCGCGTCGTAACGAAGATGCCAGCTCGCGTGATCCCCGATGATGTTGACGACGGGCGAGTGGGCGCGCCGCGCATTGTGAAGATTGGCGATACCGTTCGCAAAGCCCGGTCCGAGGTGCAGCAACGTCAACGCTGGCTTGCGGGTGATGCGGGCATACCCGTCGGCCGCACCGGTACAGACGCCTTCGAACAGCCCGAGTACGGGTCGTAGCCGCTCGACCCGATCGAGCGCCGCGACGAGAGGCATCTCGGTGGTGCCGGGGTTGGCGAAACAGATCTCCACCCCGGCACCGACCGCAGCCTGCAGCGCAACGTCAGCGGCAGGTCGTTGCGCCTCGTCGCTGTCGGTCACGTTGGGTTTTGCGGGTTGGGACGGGTTCGTTTGCAAGCGGGTCGTGTTGTTTCGATCGTTATCGGTCGGGAACCTTTGAAAGGCTACGCGCTTCTTATACTAGACTCCACGATTCTTCCGCAAGAGACTTGGCGGGATCCCGTGTAAGATCGCAACCTATGACCGAAGGCCCGCGCCCTCACGGCGGAATTTCTCAGATTGTCTCCTACGTCCCCGGCTGGTCGAAATTGCCGGGCATCGATCGAACCTTCAAGCTCGCGTCGAACGAGTCCGGGATTGGTGCGAGCCCGAAGGCCATGGCGGCGGCCATCGCGGCGATGAGCCACTGCAGTCTCTATGCCGACCCGCCATCGAAAGGGCTCAGAGACGCCCTGGCGCGTCGTTTCGATGTCGACCCGAGCCAACTCTTTTGTGGCGCCGGCTCCGAGGACATCATTCGTCTGCTCGCGTGCGCGTACGCCACCACGGGTGACGACATCCTCTATACCGAGCACGGTTTTCTCGCCTACCCCATCTCCGCTCGCGTGGCAGGGGCCAATACCCTCGTGGCGCCGGAGAAGAACCTGCGGGTCGATGTCGATGCGGTGCTCGCCACGCTGACACCGGAGTGCAAGATCGTCTTCATCGCTAATCCGGGAAACCCCACGGGAACCTACGTCCCCCACACCGATCTCGAGCGATTGCGCGCAGAGCTTCCGGAACACGTCTTGCTCGTGATCGACTCCGCCTACGCAGAGTACGTCAGCGAGAAGGATTACGAGCCAGGGTGGAAGTTGGTCGATACCAGCGACGACAATGTCGTCATGCTGCGAACGTTTTCGAAAGCGTATGGTCTGGCGGGGCTTCGAGTCGGATGGGCCTATGCCGCGAGCGGGATCGTGAAAGTGCTCGACACGGTGCGTAACCAGTTCAACGTGACCGGGCCGTCACAAGCCGCAGCCACGGCGGCGCTCGAAGATAGAGCCCATCTCGAAAAAACCACCGCCTACAACCGAGCTAACAAGCAATGGCTGGAGGAGCGACTCGAGGGCTTGGGAATGGAGCTGAGCGACAGCGTCGCGAATTTCGTCTTCGCCCGATGTCCGGGTGGCGCAGGTGAGTGTGAAGCGATCAACCGCTATCTCCGGGACAATGGAGTCACCGTCAAACCAGGAGACATTAGCGGGCTTCCCGACGGTCTCCGGATCACCGTAGGTCCGCGCGACGCTTTGGAGCGTTTGGCGTCGACGCTCGAGCGCTACTTCGCAGACATCGCCCACCCCAGCCCCGAGACCCACGACGCCAAGTGAGCGAGCCACCGACGAGCTCGAGAGAGCTCTTTTCATCCGAGCGGATGTTTCTGCTTGCCGTCATTGGCGGAGCGGTGGGGCTCGGGAATATTTGGCGATTTCCGTATATCGCCGGGGAGAACGGTGGCGGTGTTTTTATTCTTCTCTACATTGGTTTCGTTCTTCTCGCTAGTCTTCCCCTGAAGATGGCGGAAGTCGCTATCGGCAAAGGCGCACACGGGAGCCCTGTCTCTAGCTTACGCACCGTTGCCGCGGGTGAAGGGGGTTCTCCCCGATGGAGTCTTCTCGGGTGGATGATGGTGGGCTCCTCACTTCTGGTGTTGACGTTTTATCCCGTCATCGGCGGTTGGAGCTTGAAGTACGTCTTCTTTTTCTTGCTCATCACCGTGGCGTTCGTTGCAAGAGGAGTCCGCGGAGGCCTGGAAAAGGTCTTCAAACTTGCCGTACCTGGCTTGCTCCTCATCCTGGCGCTGCTCGTCGCGCATGCCGCTCGAGTCGGTGACATGAGCTCAACCTGGCATTTCTTGTTCGATTTCGATTTCTCGAAAATCTCGCTCGAGATGACCTTGATGGCACTCGGGCAGGCTTTTTTCTCACTTGGGGTCGGTAGCGGCGTGTTTCTAACCTACGGTAGTTACGCTCCACCAGGAGTCTCGGTGGCAAGATCCATGTTCGCCGTCGGGCTCGTCGATACCGTTGTCTCGATCTTGGCTGGACTCGCGATCTTCCCGTTCGTTTTCGGTTTTGGTCTCGAGCCGGCATCGGGGCCGAGTCTGTTCTTCCTCACGCTGCCGATCGCGTTTGGCACCATGCCGTTCGGGAACCTCGTCGGAGGTCTTTTCTTCTTGCTCATTTTTCTCGCGGCGATCTCGAGCTCGGTCGGGATGCTGGAGTGTGCGATCTCTCGGTTCAAAGAAATCTATCCAGGGAGAACCCGACAAACGGCAATCCTAGCGGGATGCGTCTGTTGGACGCTAGGCACACTCTCGGTACTCTCTTTCAATGTTTGGAAGGACCTCGAACCGCTCGGCTGGATCGGACTCTACGCCGGGAAAAACTTCTTTCAGATCTTCGACTTCTCTTTGTCGAACATCGTGTTGCCGTTGAATGGGTTTTTGCTGGCGGTTTTCGTCGGCTGGGTCGTATCCGGTAAGATGGCAGCGCGGCACGTCGGGCTCGACGATCGAAAATACTTTGCGATCTGGCGATTCCAACTGCGATTCATCATTCCGGTCGCGCTGGGGGCACTCATTGTCTTCGGTTTGGTTTGAGTCCACAACGCACGCGCGCGTCGGCGAAATGATTTGCCCATGAAAAAACAGCCTAACTTCCTTTTGTTGATTACCGATCAACACCAGGCCAATCATCTGGGCTGTTACGGGCATCCTTTGCTCGAGACACCGCACATCGATCGCATCGCAGCTCGAGGCACCCGGTTCGACCGTTTCCATGTGACCAATCCTTTTTGCATGCCCAGCCGCTCGTCGATTCTCACCGGCCGGATGCCTTCGGCACACGGAGTGCGGACCAACGGGACGCCGTTGTCGCTCAAAGCACAGACCTTCGTCGAGTCGCTTCGGACTCACGGCTACAACACGGCGCTCGTGGGCAAGTCGCACATTCAAAACATGACCAGCATTCCCCGCGCCTATACCCCCTCGGCTTCCGAGACCGCCTTCGATGAAGACGGGTTGCTCGTACAGAGCCGTCGATTCGCGTTGGAAGGGCCCGACTACGAGAACGAGAATCACGAGAAGTGGGCGCGAGACCCCGAGCACGAGATACGGCTTCCCTACTACGGGTTCGAGCACGTGGACCTATGCACGATGCACGGCGATTTGGTCGGCGGGCACTACGGGCGCTGGCTCGCACGAGAGCTGGGAGATGCGGCGGCGTTGCGAGGCAGGGACCACGCGCTGCCGGCTTCGTTTCAACCCCCACAGGCCTGGCGTACGAGCCTCGACGAAGAGCATTACCCGAGCGCCTATATCGCTCGTCAAACCGTCGAGTGGCTCCGTCGGTTCAAGGAGTCGAAAGACACGCGTCCTTTCTTCGTACAGTGCTCGTTTCCCGATCCGCACCACCCGTTCACGCCTCCGGGGAAGTATTGGGATCGGTACGACCCGAGTGACGTCCAACTGCCTGAGAACTTTGGCAAGGGCGACTCGCCCATGTTGCAACACTTGAGGAAGACTTTCGCGGACGGTACCGCCAAACGAGACTCGACACTGCCGTACGTCGTGACCGAGCAAGAAGCACGTGAGACGACGGCGCTGAGCTTCGGCGCCATCGCCATGATTGACGATCAGATCGGAAACATCGTCAACGCTTTGACCGAAGAGGGGCTGGCGGACGATACCGTCATTCTCTTCATGGCTGATCACGGGGAGTACATGGGCGAGTATGGGATCATGCTGAAAGGCCCCATCCACTCGCAGAGTATGATCCGCATTCCATTCATCTGGTCCGATCCGCAGACGTCGGGCTTGCCTAACACGAGCGCTTTAGCCTCGACGGTGGATGTCGCCGCGACGGTTTTGGCGCGCGCCGGAGTCCTCCCCTATCACGGGCTCCAGGGCAAAAGCCTGCTCGAGCTCATCGCAGGCCGCGAAGAACATCACCGCAAAGACATCCTCGTCGAAGATGATCGAGAAGTCCTCTATCTCGGCTTTGAAGAGCCGCAGCGCGTGCGCACTTTGGTCACCGAAGATTTTCGTATGAGCTTGTTCCGCCCTCTGGGTTATTCGGAGCTGTTCGATCTGAACGAGGACCCGCACGAAATGACGAACGTTTGGCACGACCCGAACTACGCAGGGGTCAAGGGCACGTTGGCCATGGAAATGGTCGAGGCCATGACCGAGCTTCAAGACTGGTGCCCCCTGCCAACAGGGCGCGCCTGATAGGCCTGATAATTTTGATCGGCAAAAGCGAGAGAAATGAACAAAAAGAGAAGTAACGGTGTCGAGGTGAGAACAGCCGGCCAGATTCTTGTCGATTGTCTGATCCACCACGGCACCGAGCTCGGCTTCACGGTTCCCGGCGAAAGCTTTCTCGGGGTCCTCGATGCTTTGTACGACCGCGAACGTGATTTCAAGCTCATCGTGTGCCGCCAAGAAGGCGGAGCGGCGTTTATGGCCGAAGCCTACGGCAAGCTCACCAGCCGGCCCGGTATTGCTTTCGTCACCCGAGGCCCGGGCGCGACGAACGCATCCATCGGAGTCCTCACCGCTCATCTCGACGCCACTCCGATGATTTTGTTCGTCGGACAAATCACGCGCTCGACCGAAGGGCGAGCAGCGTTTCAAGAGATCGACTTGCAGTCGATGTTCGGCTCGATGGCCAAGATGGTGGTCGACATCCACGACGCCGAAAGAATCCCAGAGCTATTGAGCCGGGCCTACTACACCGCGTGTTCCGGACGACCGGGACCGGTGGTTGTGGGCCTTCCCGATGACATGCAAAGCGATCGGGTCGCGGTGACGGTGGGCGATTCCTACAAGGACATTCATACGTATCCGAGCCCGGCATCGCTCGAGGAGCTTCGCACTCGCATCAGCGCTGCCAAGCAACCACTCGTGCTCATCGGAGGGAGTCGCTGGTCCCAGAAGGCTTGCGACGCTTTCCGTCGATTCATCGACAACTACAATCTTCCGGTGGCTGCGTGTTTTCGACGCCAAGACCTGTTCGACAATCACCATCCGAGCTACATCGGCTCCAAGGGTCCCGGAGTCGACCCGAATCTCGAGAGTATGATCCGCCAAGCAGACCTGCTGCTGGTCGTCGGCGGAGAGCTGTCCGAGATCATGACGAGCGGCTACACCAATCTCGAGCTGCCGCGTCCGCGAGCCACATTGGTTCACGTCATGCCGGGACCCGAAGAGCTGGGGCGTACCTTCCAGCCCGAGCTCGCGATCGCTTGCGATGCGGCGTCGTTCGCCGCAGCCGTCTCCGAGCTCGAGCCTCCGACGGGCGAGGCGGTGTGGGAGGCCTGGCGCGCGCGTGGCCGAGCTTCTTATGAAGCGTTCCTACAACCCAAGGTCCTATCGAAGACCCACGCCGACATGGCCGTCGTCACATCCTGGTTGAACGAGTACCTGCCCGACGATGCGATGATCTGTCTCGGTGCGGGCAACTATACGCACTGGGTCTTGCGCTATTACGAGTACCGTCGCTTCGGGACGCAGCTCGCGACTCAATGCGCGGTGATGGGCTACTCGGTGCCCGCCGCGGTGACGGCAAGCTTGCTACACCCCGAACGCATCGTCGTCGCGTTCGCTGGTGACGGTTGCTTCTTGATGAACGGGCAAGAGCTCGCGACAGCAGTTCGCTACCAAACGAACATCAAGTTCGTCGTCGTCAACAACAACATGTATGGATCGATTCGGATGCACCAAGAGCGACACTTTCCCGGACGCCCGATCGCCTGCGACCTAACAAACCCTAACTTTGCCCAGCTGGCCGAGGCGTATGGGATCCCGTCTGCTGTTGCCGACTCGAACGAGCAGTTCCAGCAAGCGTTCGAGGAATTCGCGCATACTAGAGGTCCCGCGCTCGTCGAGCTACGCACCGATCCCGAGGTCAGCAATCCCAACGCCACCATCGCCGACCTGCGACGACGAGCAAAAACTTAAGCGAGGTTGACCCAAACGCTTTTGACGTCCAAATACTGCTCGACGCCGTAGCGGCCCCGTTCCCGTCCCCAGCCGGATTGCTTGAATCCACCAAATGGGGAGGCAGGGTCCAGAAAATTGTAGCAGTTGATCCAGATGGTCCCGGCCCGAACACCCTCGGCGATGAGATGGGCTTTTTTTAGATCCGACGTCCAGATCCCGGCAGCCAATCCATAGATCGTGTCGTTGGCTTTGGCCACCAAGTCATCGACATCTTCCCAAGCCATGGCGCACAAGACTGGGCCGAAGATTTCTTCTTGCACGACCTGCATTTCATGATCGACATCGGTCAAGACCGTGGGCTCGAAGAAAAATCCGTCCGCGTGCTCGCCCGGAATTCCGCCGCCAACCACAACGCGAGCGCCGCCTTCTCGTCCGCTCTCCACATAGCCGCTCACGCGTTGACGCTGCTCTGCGGAGATCAAAGGTCCTAGGTCCGAATCCGGGTCCAACCCCGGCCCGACACGCAGCTTCCCCGCTTTTTCCGCAACCGCCTCAACGAGCTCATCGAAACGCTCTCGGTGCACGTACAGACGCGACGCTGCGGTGCAGACTTGACCCTGGTTGAAAAAAATCGCGTCGGACACCCCGTCGACCACCGAGCTCATATCCGCATCCGGCAGCACGATGTTGGGTGACTTGCCCCCGAGCTCGAGTGAAACTTTCTTGAGATTCCCGGCCGCGGCGCGAACGACGGCCCGGCCCACCTCGGTCGAGCCCGTGAAGCTAACCTTGTCGACGTCCGGATGCGCCGCGAGCGCCGCCCCCGCTTCACCGAATCCGGTCACCACGTTGACGACACCGGGCGGAAAACCAGCCTCGAGCGCGAGCTCACCGAGACGAAGCGCCGTGAGCGGGGTTTGCTCAGCCGGCTTCAGCACGACCGTGCAGCCTGCCGCCAGCGCCGGGGCAACCTTCCCCGCGGCCTGCGACATGGGAAAATTCCAAGGAATGATCTG
>CAMYKY010000165.1 GCA_947259165.1 uncultured Acidobacteriota bacterium | reverse complement strand
AGCGCATGCGGCGGGACTGTTCGGTCATCGCGCGGAGCTCCGCCCCGTCGATGTAGTCGTCGTCGTTGACGTCGAACTCGTCGAACTGTCGGCGGAGATACTCCATCGCTTCGGGGAGCTCGTCGCGATGAAGGCGTCCATCCTCGTCGAGGTCAAACTCCATGAGCCGCCGCATCAATGCGGTGGGCCCGTTGCGGGCTTCGCGCATCGAAAGTGCCATCCGTTTGACCTCGTCCTCGTCGACGAAGCCGTCCTTGTTGGCGTCGAACCACTCGAAACGCGCCCGCATCCCCTCGGGGAGCTCGTCCTGGTGGATGCGCCCGTCCTCGTCGGTGTCGAGTCGTCGAAATCTGGCTCGAGGGTCACGCTCGTCGTCAAACTCCTCGAACTCCTCCGGAGTCAAGACGCCGTCTTCGTCGTGGTCGAGCTGGTTGAACCGCGCGGAAGCGATCATGAACAGCTCGTCGCGTGAGAGCGCTCCGTTGCTGTCCACATCGAGACGATCGAACCTGGGCTCTATCTTCCGCGGGTGCGACTCACCGACGGGCTCCGGCTCCTGAGCGAGCGAGGCCGGCGCCGACACGACGGTACCGACCACGATCACGGCGACTGCCAGCAGGCGTTTCATGCAAAATCGTCCTCCCGGTAGTGTAGCGAAAATCGGCGGAAATCGGCGGCGGAGAGGTGAGTCTCATTGTGCGCTCGCGTTTGTCTTGCCGAGGATCCTGCGGAGCAACGTCGTCGTACCCGCGCCTGCGTGGTGTTTGAGCTTCTCGAGCGCGACCTCGTGATCGGGATCCAAAGTGAGCACTTGCTCATACATTTTTCGAGCACGGGTCGAGAGGCCGCCGTCTTCATAGATCGTGGCGAGACCGAGATAGCACTCCGTATTGTAGGGCTCGGCGTCGACAACCTGCTGGAAGTGAGCCTCGGCCTGTTTGTGCCACCTAGGGTTCTTCATCAGCGCCTGGCCGAGGAGCTTGTGGTAGGCCATTTTGTCCGGGGCGAGTCGCACGGCTTCACGAAGGTTCTGAACCGCCTCATGGTAGTCCTTGGATTTGTAGTGTCCCTTAGCGGCGCGATACTTGGCCTCAGCGATAACTTCGCGCGAGGGCTGGTCGGTGGCTCCGACGAATTTGACGTCCACGAGCTTCTCCCGTACAAGTTTCGCGTCGTAGCGCAGGCGATTTGGCGGAACCGACAAGACGTCGTACGCTTCGGATAGCTCCCTCAGGATCTCCTCGAGCTGACTCTTCATGTTCTCGTCGCCCGGCGATTGGTGCCGGTCCGGATGGTACTTCTTGGCGAGCGAGTAGTAAGACTTCTTGATGGCCTCCGGTGTCTCGCCTCGTGACACCTCGAGGATGTCGTAGAGGGTCGCGCTCTTGAAGGTCTTGCGCTTTGCTTCCACTTCTTTGAGAAATTGGTCGGCCTTCGTTTCTTCGCGAACTGGTGGCTCAACGGGCGTGGCAACTTTGGCGGTCGCGACGGGTTCGGGGTCTGTCTTGCGAACGCTTCGCAAGCGCCCAGTGGTTTTGCCCTTCGCATCCTCGAGGCGTAGGATGCCCGCGGAAACGAGGCCGTAGATGCAGCGGAGGGTCTCGTCTTCGCCGAGTGGTGAAATCGCGGCAATTTCCGCGACAGACGTCATTCCGTCGACGCGGGACAGCACGAACCCTTCTGACGACGTCAACGCGGCGGGTGAGCTCTGGGCATCGTGAATGCGATGCAGGATGCGGTCCAGGTTACCGATCGCCTGCCGGATCGTCGACTCCGTTGCCATGTTGCGGACGCCCTCGAGGACAATCTCGTCAGTAGAGAGCTCGATAGCGAGGTCGTCTTCCAAGGGTTTGTCGATCGTCTCGAAACCATAGTTCCCGGAATCCCAGCTAAAGACGGAATAGATGATCTGTTGAATTTGTTTGTTGATGGCCGTTTCGAGTTTTTCTTCCTCGAGAATTCCGAGTGCCACCAAGGTGCGACCAAGCCGCCCCCGCGTCCTTTTCATCGCACGTGACGCAACCTCGTAGCTGGACTCGTCGATCATTCCGCCCCGAATCAGGAACTGTCCGAGGCGGTCGGACTCGACGTCCGAATTCGCGAATGCGATCGAACCGTTGTGAAAGTACAGACGCTTCGCAAGCGCATCCCGCTGAACGTGGAGGATGCCCGTTCTACTTCCCGTTTGAATATCGCGAATGACGTCGGCGATTCCTCGTTCGGTCAACGAACCTTGCAGCTCGATATCGAAAGAGAAGCTCGCACCGGACTCGCGATTCGTCACGACAGGGAGTATCGGAGCTCCGCTCGGGTCCGGCGCGGGGATCTCGCGTAGGGCGGCCACCAGCTCCCTAGCGGACTGGAATCGCGTGTCGGCTGACTTCTCGAGTGCTTTCGCGAAAAACGGCTCGATCTCGGGGTGAAGCTCGAGCGCGTCGCAGTCGAGCTCTGCTGGATCGTGGTTGACAATGTTGAGGAGGACATCGATGACCGACTTGCCGCGAAAGGGTTTGCTTCCGGCGAGGCACTCATACGCGACGCATCCGAGCGAAAAAAGATCCGATCTTCCGTCGAAGTGGACATCGCCACGCGCCTGCTCGGGGGCCATATAGTAAGGCGTACCGAGAACGTTGCCGGTGGCGGTGATATTTGACGTCATCTCTGTGCCCGATTGAGACTTCGCGATCCCGAAATCGGCGATCTTGACGTGGCCATCGTCGTCGATCATCAAGTTCGCCGGCTTGATGTCGCGGTGCACGACGCCCTGTTGGTGGGCATGATCGAGTGCTTCAGAGGTTTGTTCTACGATTGCGAGTGTTTGTTCGAAGCTCAGTCGCCCTTGTTTCCGAAGCTTCGCTTCGAGGGTTTCGCCGTTTACGTACTCCATGAGGATGAGCGTGCTTTTGCCGGTATGGATGATGTCGTGAACCGCGACGATTCCGGGATGACGTAGCTTCGCCGCCATCTTGGCTTCGCGTTGGGTACGGCGCTTCACCTCTTCGGCCTGCTCGGAGTTTTGAAACCCATCGAGCCTTACTTCTTTGATGGCGACCTCTCGGTCCAGCATCGTGTCGCGTGCGCGGTAGACGACGCCGTAGGCGCCCTTTCCGAGCCTATCCGAGAGTTGGTAGCGCTCGCCGAAAACGGTGGTGAGAGCAGATTGGAGCCCGATATCCGAGGATTTCGACTCTGACATGACTGTCTAGCTCGAGCGAATCAATAAGCTGGGGGAGGCGAAAACTGTTACGGGGTAAACAAAGTGTGACATAGAGCACGTCCCCGGTTCTGTGATCCGAGGCGTTGGCCTCCACCCACGATTAAGACGGTCTATAAGTGGCGGCTCGTCAGACAAATAGCCATTAGCCGGTGTGGGCGTTCTCCCTCGCTTCTGAAATCTTTTGACGATTGACACCGATCAGGTCTGGCGTTACCCTCCAATTCGAAGATAATCGGTTTTTCAAGGAGGGGTTAAGGTGTCGAAGAACAAAACTCTGTTAGCTATCGTTTCAATCCTGATTCTGGCGTTTGCCGCAGCTGCTGTGGCGCAGCCCGGCCCTATCGGGGAGAACATCCTCGTCAAACCCAAGTCCGGGCAGGAAGCTCAGTGGGAAGCGGCCTACAAAGAGCACCTGAAATGGCACGAAGAGATGAACGACTCTTGGAATTGGGTGACGTATCAGATGATGAGCGGGCCGCGTGCGGGGGAGTTCTTCATCCGTGCCGGTGGCCACGAGTGGAAAGACTTCGATGCGCTTGGCGAGATGGGAGAGAAAGACACTGCGAACTACTACGAAACCGCCGGCAAGTATGCAGAGTCGCACTACATCTGGTACGACCGCACCCACCGGGATCTCAGCAACATGCTCGAAGGCGGTGGTCCCTACAAGGTGCTCGAGTTCAACCGTGTCGAGGTGAAACCCGCCATGGTGGGGAAGTTCCTCAACGTTGTGAGGAAGTACCATGCGGCAGTGGAAAAGACGAATGCTCCGATGCATTTCGCGTTCGCACAAACGGAGACCGGAGGCGCGACGTCGAACTTTGTGTTCGTCGGCCTCCACGAGGGCTACGCTGGTCTGGAGCAGTCGCCCGACGTGATCCCGAAGATGATGAACGAGGTCTACGGGGCCATGGACGCCCAAGCCATTTTCGATGACTACTGGAGCTGCGTCGAGTCCACGGAGTCCTATATCGCGATTCGCCGCGATGACTTGAGCTACATCGCGCCTGAAACGACGAGCAACGAGTAGCGGCTTCTCAGCCGGCGGCGGCGACGCGCAGCGCCCGATGTACGAGCGCCGCGTCGCCGAGCCGGCGACGAAGCTCCCGCTCGAGCCCGCCGATCGGAAACAGATTCTGCGGCGCGCGGGTCTCTTTCAACGGAACCGAAGCATAGCGAGGGAGTGTTGCCGCTGCAGTGTCCGCGAGAAGCTTCGCTTCTTCCAGGCGCGCCTCCGCCGCGACTTCGATACGAACGATGCCGGCCCACGGGTGCGCTTGAGGTCCCGGCAATCGTAGATAGCTCGAGTATCGACTCCAAGACGTCGTCGTGAGAAAAAGCGGCGTGCGTTCCCCGGGCCCGAGTGCGTGGATTGTGCGCGTGAGCGCCTCCTCGAGGTAGGTAACCCGATGCGACTTGATGTAGCCAATCGTCGCATCGGTTCTGCGGTGACCCGACAAAGGCCCGTCGACAACGATGAGCCGACCTGCCCGCACGAGCCGTGACGCGAGCTCGGTCTCCAGATTGCGCAGACTCTTTTGCACGCCCTGTTCGTCTTCGTCAGCGATGAGCTCGTACGTGCCGACACTTGTGGCGATACCTTTGGCGCTCGCGCTCGTGAAAAATCCTCGCCGGACTTCGATGTCGCGAACCTCGGCCGTCGCTCCCGCTTCGAGCGTTCCCGCCGCATACGAAGCGCACACTCCCGACGATGTCGTGCCGTCGGCCGTGACCCAAACACGCGCATCGATCCGCCGAACCCCATCGACGAAGACGACGGGACTGGCAGGAGGCGCTTTCGGCACGAGCGGTTTCCATTTGTCGGGAGCTACCTCGACGCCGGGATCGACGGTCGCCTCCGTCGGCTCCATCTCCTTGGCTTGAAACGAGGGACCAAACTCCGGGTCCCACGGCTCGATGGCTAGCTTCATGGATTCGCGGAGGCCAGAGGCTCGAGCTCTTCGTGCCAGTTGAGGACGAGGTAGAGCTCACGCCAGGTGATGTCATTGGCCGGCGCTTGGATCGTCAAGAATTGCTTCCCGTCACGTGACACGTCGTAGACCTGCCCGTAAGGCACCGCCGCGAATGCAGCTTCCAGAATCTGTTTCGGGCGGCCGGTGGTGAAGACGTCGGTCGCTGAAACGTCGACGGCCGAAAGGCGGCCTTCACCATCGAGAAAGAACAGCTCTCTCCCGTCTTTGGACCACACGGGGTGCGAGCCTCCA
>CAMYKY010000164.1 GCA_947259165.1 uncultured Acidobacteriota bacterium | reverse complement strand
GGGATAGGCCGTAGGCCGAACTGCAACGATGCTCGCAACGCTGTCAGCGCCGAAAAGGGCCAGGAATTTACGGCAGGATCAGCGGGTTCGTGCACTAGTCGATGCCCGGTACCCCTAGGGTGTGAGCGCCGAGGGTCAAGCCGGGGTCAACAACGCTAACGCAAACCAGTCCTTCTCATCCGTAAACACTTCTCGGACGCGAAAGCCGGTTTGGGTCGCCATGTCCGCGATCAAGCCCCGCGTGTACTTGTGGGAGCATTCGGTGTGGATCGTTTCTCCCGCCTCGAACGGAAACGCCGTGTTGCAAGCTTGGACCGCGACGTCGTGGGCATCGTTAGCACGAAGATGCATCTCTATACGGCCGAGCTCATCATTGTAGTAGGCCCGATGCGAGAAACGGTCGAGGTCGAACTCTCCGCCGAGCTCGCTGTTGATTCTGGTCAAAAGGTTGAGATTGAACTGCGCGGTCACGCCCGCTCGATCGTTGTACGCGGCGGTTAGAATCCCAACGTCTTTTTGCAAATCGAACCCGATCAGAAACGCATCCTTGGGCTCGAGATGCTCGCGGAGTCCCTTTAAGAACTGGATCGCCTCGTCGGGGCTCATGTTGCCGATGCTCGACCCGAGAAACAGAACCAGCATCCGATCCGGAACCTTTTCATCCTCGGCGACGAGCGTGCTCGCGCGCTTGAGTCCCGGTTCGTACTGCGATGCGATCGGCGTCACGCCGAGCTCTGGGTAGCGCGCGTCGAGTCCCTCCGCGGTCTCGGTCAACATCGTTTTCGAAATATCGATCGGGAGGTAGTGGAGCTCATCGCTGCTTTCCAGCAAACTCTCCAGCAGGATGGCTGTCTTGGCGGAGCTTCCACTCCCGAGCTCGACGAGACTCACGTTGTTGCCCATCAGCTCCCCGAGGGCAGGTGCGCACTGGCGGAGAAGCGCGGCCTCGGTTCGTGTCGGGTAGTATTCCGGCTGTCGTGTGATCTCTTCGAAAAGCTCCGACCCGGCGGCGTCGTAGAAGTATTTGGGCTTTAACGACTTCGGCGCTTCGTTGAGTCCTTCCAAGACATCCTGAGCAAACATCTCCCTTGGACTATCTGGTACATTTTGGGGCATTGGGAAATTATATGTCATCCAGACGATAAGACAAGGCGGCGCGGGTTTTGATGAATATTGATTCCGTGCGTCGCCATTGCTACACTCCGCCGCGACTATGGGAATTGCACACACGCTAGACGACGTTCGCTCCTATTGGAACGAGTACGTCAACGATATCGAAGTCACCGACTACGCAGTTGGCTCTCCCGAGTTTTTCGAGGCCCTCGAAAAATACCGCTACGAAAAGATCGACTATCTGCGAGACTACGTCGGCTTCGAGAACTACAAGGGCAAGAAGGTTCTCGAGATCGGTTGCGGTGTGGGTCACGATCTCATGCAGTTCGCTCGCGCCGGTGCGGACGTATCCGCGCGGGACCTCACCGACAACGCGGTGAAGCTGGCGACGGCAAACCTGGCGCGCGAGGGCTACACCGGTGACATCCAGCAGGGAAACGCCGAAGCGCTCGACATCCCGGACGACACCTTCGATGTCGTCTACTCACACGGCGTGTTGCATCATACCGTCGACACTGAGAAGTCCATCGGTGAAGTCCATCGGGTCTTGAAACCGGGGGGCGAAGCAATCATCATGCTCTACAACCGGAATTCGTGGCTCGCGTTCGCGGCATGGGTCTCAGGTACCAATATCGAGCACGCCGACAAAGACGCACCGATCATCCGCAAATACTCGACCCGCGAATGCCGTGAGCTCTTCAACGCGTTTACGAGCGTTCGTATCCACGTCGATCGCTTCCCCAAACGGACGCTCAAGTTCGACAACCTGTTTGGCAAGCTCAACAACTACCTGCTCGTCCCGTTTTTCGAGATTCTTCCGGATGCGATTCGCCGACCTCTCGGCTGGCACATCATGATCCGGGCGAACAAGTAGGTCGTCCGACGCAGCCACACGCGCTCGTCGTCCTCGCTCTGATCGCGTTCTCGTTTCCGGGTGTGCCGCTAGCGTGGCGATGGTTCAAGGGACCTGAAGCCTGGCTCGTTGGTTTGGGCCTCGGTTATCTGGGAAGCTCCCTGGCAGCGAGCCTTTTGTATCGCTTCGAGCTCGCCTCTCCGCCGTCGGTACTCTTGGCTTCGTTGTTGTTGTCTGCGCTTGCCCTTTCGTTTCGGGGTACGCGAGCTCGGAGTGAGTCGGGTGGTCCCTGGCTCGTTGCGACCTGTTGCGTTGCACTGCTCATCGTCGCTGTGCCGCTGTCGAGAGTCGGAGCGAGCGTCGCCGATGGGGTTGCCTATCGCGCGTACTTCAGTGCCGACTTGATGACGCATCTTTCGGTGGTGTCGGAGCTGCAGAAGCGTGAGTTCCCGCTGACGAACCCGTTCTACGCGGGCGGCACCCTCGGCTACTATTGGTTGTTCTTTACCTTTCCTGCGACGTTCGGCCTGTGGGCGACGAATCAGAGTGCGCTGCTCGTGACGTATGTCGCGAGCGGTCTTCTGTTTTCGGGTTTGTTGTTTGCCGCTTTGCGCAGACTCGACCTGTCGCCACCGCGCGCCTTCGTCGCGGCGTTCGTCGTGATCGGCGCCGTCGGCTACGAGGGAGCCTTCGCGCTTTTCCGAAGCGAACCGTGGACCGATATCAACGTCGACGCCCTGTCTCGGTGGGTGTTCGAGCTCGTGTCGCTCGATGGACTGCATCGGTCTCTTCTCTACACGCCACAACACTTGTTCAGCTACAGCCTGGTGCTCATGTTGATCTTGCTCCTGGTGCGCGGTGAGCCGAAGAGTGTGTCGAGCGCCGCGCTGTGCGGAGTTCTTCTCGGCGGCATGGCGGGAACGAGCATCGTGTCAGCGATGCTCGCGGGGCCTTGGATGGTTGTCGTGTTGTGGCGGCGCCGGCGGGAGGTGCCGTTTTTGACGACGGCGTTCGTTGCCACCGCGACGTCGCTTCTTTTCCTGGGTTGGTATGTTGCTCTTGGGTTTTTTGGTGATGTCGGCGGTGCCTTGACGCTGCGGGTGCCGAGGCCGTTGGAGCTTCCGTCGGTTCTGATGCTCGATGCCGGAGCGCTGTTGCTGCTGGCTGTTTGGCGTTGGCGCGGCCGCAAGCCTTTTGACGTTGAGCTCCAGTTGCTCGCGGCGCTTGCGCTCGTCGCGGTGCTGGTTCTCGATCTTCGGGGGTACGAGGGCGTGTGGATGGCGTGGCGCGCCGGTAGCGTCTTGCTCGTCGCGCTCGGTCTTTTCGCGCTGCGAGAGCTGCGTTGGGCGCATGCCGCGATCCTCGCGCCGGCGGTTTTGACGCTGTTGCTCGACGTCTACAACGCCTCCGATGTCACCAATCGTCAACTCTCGCCAGGAGGGTTCCCCTGGACCACGGTCGTTCGCTCCGACGAGCTCGACGCGCTCGCTTGGATCCGCGACGAGACGCCCGCCGACGCCATTGTGCAGTGGGACGTCCGAGCGCGAGAGCTCGGGGAATGGGCGCTCATCCCGGCGCTCGGACAAAGGCGCATGGCGGTAGGGTTCCCGATCTTCCTGCTCGACCTCCCAAAGTATCGAGTCCGCGAGCGTCGACACGTTCGACCGATCTTCAACTCCGAGGACGCTGACGAAGCGCATCGGCTGTCACGAGAGCTCGGAATCGACTACCTCGTGATTGGCGCCCAGGAAGTTCAAACACGCGGTGAGCGCGTACGGCCACTCTTCGAGGCCGAGGAGCGCTTCCGAGTCGTTTTCTCGCACGGCGAAACTGCGGTTTTGGAAGTGCTCGCGCCTTGAACGTATACTTCCCGATTGACCGATGCCTGAACAGAAGCTTTCAGTCTAGATTGTGCCTTACCTATGAGTGACCCGGATTTTCTCGTCGTAGGCGCCGGTGTGGCCGGCCTGAGCTTTGCCCACTCGGTGCTCGGTGAGAAGCGCTCCGCTCTGGTCGTTGAGCGCAACGATCATGTGGGCGGGCTCGCGCGCTCGTACCGCTACGGGGATTTCTGGTTCGACGTCGGTCCCAAGCGCTTCCACACCGAGGATCAGGAGGTGCTCGACTTTCTGTTCTCGGTTCTTGGTGACGACCACATCGTCGTGGGTCGCTCGAGCGCGGTGCATCTGTTCGGCAGGTACTTCCCCTGGCCGCTCGATCATCGGGCGCTGTTCCGGCTTCCGTTCAAAGTCATGGTGTCTTCGGGCCTCGATCTGCTGCGTCGCTCGGCGCCCAAGGACGAGAACTCGTTCACCGAGTACACCCGCTCGAGATATGGCGACACGCTGTATCGGCTCTTTTTCAAGCCCTACACCGAAAAGTTTCTACAAATACCGTGCGAAGACGTCCACGTCGACTGGGCCAAGACTGGGATCAACCGCGCCGTCATCGACAAGCGGGTCAAGAGCGAGAGTCTGTTCGATCTCGTACGGACGGTTTTGCTGCCGACCCCGGTGGACACGAAGTTCCTCTATCCCAGCTACGGAGGCTTCGGAACGTTCTGCGAGAAGATCGCGGGGCAAGTTCGTGAGCGTGGCGGCGACATCCTTCTCGACAACACCGTGCGCTCCATCGAGACTGATGGCGGTAAGGTGGTCGAGGTCGCGCTCGCCGATGGACGGCGTCTGCGTCCCGGCCATCTTGTCTGGAGCGGCAACCTGAAAGCACTTGCCCGTCTGTTGGGGAAGGAGCCGCCACCCATCCGTTACTTGAGCACGATTCTCTACAATATGGAGATCGATCGCGACGTTTTGCAGCAGCAGCAATGGATCTACTACGGCGGGCAGGACACGGTTTTGTCGCGCGTTTCCGTCACGAACGAGATGGCCGACTACATGGCGCCGAAAGGTAAAGCGGGGCTTTGCGTCGAAGTTACCGGCTTCGAAGGCAAAGGCCACTGGGGAAATCCTGAGGCGCTCATCCCCGAGATCCAAGCCGACCTCGTGCGGCTGAAACTCGTCAGTTCTCAGTCTGACTTCGGCGGAGTTCATGTCGAGCGAGTCCGCGATACGTACCCGATTTACGATCTCGACTATAAGGAAAGCTTCGCGAAAGCATCAGGTATGGTGAAGCCGTTCGAGAATTTGAAACTTCTCGGCCGCACCGGCGCTTACTGGTACAACAACTCCGACCATTCGATGAAAATGGCGCTCCAGATGGCACGGCACTTGTTGAAGGGCACGCCCATGGAAGCGAAGGAAGCTCTCTTCCGAGTCTAGGCAGCAGCTACGTGCTGGCCCTCAGCGCTCTCGCCGCGCTCTTACTGGCGCAATTCCTGCCAGGTCTGCTTGTCGTCAAACTTCTCGATATTGGCCGTGACCGCGAAGAGCGCGTCGTTATGGCAGCGGTACTTGCAGGGCCGATGGCCGCGCTCGTCTACGTCCTCACATTGGTGTCGGACTGGTCGCCGCTGTATTGGATTCTGATCGTCAATCTGGCTTTGGCGGCCGTCGTCGTTCCCTTCCGGTCCCCTGAACCCTTGCGTTGGTCGCGTGCAACGACTCTGGGCCTTGCGGCGATTTGCCTCGCGGTGTGTTTTCCGTACCTGCTGACGACGGGAAGTACGTACCTTCCGGATGCGGAAGGCAGTATCGTCGTCGATCGCGCTCTCCAGCGCGACGTCTTGTTCCACCTCGGGATCATCCGGTCGCTCGAAAACGACTACCCG
>CAMYKY010000163.1 GCA_947259165.1 uncultured Acidobacteriota bacterium | reverse complement strand
TGCCGGTCGCGGTGGCGCTAAGGTGCTGCCGGTCGCGGTGGCGCTAAGGTGCTGCCGGTCGCGGTGGCGCTAAGGTGCCAGCCGTTTGGTGTTCACGACAACCTCGGAGTCAGATATTTGGTAATTCTTGGGCCTTGAGGGAGAGAATCCGCTCTCGATTTCGCTACCTCTCGAACAAGAGGCTGGCATCGTGCCTCCCGCCCTTCCGCACGCGGTTCGGTGACCGCCGTTTCGACGGCCTCCATCCGTCAGAATCCGGTATCATTCCATCCGACTTTCAATCCGGAGGAGATTTTTCGATGATTCACCGCCTGATCATGGTCTTGTTCATTTCGTCGCTCTTCCCTGCCGCCACGTTCGCACAGGACACGACGACCTCACCGCTCATGGAGAAGTTGGCGAGCTCACGAAACGTCCACGTCACCGACGCCCAGCTCGACGAGCTGAAAACGCTTCAACTCGAGGCGATCTATGACGCACTCGGCGACTACCAAAACAACTTCGTCCTCGGGCTTCAGACGACGCAGCCCGGCCAACGGATCGTCGGCCGGGCGCTCACGGTGCGGTATTTACCCGCGAGGCCTGATCTGCGTGAAGCACTCGAGGAGCTCGCCGAAGAAGGAGACTACAACCGGCTGTTCTATGGTCGCGCCCACGACGAAGCGAAGCCCGGTGACATTCTCGTTGCGGATGTCGGTGGTGCGTCCGGCGACCACATGTTCGGTGATATGGGCGTCTTGGGAATGAAGACGGCCGGTCTTCGTGGGGCTATCGTCGACGGTGGTACGCGCGATCGCGGTGAGCTGACGGATCCCAGCTTCTCTGATTTTCCGGTCTTCGTCCGTTACTACAACATCGAGGGCTCGGAGTGGCTCGGTGCGGAGTGGAATGTTCCGGTGCGGATCGGTCGCGCCACCGTCGTGCCCGGTGACATCGTCATCGCGGACGACACAGGAGTGCTCTTCATCCCGCCGCATCTCGTCGAGCAAGTGCTCGCCCAAGCGGGCGCAAAGGTCTCGAAGGAGAACTTCCAGCGCGAGATGTTGAAGACGAACAAGTATCGGTTCGGAGACGTCTATCCGACGCTGTCGCCTGAGCTGCAAGAAGAGTACGACAAGCGAACGAAGAACAAGAACTAGCGTGTGAGAAGCGCCAGCTCGGCATGCTTTTGGGTTCGAACTTCTGCATGCGCCCGATCTTGTTATGGTAGATTGCTCCCCGGTTCCAGCCGGCGCTGCTCGGCTCAATCGAATCCGAGCCAATAGGAGCAACTTCCATGAGGCTTCTTGTCGCCATCTACGCGACGTTCGCGTTCACCAGTTGTCAGGGACCACAACCCGAGGTGGACTCTCGCGCGAGAGACGATGCCGTCCCCGTCGAGACTAGCGTGGCGTTTCTCGACCCCCTCGTCGTGGACGCAGAACACTTCACGCTCGAGCTCGACAACGACTACGTCCGCGTGCTCCGGGAAAGACTTCCGGCGAACGTGCAGGGGGCGATGCACTCGCACCGTGCTCGGGTGTCCATCTATTTGAACGCGGCGAGTGTTGTCGTCACGCCGCTCGAGGGCGAGTCCGTCGCCGTGAACCTGGAAGCGGAGTCCATCGCCTGGGGAGAAGCGACGACCCATAGCGGGAGGGCCGATGCCGACCTCGACAACATTTCGGTAGAGCTTCGAGACTGGCACGGAGAGATCATCGAAGTTCCCGAATCGGATGCGACCTAGACCGACCCGGAACACCATGTGGTCGCGTTTGAGAACGGTCGGGTTCGCGTGCTGCGGATAACGTACCCGGCGGGATACAAGACGCCGGTGCATACTCACCTACCTAGCTACGTCTTTTCGGTGAACGACTACAGGCTCGAGGACTTTTCCGAAGGAGCGGAGCCCCGAGTCATCGATATCCCGGGCGGAATCGGAGTTTGGCTGAACGGCGGCTCGGAGCATGCCTCCAAGAATCTAGGAGACGTCGACGCCGTGGTGTGGCGCGTGGAAGTGAAGCAGAGACCGTGACACGACCGGCCCTTCAACCCTCCGGCGATGATCCGGCCGCCTCGCCTGCAGCAGAACACGCGGGCCGCGCCGCGGTAGTCTGGCGCCCAGTCGTAGCGGAGCGAGAGCAGAACTCCGCGACCGAGTGGCTCCGAAAATTCTCTGCTCAAAACCTGACGCTGACGGACGCGTCCGGGCTCGATGTGATGGAATCACGAGGTATCAAGACTTGCTGGTCCACGGATTTCCACCTGGGGCTGACGGGAGTGACCCTGGTCATCCACGCGCGGTGACGCGGGTCAGAGGGTTCGAGGCATGAGGTGCTTGGGCGTGGGCGCGATTCAATCCTCGTAGCTTTCGTCCCAAGCATCGCACGCGCGAGGAGAGCGACGCCCCTGGAGCCTGGTCGCCTGCGACGCGACTAGAGTGCAGTCGTTGAGGGATCGTCTAGCTTCCCCGGCAGGGATTGGACCTTCAATTGCGCCGAGCTAGCTGGCTCTGTCGGTCAGCGTGATGGCGAGCTGTTTGCCCAAAGCTTCGGCGTAGCGGCTGAGCGTCTCGATCGTCGGGTTGGCAGAGTCGTCGTTCTCCAGGCGAGAGAGCGCTGAGCGGCTCATGCCGGTGCGCTCTTGCATGTCAGCGAGGCTCAAACCTTGGGCCTGGCGCTCTTTTTTCAAGAGTTGGAAAGCTTCGCGCAATCCGGCGGTCACCGCGTCATGCACTTGCTTGCGTCGTCTCCCCTCACTGACGATTTCGTCTCGTTCCGCTTCGATAGCGTTGCGCAAGTCGCGATACTTTCGACGCTCTCCGGGAGTGAGCACGCGCTTCAGTCGTTTTGCTTTTTTCACCATGTGCTGACGCTACTCGTTGACCGGGTACGCGGTGATGGGGTAGACGGTGGATTGGTCGAGAAGATCGTACACGCAGGCAAGATACTTCCCTGTCGACGTGTACCCGAAAGCAATCGGGCGGCCGGTACTGCGGCTCTCACCAGTGCTGTCGGGATCGCAAACGACCTCCTCGAACTCGTCCTTCGTGACGCCATGCGCTTCGATGTGTCGTTCATTTTCCGTGTCCCAGATGAAGAAATAGTACGGCACCGGGATACTACGTTGTTCTATTATATTGTAACAGGAGTGAGCCGGCACAAACACGTGCTCTAGGTAGGCTTCGGCCGCGGAGCAAGTAGATCTTTCTCATCTCGTTATCCTTCACTAAGAGAAGACGAGATCTGGTTGCTCAGACCTCCCTCGGCAACGGGATTTTCTGCTCCGCTCACGGAGGACGAATTCTCGTCCGGGAGCCCAGAGGTGCTACCCAATTGTTCGTCGCGCAACGCCCGAACGTCTTTGGCTCTGGCTGCAAGGCGATGGTTAGCGTTCGTCGAACCAAGGGCTCACCTAGTCGTTCTTAACTACGGTTCGGTCGACGAGATCCACACCTTCGTTATCTATGAGGGACGTGGAGACGTTCAGTGCACCCTCGCTCGCAAGGATGCAGCTCGCCGACGGTCATCAGAGCGCCGGATTGGAGCTCCCGAGCGTGAGCTTGCTCCAGGCCAGCGACGATTCGAGCCACTCCGGGCCCCTTGAGTCCCTGGATTCTGAACCCTATGGCGGATGGGGATGTCCGGCGAGAGAGCGCGATACTCGCATGAAAGTCAGCGTCGAGCTGTGACGACGACAGCCTCGTTCTCGAGGCACGACTTCAGGATGTCACTGTCGTCCGCCGTAGTGAGGCCGACCTAGGAAGTATGAACTGCGCTCATCCGCCTTCACGAAAAAGCGCCGCGGCCGGGCCGGAACTCCCTGATCGGGGGGGAATTTCATGACATCGTCGGAACGTCTACGGTCTCGTCGGCCAACATGGCGGCGGCATAGGCGAGCGCTTGACGAATGTCTTCATCCTCGAGGTCCGGGTAATCCGCGCGAATCTCCTCGCGAGAATCGTAGGTGCTCAAAGCCTCGAGCACTCGTCGCACGGTGAGCCGAAGCCCAACACGGCTGGCCGGATCGCCGTGAAATAGGTGCCTGGCACTTGTTCCGAGCAATCACTGGCAGTTGGCCAATCGATGAACGATTTCGTGAGATTGCCGCGCGCGCTCGCCGGTGTCGCTTGGTATTTCGCGACAAAATCGTCGAATCCGGTAAACGCCTGAGCACGCGCCGACGGTGCTGATAAAACGGCTAACAGGACACACAACCACATGACCAGAGTTCTCGTTCTGGACGACTTGGCGACAGCGAAAAGACTCGTTCGCATGGCTGTCTGGTTGGTGGCTGCGGAGGGTTAGCATTAGCCAGTCTTTCACTGAAACCGTCGGACGGGGTCGTGGCTCGACGGGCAGGTGACAACGGTGGAGCTTACTGACGCTGCGCTTCGAGCTCGATGACGAGCTCGACCTCGTCGCCGACGAGGCCGTCCGCGACGCCGTAGGACAACCCGAAGTCGCTGCGCTCGAAACTTCCGCGCGCCGACATCCCGGCGACGTAGGGGCTCCCCGGAAGCGGTGACACGGCGCTCTTGTTCCACGTCACGGACAAGCTGACGGGGTGGGTCGTTCCGCGAAGCGTGAGCCGGCCGTCGAGCGGGCCTTTCCGATCGACGAGCGTCGTGCCGTCGGCTTCGAAGATCATCTCGGGATGGCTCTCCACGTCGAGAAAGTCGGGGCTGCGAAGATGACGGTCGCGCGCCTCAACGTTGGTGAACACACTCGTGGTCCGCACAACGACGCGCACGTCCGCGATCTCGCCGGTGTCCTCGTCGAAGGTGAAACTCCCCGACGCCTCGCGGAAAAAGCCGAAGACTTTGGCGAAGCCGACGTGCTCGACTAGAAACCCAATGGTGAGATGCTCGGGATCGATCTCATAGCGGTTCGACTCCGCCCGGCTTTGGCAGCACCAGGAGACGGCGAGCGCCGCAGCGATCAGCACTTTCGAGGCGTTCATGACGATGCCATGTTAGCGCAGCGGAACGAGGGGATCGTCCCGCCCGATCGGGAAGCGAAGACGATGGCGATGGCAGTGCTTTCTACCGTCGGTCAGACGATCTTCTTCTCGGGCGCAATAGTAATCTCAGGGCTATGGTCGCTGCTCGCTTCAACTCTTCGAACCAGTTTTGGACGAGGATGAGCTTGGTGGGCTCCCTCGTCCACGTCGGGGAATGGTCGGACGTAGATCTCGAACTGTCCCGAGGCGCTCGAGTCGAATGCGATCCGGTTGCCGTCGGGGGAGATCTCTGCGTTCAGCTCATTGAACTTGCTTGCGAAAAGCACCAATAGAACCGCATCCCGGCTCATCGATCGCTGTTCTTGAGAATGTATGTTATTTCCGGTATAATTAGTACACTATGAAAGCTGCGACGAAACGAATCTTGAAGCCGGGCCGGGTCTACAGGACGCGGGAGCTCGCGCGCCTCGGGGCCAATGCGCCCCGAACGGCGAGACGTCTCGTTCGCGAGGGCCAGCTCGTGCGCCTCGCCCATGGTTTGTTCGCCAGCCCGACGCGGAGCCGGTTTGGCGTCGTTCCGCCCGACGACAAGGACGTGGTCCGGGCGTTTCTCGACGGCTCGCCCTTCTTATTCACGGGACCGGAATGTTGGAACGCCCTCGGACTCGGCACGACCGCCGTTTCTGCCGAGCGTCTCGTCTACAACACGAAGCGCACGGGCTCGTTCGCGTTCGGCGGACGGCGGTTTCGCTTCAGGCGGGTCGCGTTTCCGAGAAAACCTACCCCGGAATGGTTCATCGTCGATCTCCTCGAGCATGCCGAGCAAGCCGGGGCCTCACGCGACGCGCTTGCCTCCGCTCTCGAGCGCGCGCTGCGGAGCAACCGCTTCGATCCCGAGCACCTTCGGAAGATGGCGGAGCGCTACGGCACGA
>CAMYKY010000162.1 GCA_947259165.1 uncultured Acidobacteriota bacterium | reverse complement strand
CTTTCGTCGTGCACTATCGATCAACCCCCGGCACGCTCCATCCAATATAGGGATCGGAGACCTGTACAGTCGTCGCGTTCCCGCCAGGAGCCGGAGAGGAACCGCTGGCGAGCCCGAGGACCCCTATGTCATTGCGCTCGGAGCGTACGAGCAGGCGGTGATGATCGATCCCAAGCTCCCGGAAGCTCAGCACCACTACGGGCTGTTTCTCCAGCGCACCGGTCAGCTCGAATCGGCGGAGCAGGCTTACCGGGCGGCGGCTGAAGCGGCGGCGGTAGTGCCAGAGACGGCACCCGACTACTACCTAGCCTACGGTAAATTTCTGGCAGGACCGGCCGATCGTCTCGATGAAGCGCTCGACCAATTCGAGCTCGCACAAATGTTCCGGCAGGATGATCTGTCGATCCAGCAGGAAATGGCGCTCGTACATGCGCGTATCGGTCTTCGCCACTTCGACAAGCAAGAGTACATGCTGGCCCAGAGCGCGCTCGACACCGCTGTCCCTATGTTCACCGACACCAGCGACCCGGTAGCACAAAAAGCTACCGAAACACTGACTCAGCTTCGAACGCTCCGACGACGCTAGCAAGCGTGGCCGACGAAGAGCCCACCGCGGGCCCGGCCCTCGTGGCGGAAAACAGGCAGAGTGCGCGCGGATCAGTAATGTGTTGCGCCGTTCACACTCGTGCCAAATAGTTGTAGTATGATCGTGACTTCTCTCAAAACTTGGTTGTATGGACCAAGAACGCTTGCGAGCATCAGGAGATTGCCTTTGCGGAGATTGGCCGTTGTTCTTGCTGTTTTGGCCCTATCGCATCTAGCGGTCGCTGCGGACACTCCCGACGACGACGTCGCGTGGGGCGACCTCGTATCGGACGGCAAGTCCCTCGTCATTGGTCGGTTTGTTGGCAAGTTCGACAGCACACAATTCCGCTCGCGACGGGTGCTGCTGCGCGAGGTCAACACGGGCGAGGAAGAAGAGCTCACCATCGGCGACGGTCTGGGCACGATCGTCGAGGGGATCCCGCCCGGGGTTTATGACCTGATCGCCTTCGAAGCCGTCTACTTTCCTCGAATCCCGGGGCCGATGCGTCCGGCTCGTCACCGCCCGATTCGCCAGCGTTTCGCGGTGAAACCGAAGGCCGGCGATGCGAAAACGGCAATCATTTTGGTTCCGGAGAATCGCCCCGTTTACATCGGCACCATCCGAGCCGACAACCCTTTCGAGGGGATGGTGTATCAGGGGCATCAGCTCAGGGTCTTCGACGATTTCGACGAGGCCCTCGCCCGTCTTACGACGATGCACCCGACGTTGATCGGGAGTCTCGAACGCGAGGGGATTGTGCCGGCACGTCACTTCATGTTGAAACCCAGCCGACGCCCCGGGCCGCTCGAGCGTGTCGTCGGCCTCGATAATCCAATCCAACAGGCACGGGACTACATCGGGGACGGCAAATATCGGCAGGCCATCACATGGCTTGAAACCTTCATGCCGGCCTCGGACCAGGAGCGCAGCGCGGTCGAACTTCTCGTGGGAGAGGCTTTGCTCGGTGAAGGCCTCTACAATGAAGCGATCCAGGCGTTGGGCGAAGTTTTGCTGCTCGACGCCAACGAGACTCGCGCCCTTCGATTACTCGCCCGGGCACACGCCTACGAAGGAAATCTCGAGGACGCTCAAAACCTGTACGAAGCCCTCGCGCAGATGGTAACGGGCGATGCGGAAGCGCACCTTCATCTCGGTTATCTCTACGCACTCCAGGACGAGAGCGAGCGTTCTCGCGAGCAGTTCCGCGTCGCATTCGAAACGGATTTCGACTACCTTCTTCACGACTTCGGGCCGTTTTTCATCGCGTTGCGCGAGGCTCTCGACGTGCAGTCCGGAGAGTACCTTCCTCCTCGGGTCATCAGGTTCACAGTACCCCCCCCGAAAGCGATGGCCTCGCGACGAGGTTCGGTCGGTGATGGCTTTTCCGTGCTCATCGACCATGAAGGAAAGGTCGTCGCGGCTCAAATCGGAGCCCAGAGTAGCGGGTCGTCGCCACTGGCGATGCTGTCGCTCGTCAAAGCGACTTATGCGCCTGCGAGTCTCAACGGGATCCCCATCCCTGCGCTTGTCAGAATGGGTGACGTGGGCGCTCCCTCTCAATAGTATCGCTGAGGCGAAGCGAGTGCCCCGAGGGTTGAATCCCTACAATTCTGTGGCGACTTGACACACCTCGGTAGCCTTCGATAACATGTTATTAAGGGCTCTTGTCCAGCCTCTTATAAAAAACACTTCCTAATCATTTCTATCGTTGGAGGTTTCATAATCTTTCATCCCTTCGGACGCTGGCATCCTGGCCGTATAAAGCAACCAAAAAGGGGAAGTTAACCGTGGACTCGGATCCCAAAGCGCGGGTCTCTTCAGTCGACGCTCCGTCCGCCTCTTGGACGAGTGGCGTCGAGATCAAGGTAGCGGGAGTTGCGGCGGTGTATGCCGAATCGGCATCGAGCGCCCCAGCCGTTCCCGTCGTCACGAACGCGGCCTCACCTCGCACGAAGACTGAGCCTGCACGCGGTCGCATCATTGCCGTCGGCGGTGGTAAAGGCGGAGTGGGGAAGAGCCTGGTCACGAGCAGTTTGGGCATAGCGCTTGCCCGGCACGGCAAGAGAGTCGTCGTGATCGATGCTGATCTCGGCGGGGCCAACCTGCATACTTGTCTCGGGCTGTCCACGCCAGCGCGAACGCTCTCCGATTTCATCGCCCGGCGCGTGGAGTCGATTGAAGACGTCGTTTTGGAGACCGGGGTCAAGAACCTGGGACTCATCAGTGGCGCCCACGATCACTTGACGGCGTCCAACTTGAAGTATTTTCAGAAGACTCGGCTCTTGTCCCGGATTGCGACGGTCGACGCGGACTATATTCTTCTCGATATCGGAGCTGGAATCTCGTTCAACATCGTGGATTTCTTCCTGATCGCCGAACAAGGTCTTCTCGTCGTGATTCCCGAGCCGAGCTCGATCGAAAACGCGTACCGCTTTCTCAAAATGAGTTTCTATCGCCATCTTTGGCGTGCACTCAAAGCGAGCCCTGCCCGAAAGGTCGTCGAGCAAGCGATGGACCAGAAGAACAACGACGGGATTCGGACACCGTTCGATCTGCTCGAAGCGGTCGAGCAGCTGGATGCGGCAACGGGGCAGTACCTGAAGGAACAAGCCCTTCAGTTTCGTCCTCGACTGCTGATCAATCAGGTGCGTTATCCCGAAGACGAGAAGTTGGGTGGCTCGATGGCTGCGGTCTGTCGCCGTCACCTCGGCATCGACATCGATGCCATTGGCGCCATTCATTTCGACGAGAGCGTTTGGAAGGCTAATCGTAAGCGCCGGCCGTTCATGTTGGACTTCCCCGATTCTCTGGCGGGAACCGCGCTTCAAGACGTGGCAGAGTTGCTTCTATCCCGGCCCAAGTTCCCGCGACTTGCGGAGGAGAGCTGATGTTTCGCCGTTTGGGCGAGCAGGACCACTACCAGGTCCTGGAGGTTTCCTACACGGCCAGCTCGGACGAGATTCAGTCGGCCTACGAAGTTGCTCGAGATATCTACAGCCACGACGCGTTGGTGTCGGGATCGATCTTGTCCGACCATGAGCGAAGGCGTACGTTTGATCGCATCGCCGAGGCTTACCAGACGCTGATTGCCGAAGAAAGCCGACGCCTTTACAACGTTCGTCTCGGCATCGCCGATGAGCCGATGCGAGCTCTCAGGGATGAGGATGCGGAAGAGAGCGCACTCCCCAAAGTTGCCGTGGACGCGCTCGTCGACGAAGGCGAGCGGCTCGACGGGAGCCACGAGCCGGAGCCGGTCGCTACGGCGCCCACTCGAAAAGAGCCGCGCCAGTGCCCCATCCAGTTGAAACCTTCCGAGGAGGCGAGCGGGGAGTTTCTCCGCAAGGCGCGAGAGGCGATGGGTCTCGAGCTGTCGACGATTTCCGAGGAGACCAAGATTGGTCGCTCCATCCTCGAGTACATCGAGCAAGAGCGGGTCGACCGCCTTCCGGCATCGGTGTATTTGCGAAATTTCACCCGGCAGCTAGCGTGTTGCCTCGGGCTGGACGAAGAACGGGTCTCGAAGTCCTATTTGGACCGCATTCGCCGATTCAGTAAGTAGGGCTTGCTAAGCTCCAGCCCCCACGTCGTATCCCTGTTATAGTTACGGGTTTTTACGAGTCGGGAGGTGCCTCGTTGCCCACGCTCTCCGTGGTCATCCCTTGCTATAACGAAGTCGAAACGATCGCGTCCCTTGTCGAAGCCGTCTCGGCCAGTGCGATCGACGATCAAGAGATCATTGTCGTCGACGATTTTTCGACCGACGGGACCCGGGAAAAGCTAGGCCCTCTCTCGGACAAGGGTGTCATCGACGTCGCCTACCACGAGCGGAACTTAGGCAAGGGGGCCGCGCTGCGGACTGGTTTCGCCCGCGCGAAGGGCGACATCATCATTGTCCAGGACGCGGACCTCGAGTACGACCCGCGGGAGTACCCGAAGCTTCTGGCACCGATTCTAGAGGGCAAAGCCGACGCCGTCTTCGGGTCTCGCTTTGCCGGTGGCCAGTCGCATCGCGTGCTCTATTTCTGGCACTACGCAGCGAACAAGATGCTGACGCTTGCGTCCAACATGTTTACGAACTTGAACCTCACCGATATGGAAACCTGCTACAAGGCGTTTCGCCGCGAGATCATCCAAGGTATCGATATCAAGGAGAACCGTTTCGGCTTCGAGCCTGAGGTCACGGCGAAACTTGCTCGCAGCGGCTGCCGGATCTTCGAAGTCGGCATCTCCTACTCGGGACGAACCTACGCTGAAGGCAAGAAGATAGGCTGGAAGGACGGCGTTCGCGCGTTATGGTGCATCGTGAGGTACAACGTATTCGCTTGATGTCGTCGTCGACTCATCGGCCGCGAGCTGTCAGCCTCGCGTTCATCGCGCGGATGGTCTCCGGGGTCGTGCGACAGCAACCGCCGAGGAGGCGGGCGCCGAGCGCGAACCATTCTTCAACGTGGTCGACGAGCAAGCACTCCTCCTCGGCGGGTATCCAGCGATGACCTGCCGCGTCCCATCCCTCCCCGCTGTTGGGGTATACGGCGAGCGGCTTTCGGGTTCTGCCTGCAGCGTAGCGGAGTAGCGAAGAGACATGCTGCGGTGGCGTGCAGTTCACGCCGACCGCGACGACGTGGGGCGACGCGTCGGCGATGCTGACGCAATCAGCGAAGGACTCGCCGTGGCTGACCTCGCTCCCGTTGCGACAACTGAAGCTGATCCACGCGGGGAGGCGGGGAACCTCGTCCAATAGCGCCACGATCGCTTCGGCCTCGACGAGGCAGGGGATCGTCTCGAAGGCAACGAGGTCCGGCGCCGCTTCGATCAAAATTTGGAGCCGCTTGCGGTGGAAATCCATGAGCGCGTGGCGGCTGAGACCGTAGTCGCCGCGGTACTCCGAGCCGTCGTGCAAAAAAGCGCCGTAGCACCCGATAGACGCGACCACGAGACCCCGGCCGTGTTGGTCGCATGCCTGGCGAGCAATGTCGACTGCAACGCGTAGCAATTGGCTCGCGTCGTCTTCGTCGAGGCCCCGCCCCGCGAGACCCTCGTAGGTGGCCTGGTACGTGGCCGTGGTCGCGATGTCCGCTCCAGCCTGCAAATAATCGACGTTGACTGCCTGGATGGCCTCGGGCGCTTCGAGCAGCAGCTTGGCCGACCAGAGCGGGTCGTCCAGGTCCGCCCCATGCCGCTCGAGCTCGGTGGCGAGCGCGCCGTCGAGAAGGACGTAGCCTTTCTCAGAGATCAAACGCTCGATCGGGTTGTGCATGACCCGTATGTTAGTCTCACAGGCCATGATTTATCTCGGGTACGACCTGGGTAGCTCATCGGTCAAAGCGTGCTTGTTCGACGGCGACCAAGGTCGGGCGGTTGCGCGAAGTAGCTACCCGGACCGTGAAATGACTATTCACGCACCGAAGCCTGGCTGGGCAGAACAGCAGCCGGAGAGTTGGTGGGAGGCGGCGAAGTTGGCGACCGGCAGGCTCGTCGAAAGCGCCGGTGTGCGACCGTCGGATATTGGCGGCATCGGCGCGTCGACGAGGAGGGGACCCCCGTCCGACCGGCAATTATCTGGTGCGACAGCCGTGCCGTCGACGTGGGCGAGCAAGCGTTCGAAGCTCTTGGCCAAAAGCGGTGTCTCGACACGTTGCTCAACTCACCCGCGAACTTCACCGCCTCCAAGCTCGCCTGGGTGAAGCAAAACGAGCCCGAAGTTTTCGCACGGGTGAACAAGCTCATGCTGCCCGGCGACTACTTTGCGTTTCGTCTTACCGGTCGCATCGCGACGACGACCTCGGGCCTTTCCGAGGGGATGCTGTGGGATTTTTCGACCGGTCGTGTCGCGACGTTCTTGCTGGAGCACTACGGGATCCCGTCGGAAGCACTTCCGGAGATCGTCCCAACCTTCGGCGAGCAGGGGCGACTCCACGACGCTGCTGCCCGGGAGCTGGGACTGCATCCGGGGACTCCGGTCACCTATCGCGCCGGCGACCAGCCCAACAATGCGTTGTCGCTCAATGTGCTCGAGCCTGGTGAGATTGCGGCCACCGCTGGCACCTCGGGCGTCGTCTACGGCGTCAGCGACGTGGTCCGCGCGGACCCACGCTCACGCGTCAACAGCTTTGCTCACGTGAATCACGATGAAGAATCCACCCGTTTGGGCATCTTGCTGTGTATCAACGGAGCAGGCAGCTCAAATCGGTGGGCGCGGGACGCCCTGGGCGTGAGCTACGACGAGATGAACGAGAGGGCCGAACAAGTCCCCGTGGGAGCGGAGGGCCTCGTGGCGCTTCCGTTCGGTAACGGGGCCGAGCGGATGCTTGGCAACCGTGACCTGGGTGCCTCGATCGACTCTCTGAACTTCAATACCCACGATGGCGCCCATCTCGCGCGAGCCTTTCAAGAGGGCGTTGCTTTCTCGTTTCGCTACGGGATGGACGTGTTGGGCGAGCTGGGGATGCGTCCGAGCATCATCCGGGCCGGCGGGGCGAACATGTTCCTGAGCCCGCTGTTCCGAGACGCACTGACCGGAGCGACCGGCGTCAGTCTCGAGCTCTACCGCACCGACGGCGCCGAGGGCGCCGCCCGTGGAGCTGCGATCGGCGCCGGAGCGTACGCATCGCTCGCCGAAGCTTTCGAAAGTCTCGAGCGTGAGGCCACTTTCGAGCCCGCCCCCGAACGCCGCTCCGCCTACGAAGACGCCTACTCCCGCTGGCTCGCCGCTCTCCAAAAGCGAATCGACTAGAGCTCTGCTTGGTTAAGCTCTCGTCGAGGTCGAGCCTGTCGTGGTCTTGCGCACTAGACACAGACCTGAACAACGTCGCCTGGCGGCTCTTCTTCTTTCGAGGTAGGAGTGAACGCGTGGGGATCTTGTTCGCGCGGTTCGGCGTTGTGGAGCCTTCGGGCGGTGCCCCCTCACCGGGCTCGCTTTGCGAGCCGTCCTCTCCCCCATTCGGGGGAGAGGTCTATGGACGAAAACGACGTTGTTGCGACGACGTCCACAGTGACGTTCCGCAAATAGGCTCGTCGAAATCTAGTCTCGCAGGGCGAACACCCAGACAACGCCGCCCTGTGGGACGTGGGTTTGCGTGCCGTCGATCCCGTCGAGGCTCGATTGCATTCGCTGCGCGTC
>CAMYKY010000161.1 GCA_947259165.1 uncultured Acidobacteriota bacterium | reverse complement strand
CTCCCCTCCGGGGGCGAGGTCGGCGAGCGATAGCTCGCCGGGTGAGGGGGCGCTGTCGCCGTTTCTAGAACTTCGCTGCGTCTGGAAGACGACCGCGCTATGGAATCGACGCGAGCAACTCGCGCGTGTGCTGGTGCTGGGGCTTTTTGAATAGATCCACGCGAGACTTCAGTTCCACGATTCTGCCGCGGTGCATGACGGCGACGCGGTCCGCTACGTGCTCAACGACGCGGAGGTCGTGGGCGACGAAAAGATACGTTAGCCCGAGGTCTTCTTGGAGGCTCAACATCAGGTTCAGGATTTGCGCTTGGACGGAGACGTCGAGTGCGGTGACGGGCTCGTCAGCGACGAGGAAATCCGGCTCGAGGGCGAGAGCGCGGGCGATCCCGACTCGTTGGCGCTCACCCCCACTCAGCTCATGGGGATAGCGTCCGGCGAGCTCTTGCTTGAGCCCGACCAGCCGCAACAGCTCCATCGTGCGCTCGTTGCGTTCGGCGCCACTGCCGAGGCGATGGATCGTCAATGGCTCGCGGACGACGGCGCGCACGGTCATGGTTGGGTTCAAAGAGCTGTAAGGGTCTTGAAAGATGATCTGCATACGACGCCGGAGCTTGCGGAGCGACTCGCCGCTCACGGACATCAGGTCGACCCCGTCGAACTCGACGTTTCCAGCGCTCGGTTCGATGAGTCGTAGCAACATGCGGCCGAGCGTGCTCTTTCCCGAACCCGACTCGCCAACCAGAGCAAGGGTTTCGCCTCGGTAGACGTCGAGGCTGACCCGGTCGACCGCGCGGACGTCTGCTGCATGATGTCCGAAAAGTCCGTGCCGAGCCGGGAACACTTTCGACAAGTCGCGAGCCGCAACGAGAACGTGCGAGTCGTCCCGCTCTTCGAGGCTCATACGCTCGTCGTCGTCGCGTCGAGCGCCGCGGCGTTCATGTAGCAAGCCGTGCGATGAGCTGGGTCACCGTTCACGTTTTGCAGGGTCGGGACGTCCTGATCGCATGGGTCGAACCGCTCGGGGCAGCGGTCACCGAAAGCGCAACCCGGCGGAAGGTGTGAAAGGTGCGGTACCGTGCCCGTCATCGCGTGAAGCTTCGATTTTCCCGGTTCACTGCCGCGTGGTTTGGGGAGTGACTCCCAAAGACCGGCGGTATAGGGGTGGCCGGGGCTCGACAGAATACGCTCGGAGGGTCCGACTTCGACGAGACGCCCCGCGTACATCACCGCCACACGATCTGCATTGTCTTTGACCAGACTGAGATCGTGGGTGATGAGAATGAGTGACAGGTTCCGGTTCTCTTTGAGCCGCCCCAAAAGCTCGAGGATGTGCGCCTGCAGTGTTGCGTCGAGAGCAGTGGTCGGCTCGTCGGCAATGACGAGCTCCGGGTCGCAGGCGATCGCCATCGCGATGAGCACGCGCTGCTTCATGCCCCCACTCATCTCGTGGGGATAGTTCGAGACACGGGTTTCGGGGTCAGGAATCTGCACTTCGCGGAGAAGCTCGACCGCCCGGTCGCGCGCGTCCTTCTTCGACAAGCCGAGGTGCGTCCTGAGCGGCTCCATCAACTGACTCCCAACGGTGCGCACCGGGTTGAGGGCGGAACCCGCTTCCTGAAAGACGAGGGCTATCTCGTTGCCGCGGATACGCCGTAGCGACTCGGCATCGGTTTGCAGCAGGTCGCGGTCTTTCCACACGATGCGACCCCCCTCGAATCGGGCCGAACGCGGTAGTAGTCGCATGATCGAAAACGCGAGCATCGATTTCCCCGAGCCTGACTCGCCGACAACCGCCAGCGTCTCTCCAGCGTCGATATGGAGTGAGACGTCGCTGACCGGGTAGATCGTTCCGGTGTCGGTCGCGAGCGATGCCGTCAAACCTTGAATCTCGAGAAGCGGTTTTGTCATCGAGGTCAGCTCGCTCTAGGTGGATCGGTACTCGCCGAATACGTTGCGGAGGCAATCAGAGATCTCGCCTAGCGTCACGTAGGCTGAGACGGCATCGAGAATCGGTGGCATCAAGTTCGTGTCATTGCTCGCAGCCCGCGTGATCGTCTCCAACGCTTTCGTCACCGCCGTCGAGTCCCGTCGGGTGCGCACGGCTTTGAGGCGTGCGATCTGGTCGGCTTCGATGGTCGCGTCGACCTTGAACACCTCCACAGGTACTTTCTCGTCCTTTTCGAAAGCATTGACGCCGACGACGAGCACATCGCTGGCTTCCAGGTTCTTCTGGAAACGATACGCGGCTTCCCGGATCTCTGACTGCGGCCAATCGGCCTCGATGGCCTGGAGGGCTCCGCCGCGTCGGTCGATCTCGGCGAGAATCGCTTTCGCCTCCTGCTCGATCGTGTCCGTCATCGACTCCATTGCGTAGGAGCCGCCAAAGGGATCGAGCGTCGCGGGAACTCCGCTCTCGTACGCGACGACTTGTTGCGTGCGGAGCGCGAGCTCCGCGGTTTCTTCCGTCGGCAGGCCGAGCGCTTCGTCGAGCGCGTTGCAGTGTAGCGATTGGGTCCCACCGAGCACGGCGGCGAGTGCTTGAAGCGTCGTACGGACCACATTGACATTGGGCTGTTGCGCTGTCAGCGTCGAGCCCGCGGTCTGGGTGTGGAAGCGCAGCATTTGGGCCCGCGGATTTTTCGAGCTGTGGCGTTCGCGGAGAAGCTCTCCCCAAAGACGTCTCGCGGCGCGAAACTTCGCGATCTCCTCGAGAAAATTGCGATGCGAGTTGAAAAAAAACGACAACCGCGTTCCGAACTCGTCGACGTCGAGTCCCGCGCTGACCGCGGCTTCGACGTACGCCAGCCCGTTAGCGAGCGTGAACGCGAGCTCTTGCGCTGCCGTCGAGCCTGCCTCGCGAATGTGGTAACCGCTGATACTAATCGGGTTGAACCGTGGCAGCTCGTCCTGACAAAAGGCGATGACGTCGGTCGTGATCCGCATCGACGGCCCGGGAGGATAAATGTACGTCCCGCGAGCGATGTACTCCTTGAGAATGTCGTTTTGAACCGTGCCGGACAATCTCTCGTCAGCGACGCCCTGACGGCGTCCGACGGCCACGTAGAGCGCCAGCAGGATACTCGCGGTCGCGTTGATCGTCATCGAGGTGGAGACTCGCTCGAGCGGAATACCGTCGAAGAGCGTCTCCATATCGTCGAGGGAATCGATGGCAACGCCGACACGACCGACCTCGCCTCCCGACAAGGCATGGTCCGAGTCGAAGCCGATCTGAGTCGGCAGGTCGAACGCGACCGAGAGGCCACTTTGGCCCTGGTCGAGCAGGTAGCGGTAGCGGCGATTCGATTCGGCGGCCGTCGCGTAGCCCGCGTACTGGCGCATCGTCCACAGTCGACCGCGATAACCGGACGCGTGATTACCCCGGGTGAAAGGTGGCTCACCCGCTCGACCGAGAGACTCTTCGGGTTTCCAGTCGCCACGATCTTCCGCCGTGTACTCGTCCTTCAGCGATTTACCCGAGCTCGTAGCGAAGTACGAGTCTCGCTGTTCGGGCATACGCGGATCTTAACCCGAACCGGCGGCTTGTTGCCGGAGCACTTCGTAGAGAACGATGCCCACGGCGGTCGAGAGGTTGAGCGAGCGGAGTACTGGGTCTTTCATCGGGATCGAGATCAACCGGTCCCGATGACGTTCGCGCAGTGACGTCGGGAGTCCTTTTGTCTCGCGGCCGAAAACAAGAACGGATCGTGATGGAAACTTCGCGTCCCAAAGCGTGCGTTTTGCCTCAGGCGAGACGAAAAACGTTTCTCCCATCGAAGGCAGCTCGTTCTCGAGCACAGACCAATTGGGCCAAAGCGTCACCGGTACCCGAGCCCAATAGTCGAGGCCGGCGCGGCGTACTTGCTTGGCGTCGATTTTGAACCCCAGCGGTTCTACGAGGTGTAGGTTTGCGCCGGCTGCGAGCACTGTCCTTCCGGCGTTGCCGGTGTTCCAATGGATCTCTGGCTCTACCAGGACGACGTGGAGAGCGGAGTCCGCCATCGAGCGCTACTCGCAAAAGTAGCGGCAAAAGAGGACCGTTCCGCCCCAAAGCTCGGAGCGCTCTAGATCGATAAGGCAAAGCTCTTCCCGATTCTCGTCATAAAACAGCGCACATCGATTGACGGTGAGCGGGTCCGCGGGGTCGACGTTTTCGACCGCGTGCGTCCGGCTGCGAATCTCGGGGCGGGCGTCGTGTGCTTCAGTCCAAGCTGCGAAGTCCTCGAGCAGGAGCTGGACCTGCCGCCGTGCTTCCTCGTCGGTGATTTCTTCCGACGCCTCTTGCTCGACGATGGTGGTTGCACGAGATCGGAGCTCGGCCAGTTCAGCGGATTTGTCGGACTGAGTTGGGAGTAGAAGGGCTGCGACGATGAGGAATCTCATGGGTCAGGTTTACCATGATCGGGGGTCAGTCTCCAGTTTAGGCGGGAACGGGAACGGGCCGGGAACGGGCCGGGAACGGGAGTGGAGACGGGGGTGGAAGTGATCTACGGTAGCGCCGTGACCGAACTATGTTTTCTTTCCGCGACGGATTTGGGGCGGCGGCTGCGGGCACGGGAGATTTCGGCCAGCGAAGTGCTCGAGGCGCATCTTCGGACGATTGAGCGAGTGAATCCCAGAGTAAATGCGATCGTGACGCTCGATGAGGAAGGTGCGCGCTCTAGAGCGCGCGAGCTCGATGCGCTCTCGAAAGCGATGGGCGCGCTTCATGGGCTCCCGGTTGCGATCAAGGACCTCGAGCTCACCCGAGGGATGCGCACAACGTTCGGCTCGCCGATCTACAAAGACTTTGTTCCCGAAGTCGATGCGCTTCACGTCGAGCGCTTGCGCGCCGCAGGCGCCATTGTAATCGGCAAGACCAACACGCCCGAGTTTGGTGCGGGCTCGCAAACCTTCAACCCGATCTTCGGGCGAACCCGTAATCCGTATGATCTCGACAAAACGTGCGGCGGCAGCAGCGGTGGTGCGGCCGTGGCCGTCGCTTGCGGGATGGTGCCGTTGGCGGATGGCAGTGACCTCGGTGGCTCGGTGCGTAATCCGCCGAGTTTTTGCAACGTGGTCGGGCTTCGCCCCTCTCCGGGTCGGATCCCGCGGTGGCCAGGCGTCGTCGACCCATGGAGTCCACTCGATGTCATCGGCCCGATCGCGCGCCGTGTGGGGGACGCGGCGCTCCTGCTGTCGGTGCTCTCGGGCCCAGACCCACGCGCGCCCCTCTCCATCGAGGCTGCGGGGGAGTCTTTTCTCGAGCCGCTCGAGCGTGATTTCCGGGGCGTTCGTATCGCATTCAGTCGTGACCTCGGTAGCTTCCCGGTCGACAAGCAAGTCACTGCCGTCTTCGATAGGGTGCTCGAGCGTTTCACCGAGCTGGGTTGCGAGCTCGAGCCGGCACATCCCGACTTCGAAGGCGCGTCTGAGATTTTTCAGACACTGCGGGCACACGGCTACGCAATGACTCACGAGCACCATCTCGAGCGCCATCGATCGCTTCTGAAGGACACGGTCGTCTGGAATATCGAGAAAGGTCTTTCACTGACTGGCGCCGAAGTCGCGCGCGCCCAGCGCGACCGCGGTGCGCTCTACGAGCGAGTGCGTCGGTTCATGGAGCGCTACGAGTTTCTATTGATGCCGGTCACTCAGGTGGTACCGTTCGACATCGAGACGGAGTGGGTGCAAGAGATCGACGGGGTCGCCATGGACTCCTACATCGACTGGATGAAGAGCTGCTTCTTCATCACCCTCACTGCGCTTCCCGCTATGTCGATACCGGCCGGTTTCACGGACGACGGCCTTCCTGTAGGCCTTCAGATCGTAGGCCGTTACCGACGTGAGCGCTCCGTCCTCGAGCTGGGACATGCTTTCGAGGGCGCCACTCGCGTGGGCGAGCGCCGTCCGGTGCTCGGCTAGCCCGTTTTCCGCCAATGCTGCCTCAAGAAGTTTAAACGCAAAGGCGCCAAGACGCGAAGGAAGCGAGGTTCTCTTTGGTCTCTGCGCCTTTGCGCCGAGCGTCGTGTCCAAAAATACGAACGAGCTCAATTCCCTCGTCAGCCGGGGCGTTTCGGATAGACGCGTCTACGCTTGGTTCGCTTGATCGTCGCCGTGGCTGGTTGGATCCAGCGCGACCAACAGGCCGCTATCGTCTATTTGCTCGAGGAGAACAGAGTCCTCAAAGCTCGTCTTCGCGGGAGGAAACTTCGCTTCACCGATGACGAGCGACGTCGGCACGCGGTAAAGGGTAAGGCCCTCGGCCGGAAACTCTTGGCCGAAGTCGCCGGTGTGAGGCATTTTTATTGACATTATTCTGTACATAATTTAGAATATCTTAGTTATGAGCTTGACGTCCAAAGACATCGTGCCTCTCACTCGTGCGCGTGCGAAGTTGACCGAGCTCGTCGACGAAGTCCACACCGAAGGTTCGGAAAAGATCATCACCAAAAATGGGGAGAGCTGCGCCGCGCTCATCGACGCCGAGCGGCTCGACCACTACCATCGGCTCGAAAGAGAGCACATCCAACTTACACTGCTCGAGGAAGTCCTCCGTGGGTTGGACGATCTCGATGCAGGCAGAACCCTGAGCCTCGCAAAGTTGAAGTCGAGGCATGGCCGTTAAGCGGCCGCTGTTCACCGAGAACTTCTCGTCCAACCTAGCGGATACCCAAGAGTTTCTCGGCGCCGATGGCGCGGCGTACTTCGCAAAGTTTTTCGAGCGGTTTGTGGCAGAAGTGGTGCCAAATGCGTGTCGTTTCCCGCTGTCGGGAAGGTCATTTCTCGAGCGCTCGATTCAAACGACGCAGTCGGAAAGCCTGGCGCAGAAGCTGAAACAGAAGCTCCAGGAGGGCGACGATATCCGCGAGCTAATCGTTGACGACTATCTCGTTTTGTATTTGGTGAGAGGCAACGATATCGTTTTCTTGTCCATCAAGCATCATCGCCAGCTGTCCTATGACCTGAAAACGTTCTGGCGTGAATAAGGGCTCGCATCTAGAGGAAACGATACTACGGAGCGAAGAACGCGTTGTCGAACGCGACCTCGAAGACGGGGAGACTAACACTCCGTCCGCACGGTGAGCAAACCGTTCGCGGCTCAGTTTCCCGCCGACGCTTGCCAGTTCACGACGACGGTGACGGGTGTGGCGCCCGCGAGCGGCATCGCTACCAGAAATCTCTGGCCGTCGTTCGAGGGCTGGTACGTGAACTCGGCCGATCGCGGCAGCGAATCGAAAAGCGGCTGTGGTGTGCCGTGCTCGAACGGCTCGGGGCTCTGCCATTTCCTTCGCTCAGTACGGTAACCGCCATGAGATGGCCATCGGAAGCCCGGTAGAACAATTCCTTGCCGTCGCGTCGCCGCCGCGGCATGCTGCCGCCTTCAATCGAAACCTGTCATAGAGCTCCGGTCGCCGGATAGGGCTGCACGTACACTTGAAACGCGTCGTGCTCGTTGGAACCGTAAGCGATCCAACGTCCGTCGGGTGAGTATTGTGCGAATCGCTGCGTATCGGAGGCTTCCAGGAGAGAAACCGGTGTACTGTCACCTTCGATCGGAATCTCCCATAGGTCCCTGCTCATCTGCCGCGATATCGTCGGCGATTGTGAGAGCGCGCTGTCGCCACCCGACGACGCCTCTCCCTCGTATGCCTTGGCGAGACCGAAGTCGAGGATCTTCACCCCGCTGTCGGCGCCGAGCTTGATGTTGCCCGGCTGGTGCTTCCGCAATCAAGTGTTGGCGGCGCGTTCGGTGCCAGGCCAGGAGGGTTTCCGGTGTGACGATACCGGCGACTTCAGCCAAGAGTTTCCTGCCGAGCGCCTTACCCTTTACCGCAAGCCGCCGCCGCTCTTCATCCGTGAGACGAAGCTTCCTCCCGCGAAGCCGAGCTTTGAGCACTTTGTTCTCCTCTAGCAGGTAGACGATGGCGGCCTGTTGCTCCCGCTGGATCCAACCAGCGATGGCGACGACGAGGAGTGTCCAGGGTTGGATCGGCGCGCTCATGACGTAGGATTCTAGCTTGCCTCGCCAATCAAAGCGGACACGCGTCTATCAGAAACGCCCCGGTTAGCGAGGGTCCTGGGCTCGTTCGTATTTTTGGACACGACGCCGGGAGGCTCTGCGCCCGTTTTCTCGTCTCTTTTCCTATAGCGGGATGCCTTTCGTGAGTTGCGGCGTTCGTGTTATCCTTACCAAGAGAAGGAGCTTACTCGAGGTAAGGATGCCCACGGCAATGGTTACAAGCAAAGGGCAAGTCACTATTCCGCAACGAGTTCGGAGGCATCTCCACTTGGAGGAGGGTGACAAATTGGAGTTCACGATCGAGGACGACGGTACGGTCCGGCTTCGAACCATCAAGGGCTCGGTGATGGATTTATTTGGTTTTCTGAAACGGCCGGGCCATCCGCCCGTGACGGTCGAGGAGATGGATGAGTCCGTCGAGGAGCTTCTCGCGGAAGACGACGAGCGGATCCAAAAAGGTAAACCGTGAGGGGAATCGACACGAATGTCCTGGTGCGCTACCTCACGGACGACGACCCGAAGCAGTCGCCGCTCGCCCGCGAGCTCATCCAAGGTGCGGAGGACGAAGGGGAACGTCTATACATCAACACGATTGTCGTGTGCGAGCTCTGCTGGACGTTGCGGGGAAAACGGTACGGTTACGATCGGCCGACGATTGCCGCCGCGTTAGTGAAGATGCTCGATGCCCGCGTCTTCGAATTCGAGAGTCGCTCCCTGGTAGCGCGCGCGACCGAGGCGTACCGGCTTGGACGAGCCGACTTCGCCGACTATTTGATCGGACTTGCGAACGACCGAGCCGGGTGTGAGAAGACCGCCACTTTCGACCGCCGGCTCGAATCACTCGGCGAGTTTGCGATTCTTTGAGCGAGCTCAGCGATTCGCGTCGAGACGTTTCAGCTCTTCCGACCTGGTGACGACGGCATTCAGTTGCTGCTGAGAAAGCTCGTCGCCTGCTGGTTCTGGATCATGACCAGGTGAGAAGGACCTCAATTGCGTTGATAGTTAGGGGGTTGCGCGATCGGTAGCAACAAGAAGCTCGGCAACCGTTTGTATGATGAGGCCCGACGTGTTGTCGGGAGCGTTCATGTATTTGCTGAAGTCTTTCCGGTCGCCGGTCAGCTCAGGTGTGCGCATCCGGCGCCCACGGCCGAGAGAAAGATCGGAGCGTCCTTTTCCGGAAGCTCGATCGGACACGTGTCGTTGAAGATCACGGGCACGATATCCACGACGGCCAAAAAATTGTCGAGGGCATCAACTGCGTCCGGGAACTTGATCGTGAGGTTCCGCCGCGCCTCTTCCGCCGCGAAGCTCGACGTCACCGCCTCCCCGTCGTGTCCAAGAATACGAACGAGCTCAAGACCCTCGTCAGCCGGGTTGATCGTCGCCGTGGCTGGTTGGATCCAGCGCGACCAACAGGCCGCTATCGTCTATTTGCTCGAGGAGAACAGAGTCCTCAAAGCTCGTCTTCGCGGGGGGAAACTTCGCTTCACCGATGACGAGCGGCGTCTTCTCGCGGTAAAAGGGTAAGGCCCTCGGCCGGAAACTCTTGGCCGAAGTCGCCGGTATCGTCACGCCCGAGACGCTCTTGGCCTGGCACCGAAAACTGATTGCCAGAGAGTGGGACTACAGCTCGCGGCGCGAGAGGCCCGCTCGCCCGCGGATCATGCTCGAGATGACTGAGCTCGTCTTGCGCCTAGCTAAAATCCCCCGTGGGGGTACACGCGAATTCGAGGCGCTCTCTCGAATCTCGGCCATACCGTCGCCAGGAGCACAATCGCAAATAATATCTGCGAGAACAGGGCATCGAGCCCGCGCCGGAGAGAGGTGAGCGGACGCCGTGGCGCACCTTTCCGACTGCCCATTGGGAAACCGTGGCTGCCACCGACTTTTTCACCGTCGAGGTCGCCACGTTCCATAGGCTTGTGACCTACTACGTGCTCGTCGTCATCGAGCTCTCTTCGCGCAGAGCTCACGTCGCCGGAATCACTCCCGGGCCTAACAGCGCTTTCATGATGCAGGTCGGTCGAAATCTC
>CAMYKY010000160.1 GCA_947259165.1 uncultured Acidobacteriota bacterium | reverse complement strand
GACCACGATGATCGCAAGAACCGTTCCCGGGCTCACTCCGATCGCCTTCAACACGCCGAATTCTCGGATTCTTTCGAATACCGCCATCAGCATGGCGTTCAACACAAGGATCGCGATGACGACATAGACGACATAAAAGACGATCTGGACGATGCCCCTGGTAGTGTCGATGAGCGAGGCCATCGTGGGCATAAGCTCACGCCATGTCTTGACGTCGAGCGCCGGGGCGGCACCGCGAACCGCACCGGCAACGTCTTCGAGCACCTGTTCGCCGCTTCGACGCAAAATGATCTGGTGGGCGCCATTCGGCAGTACGAAGAACTCACGAAACGCGCCTTCCGTAAGAAAAACGCCCGCTCGATCCGTAGCGTCACCGACTCCGAGCAGGACGCCGCGCACTTCGAACAAATCGTTGGCGGTAGAACCATCCGCAGCCTGGCTCAGGAAAACGAGCTCATCACCGGGTTCCACGTCGAGCGTCCGCGCGAGTCGACGGCCCAACACCACGCCTCTCGGCTCGGCCGGGTCGAGCCAAGCTCCCCGGCTCACATGCTCGCCAATCCGACTGACGCGGGCGTCGCGCTCGACGTCGACACCGCGAAACGATGCGCCCGCCGAAGATTCTCCCGCGGCGACGAGACCGCCTCCGAGCAGGCGCGCGGTCGCCAGCACACCCGCGCCATCGAGCGCCGTGAGAACTACATCCGGTTCTTCGATGCGGGTATAGATCGAGGGCCGATTCAGATAGTCACCTGCGTGCACCTGGACATCACCCACTTCCAAGTCAAGGATATTGCCCTCCATGTTGCGCAGATATCCTTCGAGAAGCCCGGAGTAGAGGATCAAAACAAAGAGGGCCAGCGTCATCGCCGCGATGGTCACGACGGAGCGTCGGCGGTGGCGCGAAAGGTTGCGCCACGCCATCTTGAGAATTCCCATGTCGAACGAGCGAATCATACCGCGCTACCCCTTCCACAGGCGCGCGTCGCCCGGCATATGCGAGCCATCGTCGAGCCCGACTTCTTCATCGATGAGGCGGTTCAGCTTCGCATTGAGCTCGAGCAACTTTTCTTTGTGGAGTTCGGGCTCGACCGCGAGGTTTCGCATCTCGTCAGGGTCGAGCTGCGTGTCGTAGAGCTCGAGCTCGTTGCGCGCGAGCAGGGTCGACCAACTCTCCGGTCGATGGTGGTCGCCCGGGCTGAACCAGCGGCCAAACTTGTAGCGTCCGTCGAACACCGCGCGCCCGAACTGCCGCACGTCGAACTGAACGTAGTCGTCCGGAAAACGCAGCGACGGCGCCTCTCCGGTCTCACGACTTCGCTTGTAGCGGAGCATCTCTTTGCGGAGCAAGCGTGGGCTGGCTTGCGTCGCATTGCTGAAGTTGAACAAGACACCGACACGCGGCGCGGACGATCCGGGCGATTGGAGTACCGGGCTGATGTCCTCGCCTTTCAAGTCCGGATACCGAACGCGGGAAATCCCGGCCAGACTGAGAAGCGTCGGCGCGATGTCCACGCTGCTCATCAGCGCCGAAGTGCTCGCTCCTGCGGAGATATCCGGATGCTTGACCGCGAAAGGAATGCTCAGGTTCTCGCGGTACAGCAGTGGCCCTTTGTTGCGCATCTTGTGAGCACCGCCCATCTCGCCGTGGTCGGCCGTCAAGATCACGATCGTGCGATCCGCCTGCCCGGAGGCCTCGAGCGCGTCCAGGATCGTTCCGATGTGGCGATCTCCGTCGCGCAGACAGTTGAAGTAGTGATTCTGAGCGCGAGCGAACGCCGCCTCGTCTTCGAGATCCATCTCGCCGTAGAAATAGCGAGCTTGCTCGACGAAGCGATGCTGGACCCCGGGTTTCGTCGACAAATCGTCACGGAAGCTCTTCGGAAGCGCGAGCCCGAGATCCTCGTTATACGGAAACGCGTCTGGGGCTGCCCGCATGTGCGAAACGAACGGGTCCAACACTCGGGTCGCGGCTTGCCGTCCGGTAGCGTCGAACCACATCGTGTCGTGCGGGTTGATCAGGCTGACGGTAAGAAACCATGGCCGGTCGTCGCTCCGCTCCGCGAGGAATCCGCTCGCCTCGCGCGCGATATCCGGGTCTCGGTGGAATCCTTCGTAGGCCCGTCCAAAGGTATCTTCGAAGGGGTTCCACTCGTCGTAGCCGTAACGATCGAGCGCTCGCGTATAGTCATCGAGCTCACCCTCGTAGCTCAGATGCCACTTGCCTTTGTAAGCGGTGCGATATCCCTCTCGCCGAAGCATCTCGGCAACGGTGGTCGTGCGAGTGGGATCGAGCCAAAGGCCGAAGCTCCCGTCGGCCGGGTTCTCCGTCACCCGCGTCTTCTGCACATGCTGGCCGGTAAAGATCGTCGCTCGCGAGGGGCCGCACGAGAGAGTCGTGATGTGGTGGCGAGTGAAGTTGATCGCGTTGCCGGCAAAGCCGTACCGGCGTGGCAGCTCGAGGGCGCTCGGCAGCGTTTCCCACGAGCGCTCCTGATCCGTAAGGATGAAAAGGACGTTGAAAGGCCGAGAGGACTGCGGTCGCCCGCGACCGCTCGCGACACGCAAGGCCGGCAAGCCCGCGAGCGCTTTGCCGCTCGTCGAGAGGAACTCCTTTCTGGTGATTTTTCTCGGCACGCAAACCCGTCGTTCGTACTATGGAGGCGTGACTTCGTTCTCGATCGCTTCCAGCGAAGCGAGGTAGACCGCGATGGCCTTCAAGTCGGCGTCCGACAAATATTGATATCCGTGGGTCACGATCTCGCCCATCAGCCCTTGCGCGTCATCGCCGTCGGGCTTGAAGCTCGTTTGGAGAAACCAGGTCATGTCCGGAATACTCCAACTCCCGACGCCCGTGGCTTCATCCGGCGTGATGTTCGGCGCTAGCTCGCCCTCTGGCCCTTCGACCGAGCCCGCGTAGTACATGTCCTCGTCGGTCGCGCCCATGAAAGTTCGCGGCGTATGGCACTCACCGCAATGCGCTAGCGCTTCGCTCAAATACGCGCCGCGATTCCAGTCGTCGGTTTGCTCGGAGTCCGGCTCGAAACGTTCGGCATCGAAGTGCAGACCCCGCCACACGCTGATGGTCGAACGTGCGCTGTAGGGAAAACCGAACTCCGGCTCCTTGTTCGCGTTGTTCACCGGCTCGAGGGTATCGAGATACGCCTTCATATCCAAGACGTCCTGGTCCGTCATTTTGGTGAACGACGTGTACGGGAACACCGGGTAGTAGACCTTACCGTCCGGCCCGATGCCTTCCCGCATCGCCTTCATGAAATCGTCGTCGCTCCAGCCCCCGATGCCGGTATCCGGGTCTGGGGTGAGGTTCGTCCCGTAGATGGTTCCGAAAGGCGTCTTGATGGGCCGACCTCCCGAAAGCGAGAACGCCTCCAAACCAGGATTCATATGGCACGTGCAGCCACCGGCGGCCTGAACGACGTAAGCCCCACGCTCGACGGCAGTCTTTTCCGCCTCGGCCTCCTGACTCGAGACTGTCAGCGACGCGACAAGAAGCGCCGCCAAGACGACACCGATGACCGGCAGAATTCTTGCGGGGTTCATGCACTCACCTCGAGGAGGAGCGTCGGCGCGCCAACTAAGGGCCCGGGACCCTGAGGCGACGCCGGCACTGCTCGCAATGATAATACTAGTGCTTGGACCCGCTGATCCTGTCGGTAAATTGCGAGGTCATTTTTGGCGCTGCCAAGGCGCCCGACGAGATCATATCATTTTTGGCGCTGCCAAGGCGCCCGACGAGATCATATCCAGATATTCCGAGGAGGAGCAACGCCGGCAGCGCCGAAAAGGACCCGGAATTTACGACAGAATCAGCGGGTCCGAGCACTAGCGTGGGTAGCGCTCTTCTTCCGGCTTCCGGTAGTCGTTGTGACAGCCGCGGCACGCATCGCCGAGAGCTTTGACGTTGGGCATCATTGCCCTCATGTCACCACCCGCCGCGGCAGCAGACAGCTCGGTGGCGGCAACGTTGAGCGCGTTGGCCTTGGCGACGAAGTCGTCCCAGTTGTCCCACACCTCGGGCTTCGCGTCCGTCTTGCCGTCCGCAATCTTCTTCTCGAACGCCGCCGGAATGAGCGTTGCGTATTCGCTGATATTCTTTGCATGCACCGCGACATGGTTCGAGCCGTACGGGAGCTTGTACTTGAGAAAGTCACCAATCGAGCCCATGCTCGCTCCGTGCCCCTTCATGAGTCGCTGGCGATACGCGATCTCTGGAGCGTCGTCGTCCTCTTGAGCCTCGACGAAAGTAAATCCAATTCCGAGCACCAAGAGCGCAACAAGAGCGATCAACAGTTTCCGTAGTGTCATGAATCCTCCTTGAACCGAAATTCATACCCCAAATCGTCGCAGATTGCCATCACTCCAGATCGCCGTCCTCGACGAGAACCGACTCGACCGCATGTGGCGAAATGTAGAGATTATTGTCACCTCGTTTGAGACGCACCCAGCCGTTGTCGAGAAGCTGGACGTCCTCGGCCGCGATCGCGGTGCCGTCCTGCAATAATTTATTGACAGTCTTGGTGACACTCTGCGAACCGCTCGCAATATCGATGCTGACTTTGCCGCCTGATTTCATCGACGTTTTACCTCCTTCGGATACCGAACATCCATGTCCACACGAGAAGAATGACTTGCAACGGCCCGCGCTGCCAAAGGTAGGCTGGGCCGTCTACGTGGCCTCCGAGCCCGGTGTGGTTCACGGCCGCGTAGATGTTCGCGGGAAACACCGCGACGAGAAGCGCGAACAAACACCACGCAGCGAGCTTCGAAAAACGCGGGATCAAAAGCCCAACGCCGCCGAGAATCTCGAGCACGCCCGTAGCCCATACCGTCACAACCGGCGGAAACGGCGGCGGAACCATCTGCGCCATCCCCTCGGTCAGAAAGAAATGAGAAACACCGGTGAAAACGAACAACAAAGCCAACGCGACCAAGCCGCCGCGCGCCACCGCACCCTCGCCGCGACCACGAAGACGCTGGACGACGACGACCACGGACAGCGTCCCCAAGAGGAGCGCAAGAATCGGTATCATGGCGTCGTTAGTATAGGAGCAAGTGATGAACGATTGGTGGGCCAAAGGGTTGATTTTCGAAAACTGCAGCTGCCAGCTCGTTTGCCCCGGGCATATCCACTTCGAGCAACTGTGCACCCACGAACGCTGCCACGGCTATTGGGCATTGCAGTTCGACGACGGAGAGGTCGACTCGTCCCGGCTCGCCGGACTCAACGTCGTCATCGCCTACGATGCCCCGCAGCGGATGATCGACGGCGGCTGGACGCAAATCATGTTCGTGAATGAAGAAGCGTCGAAAGACCAACGCAGCGCTCTCGAGTCCGTGTTCAGGGGTGACCTCGGTGGGCCCTGGGCGATTCTGGGACAATTCGTCTCGGAGCGACTCCCCACACGCTACGTGCCCATTGAGATGGTCTCCGACGCGCCGACCAAGACCGTCACCATCCCCGGAGTGCTCGACGCCACCGTCGAGATGATTCGCGGCAAGGACCGCTCCGAGCCGGTCACGTTCGAGAACATCTTCAACCAGATCCATTCGTCATCGCAGGTGATCGGCTTCGGCGATTCTCACTACGACGACGGCGTCATCCGCTTCGACACAAAAAGGACTCACGGCCTGTGGTCGCAATTCGACTGGAACGTCTCGACCGACTGATCCTCGTCGCGGTCGCTGCGCTCGCGTGGTCGCTTCTGTTAGCGTTCGGCCATACGAGCGGCTTCGCCGCGTCCTTCGTGATGTGGAACGTGATGATGGTGGCCATGATGCTGCCATCCCTGTTCCCGTGGTTGGTTCTGTTCGAGCCGGCCCAGTCGCTACGCTTCGCCCTGGGGTATTTCGCGGTTTGGGCCGTTTACTGCCTCATCGCCGCAGGCGCGCAGCACTACCTGCGATCAGAGCACGCCGTGTCGGGTGCAGCAGCGGCAGCCCTCCTCATCATCGCAGGCGCGTTCCAGTTCACCCCAATGAAGCAATCCTGTCTGAGAAAGTGCCGCTCGCCTCTGGGACACGTCCTCACCCATTGGCGCAGCGGCCGTGCGTTTTGGCTACGTGTCGGGCTCGGGCACGGGATGAACTGCCTGGGCTGCTGTTGGGCGCTCATGGCCGTTGCGTTCGCGCTCGGGATTATGAACCTGGCGTGGATGGCAGCGGTCACCGTGCTTCTCGTCGCCGAGAAGATGCTGCCCCAAGGTGAGCTCTTCAGCCGGGTGACCGGCGCAACGCTCATGATGGTCGGCTTCGGCTGGCTCGTTCTCGCCTAGCTTCCCCAAAACACATCCCCAAAACACATTCCTGGTGCATCTTCTGAAAATGAAACCCCATTTCAAAATATAACTTGAAAATGGGTATCGTTTTCATCTATACTCGGTTCCGCACGGAGGGCACAAGGAGAAACACACATGTGGCGCATCACGACTCCCATCCTTACCGCATTCTTGGCTGCCTCCATGGCCGGCGCGCAGGATGGTGATGAGGACCAGAAGACCAAGACTCGAGAAAAAGCCCTCGACGAGGCGGCGCTGCATATCAGCGAGAGCGTGAACGTCGTCGGAAGCGAGAGCGCCCTCGAAACGATGCCCGGCTCCGCCTACGTCATCGACGGCCAAGCACTGGAAGCACAACGGCAAGGATTCGATGATATCCACCGGATGGTCCGGCAAGTGCCCGGCGTCGTCGTCCAGGAGGAGGAGGGCTACGGCCTGCGTCCCAATATCGGTATGCGCGGCAGCGGCTCCGAGAGAAGCGCCAAAATCACTTTGATGGAAGACGGCGTCCTGATCGCCCCGGCGCCCTACACCGCCCCCTCCGCCTACTACTTCCCCGTTACCGGCAGGATGGAATCGATCGAGGTTCGCAAAGGGTCGAGCCAGATCAAGTTCGGTCCCAGAACGAACGGCGGGGCGTTGAACTTGGTCTCGACGAGCGTGCCGTCGCGCTTCCGTATGAACGCCGACGTCGCGTTCGGGACCGATAGCGCAATGAAGGGCCGCATCAATCTCGGTGACTCCTACGAGAACGTGGGGTGGCTGTTCGAGACGTACCAGATGCGGACGAACGGCTTCAAAGATCTGGATGCCCCGAGTCCCGATGCTGCCCGCACCGGTTTCCATGTACAGGATTACTTGGGCAAGCTTCGCTTCAATACGTCGCCCACCGCTCGCATCTTTCAATCCCTCGAGCTCAAGATCGGAGCCGGCAAAGAGGACTCCAACGAGACCTACCTCGGCTTGACCGACGAGGACTTCGACGCCAACCCGGTACGCCGCTACGCAGCGTCCCAACCCGACAACATCACTTGGGATCACCAGCAGTATCAAGCCCAGCACTACCTCGCCTTGCCGAGCGGCTTAAACGTCACCACGACGTTTTACCGCAACAACTTCGCTCGGAACTGGTACAAGCTCCAAAGCGTTCTCGGCACGAATATCGCGGGAATCTTCGAAGACCCGCTAGAGCACGCCCGCGAGCTCGCAATCGCCAAAGGCACTGACAGCGACGTCGACGATCTTCAGGTGCGCGCCAACAATCGAAGCTACTACTCCACGGGGATCCAATCATTCGCGGGCTTCGCATTGAGCACAGGCTCCGTGCGAAACGACTTGGAGGTGGGCGTCCGCTACCACCAGGACGAAGAAGACCGCTTCCAACACCAAGACGGATGGCAGATGGTCTCCGGTCTCATGAACCGGACCAGCGTCGGTGCGCCTGGAAGCCAGACGAATCGGATCAGTGATGCCAACGCCCTCGCCGTATTCGCACAGGATACGATCCGCTTCTCGCGCCTATCGCTCGTCCCGGGCATCCGTTACGAGCACATCAACCTGACCCGCACCGACTACGCGACGAGCGATCCGGGCCGTACCGACCCGACTCGTATCCGTGAGAACCGGGTGAACGCTGTCGTTCCCGGTATCGGCGTCGTCTACGACGCGGCCGACGCGGTTCACGTCTTCGGCGGCATCCACAAAGGGTTCAGCCCGCCTGGCCCTGGCACGACCGAGTTCACCCAGCCGGAAGAAAGCATCAACTACGAGCTCGGTGTGCGCACCGACAGGGCCGGTCTCGCAAGCGAAGTCCTGTTCTTCTACAACGACTACAGCAACCTTCTCGGTATCGATACGCTTTCCGGCGGCGGTACCGGCGAAGGCGACCAGTTCAACGGGGGCGCCGCCGAAGCGTTGGGTCTTGAAACGAGCCTCACCTACGATTTCGGCGAGTTGACGGGCAGCCGCCTTCACTTCCCCCTCTTGGTCTCGTACACGCTGACCGAGGCCACCTTCAGCACGAGCTTCGAAAGCGACTACGAGCCTTGGGGGAGTGTCGATGCCGGTGACGAGCTTCCCTATATCGCTCGGCACCAGCTCTACACCCGTTTCGCGGTTCAAGATGAACGCTGGTCTGCTGGGCTCGACATGAACTACGGAAGCGCAATGCGAACGATCGCCGGCCAGGGCGATCTCCCCGCCGGCAACAGCACCGACTCCTACTTCGTCGTCAACCTGTTCACCGAAATCAGCCTGACAAAAGATGTGCGTTTTTTCGCAAACCTACAAAACGCTGGCGACAACTTCTATATCGTGGCGCGCCGGCCAGCGGGGGTGCGCCCCGGTCTTCCGCGTACGGTGATGGCCGGGATCAAGCTGGCACTCGGCCGGTAGTGTGAAATAGTCCATAGCTTCCCTGCGGTACCGGCCACTACAATCGCCGCATGGGAGGCAAAACCGTCGTCCTGGTCCTCGCGTTGGTTGCGAGCTCGACGCTCGCGACAGCGCAGATCCCTGATGAGTTCCGCAATCTCCAGGTCTTTCCGGAGGATATCGCGAAAGCGGAGCTCCTTGATGCTACTAGTCCTAGTGTCCCGTCTCAGAAGTTCTGTGCATAAATCTCGGGCCCTTTTACGCGCTGGCTTCGTTGTGAGACATTATTGCAGTTCGGCCTTCGGCCTATCCCTCCGCGCTCGACAGGGGCGGGAAATATCCAGATATGCCATCGCATTCACGTCTCGCCAGCGCACAAAATGACCTCGAGCTTTATGCACAGAACTTCTGAGACGAGACACTAGATATTCGCCTGAACCGAAGGCGTTCGCATCTTCCACAAGAAACCGTCGTAGTAGAAATGCACGAGCGACTGGAAAACGCTCCAGTAAAACGCCCACCGCTCGATGGTCGTTCCTAATATCACGGGGTTGGTCGCGTCGGGAACGATCAAGTAGCCCCAAAAGCGCATCAACAGATACGGCACGGTGATGCCGAGCGTGAACAGCCCGTACGCGAGCCAAGGGTGTTTCAGAATGCGACCCAGAAGCGGCTCCGGCACGCGCGCAACAGCGTAGCGGCGCCGCTGGAACGCCCACACGAACACCATGTACTCGACGGCGTGCGAGAACGCGAACGCTATGAAGACGTGAACGGGATTGAAGACCAGAAACGACGCGGACAAGAGCGTCGTTCCCAGCGCCATCGAAAGACGCGGAACGTTGCCAAGCCGCTGCGTCTTCCACTCGAAGGTGGCGAACACGCCGAGACCCGCGACGACACAACCGATCGCGGGCACGAGCAAGAATGGACGTGCCACCGCCATCGCATCGATGAGCGGCAGAGCAAAATCACGAACCGTAGGAAACGCGGTTTCGATCTGATTGCGATACGACGGGCCGAGCCAAACCAAATACAGAGGCACCCAACAAAAAAGCAGCACGCGGTCGACCCATCGAGGGCTTTGCGTCGAAGAGCCACTCTTCGCCGCGTACATGCGCAGCACGCCGAATTTCTGAGCGTACACGTGCCAGATATTCCACGCTCCAGCCATGAAAACAACCGCCGCCACCACGATGCGAGCTCTCGTTTGCCACAACGCAGGGCTTGCCAGGAAGCCGACCAGCATGAGCATCGGAAACCAGGTGAACCGTCGCGGGTTCGTCTCGAAAATTTCGCGATCGAGGTAGACGTAGGGCAGCGTGTAGTGACGATGCGCGAACGTGAACCCCACGACGAGCAGGAGCATGGCGATCTGTTGCTCCTGGCTCGAGAAGTACGCCAGCGGAAGAAGAATGAAGAGCCAGCTGAACGCGTAGGCCGACACGTCGACGGCGGGGCTCACATGCCACCGAGACGCCGTCACGAGAGAAGCATAGCCTCGTTCGGACGGACGAGCAAAGAACCCGCACGCTCGAACATGGTCACTCACCGTCTGCCACCCTAGTGTGTGACGAGGAGGTTCAATCATGAATACCAATGACCAGGGAGTCGTCCTCGACGGGTACGACGTCGTATCCTATTTCACCGAGGATCGCGCCGTGCGCGGAAAGGCAGAGCACAACATTGAGCACCAAGCCCCGCTGGCGAATGCTCGCCGCGCGCGAGCTATTGGAGGAAGGCCGTTTGAGCACCGCCGAGGTCGCCGACCACGTCGGCTACCGCTCCGAGTTCGCCTTCTCCAAAGCCTTCAAACGAGCGTTCGGCAAAGGCCCGGGGCAATACCGCCGGCCCGCGTGAGCTCCGCCGAAAAGCGCGGCGCGAGGTCGGAAACTCAAGCGGCAATAAGTCGTTGATTCCCAGGCCTGACGACCAATGACGAGGGACAGACGAGCTATCGTCGTCAAGAACTGGCACGAAGAGCTCGAGGCATTGCCCCCGACGGAAGTTAGCAAAATACGGACTATTGGGCGTAATATCAGCACATAATGATTAATTTTACGCTATAATTAGCACCGGATGTTTCGCAATCGCGCCGCGTTGGCCCGTCTACGCAGCCGAGCTCAGGGCAAGCTCGGCCGCCTCATCGTCCTGACCGGGGCCCGCCAGACGGGGAAAACAACGTTGTCACGGCGAGCGTTTCCAGACTGGCCGTATGTCTCGCTCGAAGACCCGGTGGTTCGTCCATCCTACTCGCGGATGAGCGCAGCGGAGCTCGCGGAGCGCTACCCGACGGTCATTCTCGACGAGGTCCAGAAAGCACCCTCGCTGGTGGAAACGGTGAAAGCTGCCTACGATGCGTACCCGGATTCCAGATTCGTGTTGCTCGGAAGCAGCCAGATCCTTCTTCTCTCGAAGGTGCGGGAGAGTCTCGCGGGACGAGCCGCCATCGAAGAGCTCTGGCCTCTGACACTTCCCGAGATGTTGACGCAGTCATGGGACGACACCTGCCGTGACTCGCGCCTCATTCGATGGCTGAGGGCTCCCAACGATTTCGAGATCTTCGACGGCGTGCCCGGCACGAGCTCGTCGTTTGCGACACAACAACGTCAATTCGATTCTTACCTCGACTACGGCGCTATGCCCACAGTTGTCGATCCCGAGCTCAGTCGCGAGGATCGAATTTCGTGGCTCAACGACTACCAACGTACCTACCTCGAGCGAGACGTCGCCGACCTCGCTTCGCTTCGCGATCTCGAGCCCTTCGTGATCGCGCAGAAGGTCATCGCGTCGCACACGGGCCGCCTCGTCAACTACAGCGACCTCGCGCGATCCGCGGGGATTGCTCCAGCGACCGCGCGACGCTTTCTACGCTATCTCGAGCTGAGCTACCAGGTGGTCGTGCTGCCGCCATTTCACAGAAACGTCGAGAAGAGGCTTTCCAAAGCCCCCAAGATACACTTCCTCGATCCGGGCATCCTCCGTGCGCTTTTGAATCGATGGGGCGAGCTTTCCGATGAGGAGTACGAATCCGCCGTCGTCGCCGAGATCTACAAGCAAGTCCGCACCGCCAGACTATCGATCGACGCTTTCCATCTTCGAACCTACGACGGACGCGAGGTCGACCTCCTCCTGGAGCTCGAGCACGGGTTCGTCGCGTTCGAGATCAAGAAGACCCGTCGCGTGGCTCGGGCCGACGTTCGATCGTTCCATGAGCTCGAAGAGCTCCTGGACAAACCCCTTCTCGCGGGATTCGCGCTTTCACAGGACCGAGACGCTCGTTTTCTGGATACGCGAACGCTGGCACTTCCGGTGGCTTGGACGCTCGGACCACCTGACCCTTGAGCCAGAAGCATCGGTCGTGGGTGACCCGACGCCGGCCTGCGCGAGGCACATCTTCTCACACGTTGACTTCCACCAGTCAATAACGCTACTTTCGCGACGTCGCCATCAAGCGCCTCCCTGAAGAGTTCTCTCGAGACGGCGAGCGACTCGTTCCGGCGCACTAGTGACATGCTGGTCGCCGAAGCTTTTCTCGACGCCCTGATGGCTCGCGGGATCGAGCTCGTGTTCGCGAACGCGGGCACGGATTTCGCCTCCGTCATCGAAGCGCTCGTCAAAGCGCGCGACTCCGGACGTCCGGCACCTCGTTTTCTCACCATCCCCCACGAGAACGTCGCCATGGCGATGGCGCACGGCTACCACCGGGCTACCGGGAAGCCGGTGGCAGTGATGGTCCACGTCACCGTGGGGACCGCGAACGCTCTTTGCGGTCTCATGAACGCGAGTCGTGACAACATTCCGCTGCTGCTAATCGCGGGCCGAACGCCCGTGACCGAGACGGGTCACGTGGGATCGCGCACGGCACCGATCCACTGGGGACAAGAAAGCTTCGACACGGCGGCAGCGGTGCGCGAGTACGTCAAATGGGACTACGAGCTCCGCGCGGGACAGCCCGTCGGCGCCGTTGTCGAGCGCGCCCTCGATATCGCGATGAGCGAGCCGAAGGGACCGGTGTATCTCACCCTGCCGCGCGAAGTGATGGCCTCGGAAGGACAAGAAGGGGCGCACTCGGGCGCGTCGCGGCCGCTGGGCACCGTTGCCGCGCGCCCTTCGGACGACGCGATCGAGAAGGTTGCCTCGCTCGTCGCGCGAGCGCGCCGTCCGCTGTTGGTGACGTCGGCGCTCGGCCGCACCCGCGGAGCGTTCGCGGCGCTGACCAAGCTCGCAGACAGATTCGCGATACCCGTGGTCCAGGAATGGTTGCGTGCGGTGAGCTTGTCGTCGCTACACCCCATGAATCTCGGGAGCTCGGTCGAACCGCACCTCGCGTGGGCAGACCTTCTGCTGGTAGCGGACTGTGAAGTGCCGTGGGTACCGACGCGTGGGGTGCCGGCGCCCGAATGCAAGGTCGTGCACATCGGCGCCGACCCGCTGTTCGCACGCTACCCCATGCGCACGCATCGAGCCGACCTCGTCGTTGCCGGGCGCGCGGCTGAGGCGTTGCCGCTGCTCAGCGAAGCGCTCGAGCGACACGCGAAACTGGAGCACGTCGAGGCGCGCCGAAAAGAGGTCGAGACGATTCAAGCGAAGCGTCGTGCGAGCCAGACGAAACGACTCGACGCAGCTCGGAGTCAGAAACCGATTCATCCTGCCTGGCTCGCGGCCTGCGTCAACGAAGTGAAAAACGATGACGCCGTCATCATCAACGAGCTCGGCGTTCCCGCGGACGGGCTCGAGCTCACTCGACCCGGCACCTATCTTTCGACCGGGACTTCGGGAGGGCTCGGTTTCGGCTTGGGCGCCGCTCTCGGGGTCAAGCTGGCACGGCCCGAGACCGATGTCATCGCCATCACCGGAGATGGCTCCCAGATCTTCGGCAATCCAGTAGCGTCGTACTTCGTTGCCAAAGCGGAGGGCCTCGCACCCCTCATCATCATCAACAACAACGCAGGGTGGAACGCGGTGCGCCGATCTTCGCTCAAAGTCCACCCCGATGGGCACATGAGCCGCGCCGACTCCCTGCCGCTGGTCGCGCTCGATCCGTCGCCACGTTTCGAGGCCGTCATGGAAGCGTGTGGTGGCGAAGGCGAGGCTGTGGACGAGCCTGCCGAGCTTCAGTCCGTCCTCGAGCGCGGGCTTCAACGCACGCGCGAGGGCGTTCCGTTCGTCGTGAACGTGCACACGGTGATGGCCGAAGGTCCTGGGTGATGCACCTCTCGATATCGTGGAGCGCACAGAGAGCAGCCGGCGAGCTGCACGTCGTTCTCAACGGGTTCGAAGAGCTCGAGCAACTCGTGCCGACGAACTAAGTACCCCGTTCCACAACTACGGTGGCATTCGAACGCCGATGCATCCCGTCCGGCTGCGTTGCTCGTCGGTCGTATATCCAGATATTATTCGCTCCTCGCGCCTTGCCAGACGGGCGCCTCGGCGTTGTCGGTGCGTCACCGTAGTTATGGAACGGGGTACTAAGGAAGCTCGATCCGTCGAAGGACGATCATCGTAGGCTCAGAGCCTCGCCAGGGGCCTTCGAGGTTGTTGACGTAGAGCGCTCGCCCATCAAGTGACACCGCAATGCCATTGGGACGCGACAGCGTGGACTCGAGCGCGGGGCCGTCGTCGAAGCCGAGCTCACCCGTGCCGGCAAACGCCTCGATGGTCCCCGCGCGATCGACTCGGTAGATCCGATTGGATTCGATCTTCGTCACGTAAAGCCCATGCTCCGTCGCGACGAGGTGTGCATTGCGACCCTCCGGCACCTCGAGCCAGGTCGTCGCCTCGCCATCGGGAGAGACTCTGACGAGATACCCGTTGTTGAAGCTCGCAACAACGAAGTACCCACTCGGATCGAGTGTAATCCCGTTAGGACAGTCAAAGTCGGGGCTCTGCGCGAAACGGGTGGTCCGCCCGTGGCTATCGACCTTGGCGATGTAGTTGCCGGAACAGTTGCACACGTAGAGGTTCCCTGAGCCATCGAAAGCGATGCCTACGGGGCCGTCTAGGCCCTCGGTCGCGTAGTTTTCGAGGTTTCCTTCCCGGTCGATACGGACGATGCGGTTGTCGCGGAAGCTAGCCTGATAGAGGTTACCGGCGCTGTCGACGGTGTTGCCCGACGTGCCGCGCAGCGAGCTATCGACGACTTCGACACCACCCTCGGGTGAAATGCGCCAGAGCGTCGCGCCGAAATCGGAGACATAGACGAAACCCTCACTGTCGACGCTCACACCGCCTAGGCGGCCTCGCGACGGCAACTCGTCGTTGAGCGCGACAGTGGTGACGTGCGGGCCGGCGCTCTCGACGAGAACGGCCGTGAGCAAAATCAGAAACAAACGGGCCATTCACTCATTGTACGGGGCGATGACGGTTTTCACGAGGGAGTGGTGCCTCATGATGAGGACCTCGTCGGCGCTCTTGTCGATGTCGATCAGTTCCGATAAATCCGGGCGAGTCGCTCCATCAGGTCTTCAGCATCGAACCCCGCAGGAGCGCTTGCGCGCTGGCCGGCGCTCGCACGCAGCCCGGAGGCGAGTGCGTCGATGTCTCCCCACGGGGTCAAGGGTCCCGGGTGCCATTCCGAGATGCCGCCGCTTTCCCACGCGACCACCGGAGTGCCCAGGGTCAAGGCTTCGAGGCCGACGATGCCGAACGGCTCTTGCCAGCGGGAGGGCAACAGGACGGCCGCGGCGCGGCGGTAGAGGGCCGCCATGCGCTCGTGAGGGACCCAGCCGAGGACCTCCACGCCCTCGATGTCGTCGCGCAACGTTCCCGTGCCCGCGAGGACGAGAGGCAGGCCGGCGTCGGAGCGCTTCCATGCCTCGACCGCATCAAGCACGCCCTTGGCCTCAACGAGCCGCCCCGCAAACAGAATGCAGGGTGGGCCGTCAACCTCCACGGCCGCATCGAGCCCGTGCACGAAAGGCGGGACGACGTGAGCGTCGGCAAGAGCGAGCTCGCGCTTCATGTATTCGGAGAGCACGACGACGCGAAAAGGCTTCAACGCCGCGAAGCGCTCCTGCGTGAGCGTCAAGACCTGCCGATAATAGGCATCGTCGGCAATACATTTTTTGCACAGCTCCGCCGACATCCGTTCGTTGCACACCTCGCCGTTTTCGGTCCACTTCCCTTTTCCAGGACAAAACACGCGGTGGTCTTGAACCGTGAGGACCTTGGTGACGTCTTCGAGGCTCCCCGCCTGCTCGAGCGCCTCGGGATTCATGACGTTGTGGACGTGAACCACGTCCGGCCGGAGCTCGACGACGAGCTCACGCAGCGCGACGGGCTGGCGGGTTCGTGCGTCGAGGCCCGATAGGATCGTCACGTTACAACCGGCACGCACGCCTTCATCGGCGCGACCGACGGTGAGGTGGACGTCGTGGGTGTGGGTTTGATGCGCGATCACCCCGAGGAGGTGCCAGTACGCGCCACCGCGATCCGTCAAGCGGTCGCTCACGTGGAGCACCCGCATCTACTTGTCGCTGAGAACGCGTCTTGGATGGGCGTCGACCGTTTCGCCGATCGTGATCTTCATCAGGTCGTATCCGACCGCGAGCGGCCCGTCGTAGGTGCGTCGTGTCGGCGGGATGAGATCTTCGGGGGTCGCGGGAGAGGGCACGATGTGGGAGTAAACCGCGAGTCGTGGCTTCACGCGCGCGAAGATACTCCCTGCCTGCTCTTCGCCGATGTGTTGCATCAGAACTTTCTCGACCGCGGCTTGGCCGCGGACCGCAGCGCGGCGCATCTCGACTTCGGCGCTGATCACTTCCATGACGAGCACGTCGACGCCTTTGGCATTTTCGATGATGCGCTCGTCGTATTTCATGTCTCCGGAGAACGCAGCGGAGTAGGGTCCGTAGTCGACGCGGTACCCATACGCGGGAATGATGCCGTTGCCGTGGTCCACGTCGAAAACGGTGAGCTTGACGCCGTCTTGCTCATAGATGACGCTTGGCTCCACGTCTTTTGTCTCGAGCTCGATCCCCGCCGCCGCGAATCGATCATCGAGGCTGCGCACCTTTTGGTCGAACGCGAACGCTTGATCGAGGTGATTGCACATCGACTCCGTGCCGGGAGGACCCATGATGCGAAGAGGACGATCGCGTCCAAATATCCATCCCGAAAGCCAGAAATCGGGAAACCCCACCACGTGGTCCGAATGCAGGTGGGTGAACACCACCAAGTCGATATCGCGGATCTGCTGAGCCGCTCCGACCTGAAACAACCGCTGGATGGCGCCCCGTCCGACGTCGATGAGGATGTCGGTCTCTCCCGCCTCCACGAGGATCGAGGGGCCGAACCGCTCCATCGAAGGCCGTGGGTTGCCGGTTCCAAGTAGGGTGATGTGCAGTGGGTCCTGTCCGAATGCGGGAAGCGACAAGACCAGAGCGCCGATCGTCAGCAAAGTTTTCATCGTTACCTCTCAGATGTCCCATCGTACGTGAAGTGCTTTGGGGCCACGGAACTCGAAGCCGTGAAGCTCGACGTCCCCGTCGAGGCGCAAGTTGGGAAGCCGCGAGAACAGCCTCTCGGCGCCGACCGCGACCTCTTGACGCCCCAGCCACTCCCCGAGACATCGATGTTGGCCCAGCGCGAACGCCGCGTGGCCTCCTTCGGTGCGCCGAAGAATGATTTTCGTGGGATCGGTCCAACGGCGTTCGTCGAGGTTCGCGGAGCGCAAGACACCTGCGACGAGAGCGCCCTTCGGGATCTTCGTCCCATGAAGCTCGACAGCCTCGGTCGTTTGACGGGTGATGGTGCCGACGGGCGAGTGGAGCCGCATCACCTCGTCGACCAAACGCCGCCACAGCTTCGGCTCAGAGACGACTTGCACGCGAAGCTCGGGGTCCTCGAGCAACACCCACGTCGCCAGCCCGATACCGTCGCGCGGCTCGTTGATACCGCCGCTAATCATCAACCGGACGTTGTTGATAATCTCCTCACGGGTGAGCGGCTTGCCACCGGCGTCGACCGAGAGCATATGGGCGAGCGCGCCCTCACGCGTCGCCTCGCACAGCTCATCGATTTTTTCGTCGAGCGCGACCCCCAGCTCTCGCTTGGCCATTTCGCCCAGTGCTTTCTTTTCGGGATCGTTCTCGAAATTCGAAATGTCGGCGCAGAGCCCCTCGCACCACTCCCAAACTTGTTGCCAGGTACTGTCCGCGAGACCGAGCACCGTTTTCAACGAGGCAGCACTCACCGCGGCGGCATAGCTCGAGACCACGTCCGCCCGCCCGTCCTCGTAGAAACCGTCGATGAGCCCGTCACACAGCGCCGGCAGCATAGACTCGGCGAACTTGCCGCTGTAGCCACTCCGTTGAAACGGCGGCATCATCGCGTTTTTGAGGCGTGCCGCTTCGGGAGCGTCGAGAGTCATCATGTTGACCCCCAGAGCGCGTCTCAGAAACGACGGGTCGGTGGTGGCGCTGAACCTTTCGGGATGCAGATCCATGTACTCGACGTCGTCCCAGCGCGTCACCAGCCACAGTTTCATACTCGCCGAGAAAGCGACCGGCGCTTCATCGCGAAGCCGAGCGAGAATGGGATCGGGATCTCGCTCCAGAGACTCCAGCGTGAGGGACTCCGAAAGGCTCGTCATCGATGCGCGCGATTGTACATCGCCGCATTGATCTGGGTCACACCGACACCACCGCACCTGGTGTATCGTCCGGTTATGGCCAAAGTCACGAAAGCCCATCGCACGGCGTGCCGAAACGCCGAGACGCAGCTGAAATCTCATCCAAACGTGGTCTCTATCGGCATCGGCTACAAATACAGAGGTGGCGTGCGCACCGACGAGATTTGCATCGTCGTCGGCGTCCGCAAGAAGCTGCCCAAGGATCAGGTCCCCGACGGCGAGCTCATCGCCCAGACGATCGACGGTGTCGACACGGACGTCATCGAGTATGGCGACATCCGAGCGCTCGCCGACATCATGGATGTCGGCGCGCAATCGCTGACCCAAAAGCGTCGCCCGTGTCCTCCCGGTTACTCCGTGGGCCATCCTCAGGTTACCGCGGGAACCCTGGGCGCGTGGGTCCACCGCGGCCCCGGCGACGAGCGCTACCTACTCTCCAACAACCACGTCATCGCGAACAGCAACGACGCGGTTGTCGGCGATTTTGTCCGCCAGCCCGGTCGCGCCGACGGTGGAGCCGAAGACGACCGGTTCGCTCGCCTCACCGAAT
>CAMYKY010000159.1 GCA_947259165.1 uncultured Acidobacteriota bacterium | reverse complement strand
TTCCGGGCCAGCACGGACGCAAACGCGTGGCCACATCCCCATGCAGCCCGGAACCCCGGGACCCGACAACTTCGAGGATTTTCTGAGGCGCTTTTTCGAGCGTCAAAGCTACAACGCCGACGCAGCCGCTCCGTCATTTCAAGGCATGGGCTCCGGCTTCATCATCGATGCCGAGGGTTACGTCGTCACCAACAACCACGTCGTCGAGCACGCATCCGAGATCATGGTCACTCTCGGTGACGGCACCCGACTCGACGCCGAGCTCGTGGGCACCGACCCAAAGACGGACCTCGCGGTGCTCAAAGTCGAATCGGACGAGCCGCTTCCCTACGCGCGCTTCGGCGACTCCGACTCCACCCGCGTCGGCGATTGGGTCGTTGCGATCGGCAATCCCTTCGGGCTCGGCGGGTCCGCAACGACCGGCATCGTCTCTGCACGTGGCCGCGATATCCAATCCGGTCCGTTCGACGACTTCTTGCAGATCGACGCGCCCATCAACCGAGGAAATTCCGGCGGCCCCCTGTTCAACTTGAACGGGCGTATCATCGGAATCAACACTGCCATTTTCTCTCCGAACGGCGGTAACGTCGGTATCGGTTTCGCCATCCCGTCCGAGCTCGCCGAGTCTGTCATCGACCAGCTTCGAACCACGGGGCATGTGGAGCGCGGATGGCTCGGCGTAACGATCCAACAAGTCGACGACGAGCTCGCGCGGGGACTCGGCTTCGACGGTGAGTCAGGCGCGCTCATCGCCAGTGTCGTTCCGAAGAGCCCGGCCGCGAAGGCCGGCCTCCAGCCCGGTGACGTCATCGTGGGCATCGACGGGGCCGACGTGAAGGCGCTGAAAGAGCTGACGCACAGGATCGCCGCCGTCAAACCCGATGAGACCGTTGAGCTCGCAATCTGGCGAAACGGCGCGCGCAGAACACTCGACGTCTCTGTCGGCGAGTCACCCACCGAGGTTGTCGACGCTCGCGGTGAAGCGCCAGAGTCGAAGGCGCGCCTCGGTTTGACTCTCGGTGAGCTCACGCCGGAATCGCGCCAGCAGTTTCGTGTCGATGACGGTGTCGACGGAGCGCTGGTGACCAGCGTCGCTCCCGGCGGCCCGGCGGCGGCGAAAGGGCTGAGGCCAGGCGATGTCATCGTGATGGTGGGCCAATCGCAGGTCACTACACTCGAAGATGCCGCGAACGCGATCCGAAGCGCAACTTCGGATGGGCGTGACAGCGTCGTCATGCGGGTCGTGCGCGGCTCAGGGCGCGGAAGCGTGGCACGCTTCATCGTCATCCCATTCGCCTGATTTTTGGACTAAGCTCTTCGGGGAGGGTGTGACACACCCTCCCCTTTTTGCGTTTGTGATATGCGTGTACTCGTCATCGAAGACGACAAAGAGACCCGGGACTTCATCGTGCAAGGTCTCAACGAGAGCGGACACGTTGCCGACAAAGTCGACAACGGTAAGGACGGGCTGTTCATGGCCCTCGAACAACGATACGACGCCATCATCGTGGATCGAATGCTTCCGGGTCTCGACGGGCTCTCGATCGTGCAAACGCTGCGCTCAGAGGGCAAGCGGACGCCGATTCTCATCTTGAGCGCTCTCGGTGAGGTCAACGACCGGGTCGACGGCTTGCGCAAAGGCGGCGACGACTATCTCGTCAAACCCTTCGCCTTTTCCGAGCTTCTCGCCCGGATCGAGGCATTGGCGCGACGGGGCGATACCGAAGCGCAGGAGACGAAGCTCTCCGTCGGCGACCTCGAGCTCGATTTGCTAGCTCGCACGGTGACGCGCGGTGGACATCCCATCGCACTGCAGCCTCGCGAGCTCCGCTTGCTCGAGCATCTGATGCGCCATCAAGGCCAGGTCGTCACCCGCACCATGCTGCTCGAAAAAGTCTGGGACTACCACTTCGACCCCCAAACGAACGTCATCGACGTCCATGTCAGTCGCCTTCGGTCCAAGATCGACAAAGACTTCGACTACCCTCTCATCCACACCGTGCGCGGCGTAGGATACGTCCTTCGTGTACCCGAAGAAGCTTCTTCGTAGCTCCGCGTTCCGATTCGCACTCGGCTACGTCGCGCTGTTCGGCGTTTCCGCGGTCATGCTCCTCGCATTCATCTATTGGTCCACCGCCTCTTACATGCAGCAACAGGCGGACGAGACCATCGAGGCGGAGATTGTCGGCCTCGACGAGCGGTACCGCCTCACCGGTCTCGGTGGCCTGACCGCATCCATTCGTGAGCGGCTCAATCGCCGTTCTGTGGGCTCGTCGATCTATCTGCTCGCGGACGGCCTCTACACACCGATCGTCGGAAACCTCGATCGCTGGCCGGCCGCAGAGGTCGACAGCGAGGGCTGGATCCGCTTTGACCTCAACGTCTTGTCGGACGAGCCGAAGCACGAGGTGCGCGCGAAACCGTTCGCGCTTCCCGGCGGCTTCTATCTGCTCGTCGGGCGCGATATGTACGAGCTTCAGACGATGCGTTCACGTCTCGTGAGCACCCTGAGCTGGGGGCTCGCGCTCACGGTGGGTCTCGCTCTCGCAGGCGGTCTCGTCATGTCGCGCAGCCGCGTCCGGCGTATCGGGATGATCAACGAAGCTATCGGCGAAGTTATGGCCGGCGACCTCAGCCGACGGATCCCGACAGAATCCAGAGGCGGCGACGTGGAAGAGCTCGTGACGAAGCTCAACCACATGCTCGGCGAGCTGGAGCACCTCGTCGAAGGCGTCCGTCGAGTGTCCGACAGCATTGCCCACGACTTGCGAACACCGCTGTCGCGACTCAAGACCCGACTCGAGCGGTTGCGACAAACCGATGCCGGCGACGAGGCAGACAAAGCGGTCGAAGAGGCCGACAAACTCCTCGCGACGTTTGCGGCTTTGCTGCGTATTGCTCGCATCGAGTCGGGCGAATCGCGTTCACAGTTTGCTTCGGTCGATCTCACCGCGCTGACCGATGATGTTGCCGAGCTCTACCGGCCGCTCATCGAGGAACAAGGCAAGAAGTTCGTCATCCACAACGCTCCCGATATCTCGATCCAGGGCGACAGAGACATGTTGTTCCAGGCCACCGCGAACCTCCTCGATAACGCGCTCAAGCACACGCCTTCAGAAGGTCGCGTCGAATTGTCGCTTGGCCGGACGAACAGCGCCGTCGAGATTGTGGTCTCGGACGATGGGCAAGGGATTCCTGCCGAAGAGCACGAAAAAGTCATTGCCCGTTTCTACCGACTCGATCGCAGCCGCACCACGCCAGGTGCCGGGCTTGGATTGAGCCTCGTGGCTGCGGTCGTCGGCCTGCATCACGGCCGACTCCGGTTCGAAGACAACGGCCCTGGCCTGCGGGTCGTGGTCGAACTTCAACGCCCGGAGCCGTGATACCGATTTGGATTTTCCAGTACGTTCAACTATTCTGACGCCCGATTCCGCGCGAACGTCGCGCCTCGAGGAGACAGTCGATGTCGAGTGCACTAGCCATTTCTGTTTTGCTGTTTTCGATGGGAATCCCGTCGAGCCAAACCGAGAGTGCGAACGAGCCGCCTCGGGGATACGTGTTGTGGACGCCCGGGCGTTTGGCTACCACCATCGAGCGCCTCGACCGTGAGCTCGAGGACAAATCGCTGGTCTTCGAAGCCTACGGGAACTACGACGGGCACTCGGTTTACCTCGTCCTGCGGGGCAAAACCAGCCCTGCCGAGCTGCACGAGACTGAAGCGGACCTGTACGTCGTTCGTCGCGGACGTGCGACGCTAGTCATCGGCGGTGAGCTCGTCGACGCGAAAACGCAGGCCCGCAAGCAGCAACGCGGAGCGTCGATTCGAGGAGGCTACCGCACCGAGATCGGGCCGGGCGATGTCATTCACATCCCCGTCGCGGTCCCCCATCAGCTCATCTTGCCCGAAGGCGAGAGCTTCCTCTACGACCTGACGAAATTCGACGAGGAGCCGCTCGCCCAGTAGCGCTTATTGCAACTGCGAAATATATCCTTCGAGCCTGCTCGTGAGCGTGTTGACGGAGCTACGCAGCTCGGTCGCCTTCACCGCGGTTTCTTGCGTCTTGGGTCCCAGCTGGGCGATGGCTTCGTCGCTGAGATCGAGCTCGAGATAGCTGAGCTCACCTTGCATCCCCTTGACGAAATCCTCGTAGTGAGTGGCGGCTAAGCGCCCGGTGCCGATAATCTGAGCGTATTGGGAGCGAGAGGCATTGAATCGCTCTTGGCTCAACCCTCTAAGCTCTTCGTCCTCGATCACGGCGAGGCCTTTGTTCCACTCGGTAAAGAACTTATCGGCCTCTTCTTCCATATCCTCAGCCTTTTTGCGCACGTTCGCGACGGCCTCTTCGGTTTTCTTGAGCTCGTCTTGAAGTTTCTTGTGTTCTTTCCGGCGGTCGTTCACTTTTTTCTTACCAAGCAGCTTTTCCTGCTGTTTCATGGTCTTGTCGAGTTGCTTCGTGACTTTCTTGATTTCTTTCGCGGTATCTTTCGCTTTGTTGACGAGATTCTTGCTAATCTTTTGAGTTTTGCCTTGGGCGGAAGCTCCACTGACTCCGGCAAGACCGATGACAATCCCCATGGCAATAATTCGGTTCATCGACATTCTCCCTTCGCTTCAGGCGCAGACCAGAGTTTTACCACGGCGGGTGAAGACCCACAAACTCTGCTTGTTCGAGTTCGTAACGCCCTGTCCGCGCCGGTAGAATCCCTCATGATCTCAATGCGATGGAGTGGTCTCGCGGCGGCGGCGCTGCTATCGAGCGTCGGGTGCAACACCGCCCCCGACACCACACGTGCTTCAGTGCGTTTTCATATCGAGGTCCTTCTGGGACAGCCGTTTCCGACCAAGGTTTGGGAAACGCGCGATGCCGAACGTCTCGTCATGGAGCTGGCGGAGCTCTACGAGGGTCGAGATTTCGCGCCGCTGTGGGTCACGCAGACAGGATGGTCCGAGCAGGGTGGCTCCGTCTTGGACGTGCTCGGTCTCGCACGAGAGCACGGGCTCCGCCCGGAAGACTATCTCGTGCGAGAACTGGCGTCCGATAGCTTGCCACTGGAGCTCGGCGCCGCGAACAATGAAGCGAAAGCGCGTCTAGATCTAACTCTGTCGTTCACGACCATGCGCTACATCAAGGATGTTCATGAGGGCCGATTCAGCCCACGCGATCTCGAGATCGGGCTTGACATCCTGCACGATCACAAAGAGCTCGCCAACGAGCTCGAGCGCCTGGCCGTCGCCACCAACATCTCTGACGCGCTCGAGGCTTTCGCGCCGAGCTATCCGCAATACGAAACGTTGAAGTCGGCCCTGGCGCATTATCGCGGGCTCGCCGAAACCGACCCTTGGCTCCGGATGAAATCGGACGAGACGGTTCGCCCCGGCGACGTGTACGAAGACGTCGACATCTTGCGTCAACGCCTGCATTCGACCGGCGACCTGCCGCAACAGGGTGCGAGTGCGGGACGGACCTATGACCCGGTTCTTGTCAAGGCGGTCGAGAGATTTCAACATCGCCACAGCCTCAACGCCGAGGGCATCCTCGGACCGAATACGTTCGCTGATCTCAACACCCCCTGGAGTGACCGGGTCGCACAAATCGTATCCAGTATGGAGCGATGGCGCTGGGTCCCCGAGCACACCAACGAGACGCCTTTGATCGCGAATATTCCAGAGTATCAGTTGCGGGCGGTCGCGCCTTCAAGCGATGTGGAGTTCATATCCCGGCTCATCGTAGGCCAGGTCTACGACCGGTTTCGTACGCCAATCTTTTTCAGCAAGCTCAGCTATATCGATTTTCGACCTTTCTGGAACGTCCCGATCAGCATCGTCCAGCGGGAGCTGTCGGAAAGTCTGGACGAGCCCGGATATTTCGATAAGCACGGATACGAAATCGTAGCTAGCACGGACCTCGACGCCGAAACGCTCCCGGTGAACGCCGAGACGATTGCCAGAGTGCGCTCCGGAGCTCTGAGACTGCGGCAAAAACCCGGCCCCGGGAACGCGCTCGGGCTCGTCAAGTTTATTTTTCCCAACGAGTACAGCGTGTTTCTCCACAGTACGCCGGCGCAGTCCCTTTTTCGGCGGGAAGAGCGGGCTTTCAGCCACGGCTGCGTGCGAGTGGAAGATGCGGCGGGGCTCGCGGAGTGGGTGCTCGAGGGGCAGGACGATTGGGATCGAGAGTCCATTCGTCGCGCGATGGCTGCCGGCACGACCCAACGGGTTTTCGTGGAGCGGGAGGTTCCGGTCTACATTCTTTATCTCACGGCTTTTGTGGAGCCGGTGGTCGGGGATTTGCATTTTGGTCACGATGTTTACGGGTTGGATGCGGAACTTGGGCGGGCGTTGGGGTATTAGTGGACTAGGGGAGGCGGGCACGGGCACAAGGGCGCGACGGGGAAGATCGGCGGGTTCGGAGATTTAGCGCACGAGCTACCAGCGGCGGACGCGGCCAGTGTCGACGTGGACAAAATTCGAGGTTTCGTAGTAGCCGACGCCGCCCTCTTCGAGCTCTAGGGCGATGTTTCGTAACACTTTCGTGTCGACGTTTGGCAGGCGCACGTCGATGGCGCGTCCATGAGTGTGCATGCTCTTGCTGGCGACGCCGTTGGTCGTGCGCCGCAACATCGCGTTCGTCTCCGGCGAGCGGTACGCGGAAATCAAATGGAACGGCGCTTGGCTTCCCGCTCGCTCACGAATTTCGTAGAGGATATCGAAAAGCTCCGGATCCATGGCGTGAGCCTTACCGTTGCGGTGGTCGCGCAAGAACTGGTTCA
>CAMYKY010000158.1 GCA_947259165.1 uncultured Acidobacteriota bacterium | reverse complement strand
CTAGTTGCTTCGACATAAGACTGGGTCCTCCTGCCTCGATACAAAGCATCCACCGTGCCAAGCACCCGCTTCTACCGTAAGTCATTGTATCCGAAGTGTTTAGATGGGAGAGACGAGCGCGGCTCGGTGTTGGGTTTTGTCCTCCAAAGAGGACGCCCCGCTACTTTTTTCGCGTTCGCGCAGGCGCAGCGAGTTGTTCGCCCACACTCCGTGCGAGCAGATCGCGAACGACTTGAAACGGCGCAGAGCCGACTTGGTCGTCGATATTGCGCTTGGCTCGCTCCCACCGTGCGTCGTCACGGGCGAGGTCGAGAAACTCGTGTCCCGACCAAGTGATCCGCTCAGGCCACCACTGTCCAGGAACGAGCTCGTCGGCGACGATCAGGCCGGCGTCGTGCATCAGCTGGACGTGGTATTGGATTGCTTCCGGATCGTGGCCGGTCGCGACCAGGTGTCCGAAGCCTGAGTGGTGGGTAGCGCCCTCTCCTGGGGTCTCGATGTCGAGAAGAATGCGTCGGATGAGATCGAGGTCGCGTTTCAAACTGGGTTCTCGTCGATGCCGCCTGTCCGGCGGGAGCTTAACCTCGTCGTGTGCTCTTCGGCAAGAGCCATACGAATGGCAGACCCAGCACTGCGAAGCCCGCGCACCAGTAGTACGCGGTGCGGAGCCCGAGCGAATCGCCAAGAGCGCCGACGACGAGGAGGATCACCGCGCGGGCGGCGAAGCCGAGCATGAAATAGGTTCCGTTCGCAGCTGCCGGGTCGTCGCCAGCGTTTTCGAGAACGACGGCCATCATGACCGGCGCGGTCGACAACATCGTGATGCCGAGCAGTGCGAGTACGACGAGCTGCAGGGCGCCGTCCGTTTGAAGGAACGCGAACATCAGTGGAGGAGACGCCGCGATGGCGACGGCAAGGATGCGGCGGCGCCCGACCGCGTCGCTGAGGGTGCCCGAAACCAGAGCACCGGCGGCGCCGGCGAGCTCGAGAAGTGCGAGTGAGATGTTCGCACGCCAGAGGCTTTGTCCTTCACCGTAGAGAAACGTTGGAAGAAATGTCGTCAGCGCGCCGGCCATAAAGGCTCGCGAGATCAGGATCCCGGTCACGCCGGTGAGCACGCGCCGCATCTTCGTCCAAACGCCGAACAGATGCAGCGGTGGTTTGGTCGGGCGCTCGATGTCGACCTGGCCGAGCTTCCACCACAGAAGCGCCGACGAGCCGAGTGCGACGGGGATCATTCGCCACAACCCTTCCAGGCCGTACCAGGAAACGACCTGTACGGCGACGAGGGGCCCGACAGTCCGTGCGAGCTCTCCAGCGACCATAAAAAAGCTCATTCCGCGTCCGACATTGCTGCCGGATACTTGATGGATCAGAACCGGCGCCGAAACGTGGAGGACCGAGACGCTGAGTCCCGCCGTCAGCAGGATAATGGCAAGGACGCTGTACGAGGGAGCCAGCCCTATCAGGCACATGAGGGTGCCCGATCCCCCGGGTCCGATCGCAACGAACAGGCGGTGGAGCCTCGAGCGGTCGATGAAGGATCCCAGAAACGGGTTGAAGAACGACGGGACTTGCGTACTCGCCTGGAACAAGGTGAGACCGAGCTTGTCGATAATGAGCGGGAGTAGCGGCGCCAGGAAGGCAGTAAAAATGTCGTGGATGAAGTGAGCGCTAGCGAGGAGAACGACGAGTCCCGTCGCGAACGTGGCTGGGCGCTGGGTCACGCGGCGAGAACGAGCTTTCGTGACAACTCGAGCAGTTCGCACTTCCGCTCGATGCCGTAGCCGAGCGGAAGCTGGGCGACGCCGATGAGCCGGCGCATGATCTCGACGCCGGCGAATTGTCGAGCAAGAGTGGCTGTGCTCGCATCGGCACGATAGCTCGAAATCACGCGCTCGATGAGCTCCTCAGGCTGGTTCGCGAGGTAGAGGTGGCCGAGCATGACGCCGACGTCGAACGCTGCCGCTCCGATGAAACAGAACTCGGGGTCGATGACGTGCACGCCGTCGGCGGTACGCAGCCAGCTTCCGGGGAAATAATCGCCGTGAACGAGCGTCTCACCGTCGCTCAAATAGAGCTTCCCCAACTCGGTGACGCGTTCGACGTACGCGGAGTCACTCTTCACGGGTTCGGAAGTGGCCTGCAAGCCAGGAGTGAATGCGTCGAGGTCGATGCCGTTGTTGGGTGCGATAGGGAGCCGAAAGATGTGTTCGTGGTTGAGCGCGCGCATGTCGCGGTTCGTGAAAATGCGGGGTAGCTCGTTCCAAGGTTGGTGGAGCACCGCGAGGTAGGAGACGAGTGCTTCGAGGTCAATGTCGGCAAGGCGCTCTCCCGAGTAGAGCGACGTGAAGTCGCGGGCCTCGCCGAGATCCTCCAGGATGAGGACTCGAGCGTCGGGATCGCTTGCGAGCAGTTTCGGCATCGCGTCGCGCAGTGGAGTTCTTTTTGTGGTCGTCTCGTAGAACGCGGTCTCGACGAGAGCGCGCGAGTCCGGAGCGGGAATCTGCGGGTATTTCTCGACCCAGGGTCGCGCCTGTTTGAGAATCAACGAACGGGTGTCGGTCGTGAGCCGGAGCGTGAGGTTCATGTTGCCCTCTCCGGCTTTCGACGCCGAGACGAGCGTCTCGTCGGGGGAGATGAACCCTTGCTGCTTCGCGTAGCGCTCGAGGCTCGAGGCATCGGAAGGATCGAGGAAATGTCCCTGACTCAAGCCGGGCTTCCCGTACAATGGGCGCCCGTGGAGTCCGTCGAGCACCTAGGTTTTTGGTCGATCCTGCCCATTCTTCTTGCCATCGTGTGCGCGGTCGCAACGCGCAAGGTGATTCTAGCGCTTTTTCTCGGCGTCTATGTCGGCGTGGTGACACTCGAGCACGGCAATCCCGTCGCGGCAACAACGAGCATGATTCGCGACTACCTCGTGGTGCAGCTCACGGACTCGTACAACGCCGGTGTTTTGGTGTTGCTCGCGTTCATCGGTGGATTCGTCGCGCTGATGGAGCGCTCTGGTGGTGCCGCGGCTTTTGCTCGCCGCGCGTCTCGTATCGTATCGAATGGCGTCCGCATGCAGCTCGCCGCGTGGCTCGGGGGTGTGCTCGTATTTTTTTCAGACCTCGGCACACCTCTCATCGTGGGACCGATTTTCGAGCCCCTAACGGATCGGTGGAAGGTTTCTCGCGAGAAGCTCGCCTGGATCCTCGACTCGACCGCCTCGCCCGTTGCCGTGCTCGTTCCCATCACCGGATGGGCGGTCTACATCATGGGGCTCATTCAAAAAGAATACGAGGCGCTCGGCCTGTCCGATTCTGATTGGACTGCGTTCGTTCAGGCGATCCCGTTTAATTTCTTTTCGATCATTACGGTTGTTCTCGTTCCCGTCGTGGCGCTCGCCAGAATAGACCTTGGGGCGATGCGACGCGCGGAGGAGCGAACCCGAGGCGGCGAGCTCTATTGGCCGCATTCGAAGCCTCTGCGTCTTCCCGTAGACGTTTCCGACTCCGCGGGCTCGGCGTCGCTCGTGTGGGTTCCCCTTTTGGTTCTGTTCGTCACTCTCTTCGGATTGTTGGCACCGCATGGGTTTCCTTTCGAGCAAGTGTCCGGGAGTGTTTTTCGCACCGCGCTCACCGCGGGGTACTTTTTCGGCGGCGTGTCCCTGCTCGCCCTCATGAGTCTCGGGCCCGCTCAGTCGTTCAGCGAATCCTTCGACCTGTATACCGAAGGCATTCAGAAAATGATGACGGTCGCCGCGATCCTCATTCTTGCGTGGTCGCTGGGAGCCGTGGGGCGAGAGCTGGGAACGGCAAGCTACATTATCGAGCTGGCCCAGGACGGCGCGCCGCGAGTCCTTGTTCCCGCCCTCATTTTTGTTGTGGGCGCGGTCATGTCGTTCGCCACCGGCTCGTCGTGGGGGTCGTTCGCGATTTTGCTGCCGCTCGTCATCCCGCTTGCCCACTCGCTGGAGCTCGCGCTTCCGGTATCGATCGGCGCTGTTCTTTCCGGAGGCCTTTTCGGCGATCACGCATCGCCGATCTCCGATACGACGATTCTCTCGTCGACGGGCGCCGGGGCCGACCACATCGACCACGTGAAGACGCAGCTGCCCTATGCGCTCATCGCCGCAGGCGCGAGTGTCGTGAGCTTCGTCATCGCGGGCGCGACCGAAACCCCCTGGGCCCTTTTGCTCGCGGTTGTGCTCGCGGTGATCGGCGTCGTGGGGCTCGGTCGACGAGAATAGCGGGATGGCGTGCGGGGCCGCATTGGGATAAGTTTGGGCTAGGCATCGATGAGCACTCTGCTGCGCCTCCTGGCGCTCTCCGCCCTATGTGCGTTCGTGACGACTCCGGCGTGGTCCGACGATGATGACGACGTGGTCGATAGCGGTATCGTCATTCTTGGGCCGCCCGCACCGGTCGCACCGGCGGTGGTATCGCGCGACGACCAGGGCCGGGTGACGCTGCGAGCAGTGCGCATCTCCGAGCCGATTAGTATCGACGGGAAACTCGACGATGCCGTTTATGATCGTGTGCCCGCGGTCAGCGATTTCATCCAGCAAGAACCCGACGAAGGCGCACTTGCGACTGAAAAGACCGAGGCGTGGGTGTTTTTCGACGACAACAACATCTACGTTAGCGCCCGTTGTTGGGACAGCCATCCCGAGCGGATGGTGGTCAACGAGATGCGTCGAGACAACCGCAATATTTTCCAAAACGAGAATTTCACCGTCGCTTTCGATACCTTTTACGACCGACGGAACGGTTTCTTCTTTCAGACGAATCCGCTCGGAGCGCTGCGAGACCAGGCGGTTGGCGACGAAGGGCAGTCGAACAACAACGATTGGAACACCGTGTGGGATGTCGGTGCTTCGCTTTTCTTACTCCCGTCGCCGCCTCCCATCGTTTTCGGGGTATCTATCGATTTTCGGAGGCCGCGACACTCGTGGGCCTGCAGGCGCCGCTGTCGTCGCGAAACCTCGAGCTCAAGCCCTACGGTATCTCAACGGTCGTGACGAACAATGACGTGGACCCGGTGGTGTCGAACGACGTCAACGCGGACGTCGGCTTCGACCTGAAATACGGTTTGACCAAGAGTCTCATTGCAGACTTCACCTATAACACCGATTTCGCGCAAGTCGAAGAGGATCAGGCACAGGTCAATCTCACGCGGTTCAGCCTCTTCTTTCCCGAAAAACGTGATTTCTTTTTGGAGGGACAGAATATTTTTGCGTTCGCGGGCGTTCAGCTCCGCGGTGGCGGATTCAACCGTCCGGGGGGCTCCGGCCAGAACTTGACCCCGATCATGTTCTTCAGCCGACGGATCGGAATAACCGAGGATGGAATTGATCCCATCACTGTGGGTGGTCGGGTGACCGGACGGGCTGGCAAGTTCCTAATCGGCGCTCTGAATATCCAGACGCAAGGGATTGATGGGGTCGTGAACCCGACGAATTTCTCGGTCTTGCGTGCGCGCCGCGATGTTTTTGGTCGCAGCGATATCGGCGCGATTATGACTTACCGCACTTCGTCGGCGACCGACAAGGGGATTTCGAACGGCTTGGTCGGCGTTGACGGGAACTTTGCGTTTTTCACGAACCTTCGGTTGAACGCTTACTACACCGTGACGCAGACAAAGCTCGAAGAAGACTCGCTCGAAGGCGACGAGTCGAGCTACATGGGTCGGCTCGACTACGTCGGGGATCGCTACGGACTTCAGCTCGAGCATCTCAAGGTTGGGGAATCGTTCAAGCCCGAGCTCGGCTTCGTGCGCCGCGAGGCCTTCAAGCGCAGCTTTGCTTCAGCTCGGTTCAGTCCGCGAGCTGAATCGATCGACTCCATCCGGCGTTTCATCTTCCAAGCGAACCTCGACTACATCACCGGCGAGCCCACAGGAATCGTAGAAACACGTCGCCTCTTGGGTGCGGCCGGGATTGAGTTCGCCGCGGGCGATCAGGCGACGGTCGAATACTCGAAGCAATACGAGTTTTTGCCTGAGGATTTCGAGATCTCGGACGGCATCACTCTTCCGGCCGGCAGCTCGTACAACTATCAGGACGTCCGATTCATTTACCGTTTCGGGGCGCAGCGAATCGTCCCCGGTTTCGTGACCTTCCGGACGGGCAGTTTCTTCAGCGGGGATCGCAACGAGCTTACCTTTAACGGCCGGATCGAGGTGACCCCGCAGTTTTCGATCGAGCCGCGGTTGGCACTGAACTTCGTCAATCTACCCGAGGGCGATTTCAAGTCGAACCTTTTGAGTGCTCGCGTGACCTACTCGATGTCGCCGCGCATGTTCGTCAGCGGATTGTTCCAGTTCGCATCGAGTAGTAACTCGTTCAGCTCGAACGTTCGCTTTCGGTGGGAGTATGAGCCGGGAAGTGATCTCTTCGTCGTCTATAGCGACGGTCGTGAGACCGGTTTGGGGGGATTCCCTCTGTTGCTCAACCGCACGTTCGCGGTGAAGATGACCAAGCTATTCCGATTCTGACAACATGCGCTCGATGCGCTCTTCCGGATAGCTCAGCAGTCGTCCCATCCCACGCGCGATGTCTTTGCGCGCTGCGCCTTCATAGGCTCCCTCGTCGATGAGCATCTGCTTGCGCGCCTTGAGCGCGTTGTACTCCTCGAGCACGGGGTCGTTGTAGATGAGGATGACGTGCTTGCCTTCGGTAACTTCGACGGGGAACAAGTCGGTCACGAGAAAATCGTTATCCCGATACGCCTTGGCGTTGTTCCTAGCGATGATCTTCTCCGCCTCGTCGATGAGAGCGTCCATGTCGTCAGGCGACAGCGCCGAGCTGAGCGCGAGGCGCTTAACGCCGACACCTACGACCTCGGCGAACCCGCCGATGACGCCGAGCTGGTAGGAGCGTTCGTCGATGGTTGGTTCTTGCTGCTCGGAGGGCTCGGGGGCAGGCGCCTGCGCGGTGGAGCATCCGATGAGGGTGACGAGTGCGAGGACGATCGTGTACTTCATAGCGGCGGCATCGTAGCACAGCTCTAACGACTCGGCGGAACGAGCCGCTCGAGCTCATCGAAGAAGCCGAAGATGACGGAGACTTCGCGCACGGGCTCGTCTTCGACCATGATGAAGCTCTCTCCGTCGGGGAAGACGTCGTAGTAGGTACCGTAGTCTCCTGAGCTTTGGTAACGTCGCTCGAAGAGAACTCGGGGTGTATCCATCTCGAGACGAGCGCCGGCGCTGACGGCGACCGACAGCATGGTATCGCCATCGCGATAAAAGAGCTCCGTGCCGTCTCGAGACCACAGGGGCTCGCGGCCGCCGCCGCTCGAGACTTTCCGTTTCTGACCGAGCTCGGGAAACGCTTGGATATAGACTTCGTCGCGGCCGTCTTCGTTGGAGACGTACGCGAGCCACCGGCTGTCGGGGGAGATCATCCCGGTGTGCTCGTCGTAGCTCCCCGTCAACAGAGACTCCATTCGAAAAAGATCTTCGAGAAGCAGGACGCTGACGTCCCATCCCGACCGTTCGCCCCGCTGGTGGAAAACGAGCTCTCTGGCATCCGGCGTCATCGATGATGGGAACACCATCGTCGCGGCAATCGACTCCACTTCCCCAGAACCGTCGGAGCGCCGTCGAAAAAGCGTCCTCACGCCGGTGCGCGTGGAGGCGAAGTAAACGAACTCTCCGTCCGGTGACCATGTGGGCTGGAATGCGCCTGAGAACGTCAAACGCGACAGGGTCTCTCGCGCCATGTCCAACAAGAACACCTCCGGAGAACCGAGCTCGTTGATGTACACCGCGATCTTGGCTCCGTCGGGTGACAGCCGTGGCCCTTGCCCAAACCCGCGCTCGACTTCCGTCAGGGGCAACGGCCGCCCATTTCGATCCACCCGCACGAGTCGGCGTCGGGTCACGTCCGCGGGTACGAATGCCAGCGTTCCGTCGTCCGAGAGGGTGTAGTTGACGCCGTCGCCTTCGAGCTCCAGACCGGTGGCGACAGCCTCGCTTCTAAGCGTACCGGTCCGCGCGTCGAACCGCGCGGCCATCAAGTCGAGCCCGCGGACAAAGAGGAGAAATCCGTTCGCGGGGACAGTCGGCCGAGATCCGTTCTGGAGAATCTCCCGTTTACCTCGAGAGTGAGCGTCGAGGACTAGGATGTTGCCATCTTGGCCGACGACGAGCCCACGCTCGTCTGGGAGAACCGCGAGCCCCCCCCGGAAATCCGCCAGGTCGGAAGTCGTCGAGGGTGTACCTCCGTCGGCAGCGACGCGCAGTCGTACAGAACAAGCGGGACTAAGCAGACTCGACAACTCAACAATGAACGACGCAAACGACGGGCACCGACGTCAACGTCACTTTTTTCGGCCGGAGTCCAACTGATCGCGCAGCATCGCGACCTCAGCTGCTAGTTGTGGCACGAGTTCCCCAAGACGATTGGGAAGATCCATGCTTCCGTGAATCACAGTCAGCACGACGATCGACTCTGGCGCCACATCGCACACGAGACAATGTTTGTTCACGCGATAAGAACGAAGGTGCGCCGGCAAGCCTTCCAGCGGACGCAGTATACCGGGATCTTTTCGGATGAGTTGCAGGCCCGCCTCAATCTCTTTGAGATATTTGGTGGCCGCTCGCTTGCCCCATTGCTCGATGGAATGAGCTTCGATTCCGAGCAGGTCGGAGATGGCTCTCTTCGTAAGATGTAGCGTGCCGCGCCGTTTTTGCTTCGAGCTCACCGCGCAGCTTTATTGAGAAGACTCTGCAGGTCGCCTCGGAACTCAACAACGCGACCGTCAGCTGCGTCGCGATAACCCGCAAGGATGCCGTCCCGAGCAGACTCGGCATCTAGCTGGATCTTTCGTTGTCGCAGCAGATCGCGCACAAACTCGCTGGGTGTGGAATACAGCGTGCCGTCACCGCAGTGGGCGTCGATGAACGCGCGTAGCTCATCGGTCAGTGAAAGATTCAACGTGCTAGACATTCACTCTACTCCATTTGTGGCCTCAGGGAAGATTACTACGGCCGCCCGTTTATTGTCAATATTTGTCATTCGAACTCCATGACGAGGTAGCCGTTTTCGAAGCCATAGAGGGTCGCGACGTTTGATGTGGTTGAGCTGGGCGAGAAGCCTCGCCTCCCGCTCGAATCGGTCGAGGCGTTCTTTGTCCTGGGACAACTCGTCCGGCAGCACTTTGATGGCGACGTCGCGGCCAAGCTTCTTGTCGCGGGCGCGGTAGACCTCTCCCTCCCCCCCGCACCAATAGCAGCGTTGACTTCATACGGTCCGAGTCGGGCGCCGGCGTCCAGGGACATGTGCGCAGAAGCATACCAGGTACAGCCAGTGGGGCGAGAATGGGAATGATATGCTCGGCCGCATGATGCGCTGCTTCGTTTGGCTCTTGGTTTGTTTCCTTGCGACTGCTGTTGATGCGCAAGAGTCGGTTCGGGTTTTGATCGATTCCGAGCTCGGAGAGATCGAAGTCGAAGTCGACGCCTCCAAGGCGCCGGGAACGGTTGCGAACTTTCTGCGCTACGTCGACGGGCAGTTCTACGACGGTGGTCAGTTCCATCGCACGGTGACGATGCAAAACCAGCCCAACAGCGACGTCAAGATCGAGGTCATTCAGGCGAGCCTCAACGAGGCGAAAAAGGACGACCAGTTCGATGCGATTGCACTCGAGCGTACGACGAAGACGGGGTTATTGCACGAAGACGGGGTCATCTCGATGGCGCGGGGAGAGCCCGATAGTGCGACGTCGAGCTTCTTCTTTTGCATCGGCGATCAGCCGGAGCTCGATTTCGGTGGGGCGCGCAACCCCGACGGTCAAGGCTTCGCCGCCTTCGGTCGGGTCACCCGGGGGATGGATATCGTCAAGAAGATTCAGATGTCGCCCCATGAGGAGCAACGTTTGACGCCTCCGGTACGGATTCGATCGGTCAGCCGGATTCCATAGGCGTCGTCGGTGCGTCCATCGGATGAATGGCGCGGTTCAAGAAAAATCCGATGACCAGCAGCCCGGCCATGATGAACATCGTGATGTCGTAGGCCTGGCCTGTCGTCACCCCGTGCTCGATCTGGTACTCGCGGATGTAGTTCACGAGCACTGGACCGAGCACACCCGCCACCGACAGCGCCGTGAGGACGCGGCCGTGGATGGGGCCGACGTAGCGGGTGCCGAAAATGTCCGCGACATACGCGGGCAGCGATGCGAATCCGCCGCCGTACATCGTGAGGATCAGAGCAAAACAGGTCACGAACATGACGAGGTTCGAAAGATGTCCCGCGACCGGGACCGCAGCATAGAGGAGCGGTCCCACTGTGAAGAAAATGCCGAAGGTCGCCTTCCTGCCGATCTGATCCGAGAGCGACGACCAAAGAAGCCGACCCGTCATGTTGAAGAAGCTGAGCACGGCGACGAACGCTGCCGCGGCGGGAGCGCTGAAGCCGGTAAAGACTTCCTGAATCATGGGTGACGCTTGGCCGAGGACTCCGATACCGGCGGTTACGTTCAACACCATGATCGTCCACAGCAAGTAGAACTGCCGTGTTCTCATCGCTTCGCCGACCGTGATCCCCTGGCCGAGGTCGAGCCCCACGGTTTCGTTTTCGTCGTCGTGTCCGGGAGGGACGCGGAACATGAAGGCCCCAATCATCATCGCGACCAAGTACACGCTTCCCAACACCGCGAACGTTTCCCAGACCCCGACGGAGGAGGCGGACGCGAATCTCGTCATGAGCGCAGTCGATAGTGGCGCCGCAATGATGGCGCCTCCACCGAAGCCCATGACCGCGAGGCCGGTTGCCAGCCCCCGGTGATCGGGGAACCAACGGATCAACGTCGCTACGGGCGTGGTGAAACCCAGACCGAGGCCCGAGCCTCCGATGATCCCGTACCCCACGTAGAGAAGCCATATTTCATGGAGGAAGACACCGAGCGCTGCCAGGAAGAAGCCGCCTCCGAAACAGATCGCTGCCACGAATCCGCTGAAACGCGGCCCGACACGCTCTTGCCAACTGCCGGCGAGACCTGCCGAGAGTCCGAGAAAGACGTAGGCGAGGGTGAACACCCAACCCAGAGTGGTCAGTTGCCAATCGTCGGGTGCCGACTCGGTGATTCCAATGACGCGTGTCAAGGGGATGTTGAAAACGCTGAACGCGTACGCCTGCCCGATGCTCAAGTTGATGAGCAGGGCCGCGGGAATGTTCCACCACCGGTTGTAGCCGGCCGGAGCGACGATGCGGCTCTTCGATAGAAATCCCATAGATTTTTCCGCGGCGGCATCGTACAACAGTCAGACCGCTTCGGTTGTGATATCTTCGCGCACCAAACGAGGTGGTCATGGACCGACGGCAAGTTCTTAAATCGATCGGAGTCGCAGCTCTCGCCCAATTGTCCTCGAACGAGCTCTTCGCGCTCGCGAGCGAGACGCACGCTCAACTTCAAGACCTCGGCGAGACCGAACGCCATATTTTCAGGAGTCTCGATCCACTTCAAAACGGGACGGTGGTCGTCGTCTCCGAGCTCATCCTGCCCGAGACGGATACGCCGGGAGCGAAAGTCGCCAAGGTGAACGAGTTCGTCGACGTGATGCTCACGGACTGGTTCAACGAAGATGAACGCGCGAGTTTCTACCGTGGTCTCGCTGGACTCGACACCGAGGGCCAGCGCTTCGTCGACCTCGATGAAGCCGCGCAAGTCGCTGCGCTGACCGAGCTAGAGGAACACGCCCTGGAGGTTCAACGTGGCCGTGAAGAAAGTTTCGGACCCTCGTCTGGCTCGGACTCTTCGGCGGACCAGCCGTTTTTTACGGTGATGAAGTGGCTCACGCTATACGGCTATTTCACCTCTCGGGTCGGTATGGAGCAAGAGCTAGCACACGAGATTTTTCCGGGCTCGTACGACGGATGCGCTCCCGTTAGAAAGATCGAGGTGTAGGGTGGTCGCTCTCGTTCAACGACACGAATTCGACGCGATCGTTGTGGGCTCC
>CAMYKY010000157.1 GCA_947259165.1 uncultured Acidobacteriota bacterium | reverse complement strand
ACCTTTTTATGAAAATGGAAAAAAGGTGTCTGTGCAGTTAATCCCGAGAGAATGAACCTCTCCCCCCTGTGGGGGGAGAGGTCGATGGCGCGCAAGCGCCATCGGGTGAGGGGGGCTCCACGGGAAGTCGCGGCCGGGTTCTTCATAAATGCCCCAAGTCGATTTCACGAACGGCGTAGTCGCAGGCGCGGGCGGTCAGTGCCATGTACGTCAGCGATGGGTTGACGCAAGACGACGAGGCCATGCACGCCCCGTCGGTCAGAAACAAGTTTGGGATGTCGTGGGTCTGATTGAAGGCGTTCAAAACGGACGTCTTGGGATCGCGGCCCATACGGGCGGTTCCCATCTCGTGGATGGTGAAGCCGGGGTCGGTTTTCTGTAGGAACGGCGCCACGTCGCGCGCACCCACCGCTTCGAGAATCTCTGCCGCGCCTTCGGGCATGTCGTTGCGAATCGCGAGCTCGTTCTCGCGCCAAAACATGTGGATGTTGAGCGTGGGAATGCCCCAGAGATCCACGACGTTCGCATCGAGTCGGACGTAGTTGTCGGCATGCGGCAGGCACTCGCCGTAGCCGAGAAAACGCATTTGCCAGGAAGGGCGCTCGCGCAGCGACTTCTTGAAGTCGGCGCCGAAGCCGGGCTTCGAGATGCCGTGCTGCCAGCTGGGTCGCGAGCCGCCGCCTTGAAACCCATAGCCCCGAAGAAACGGTGACCGGCGCGATCCGCGATGGAGGAGGTTGCGAAATCGTGGCACGTAGATGCCGTTGGGTCGTGAGCCGATGTCGACGCGCTCGTCGAATCCGGGAATCGTTCCGGTGGCGCCGCCCCACTTGATGTGATCCATCAGGTACTTTCCGAGAACGCCGCTCGAGTTAGCAAGGCCATCAGGAAACTGCGCTGTCGCAGAGTTGAACAGCAGGCGAGTGGACTCGAGCGTGGATGCGCAGAGAAACAAAACGCGCGCGCTCGCTTCGAATGTCTCGTGAGTGATGGCATCGATGACGCGAACGCCGCTCACACGGTTCGTCGACGCCTCGTAGATGAGGCTCACGACACTATGAGGGCGAAGCGTCATCCGGCCCGTCGCTACGGCGGCTGGCAGCGTCGCGTTGACGCTGTTGAAATACGACCGTGTGGCGCAGCCGCGCCGGCACGGACCGCAGTAGTGGCACGGCGCGCGTCCGCGATGCGGGACCGTTAGCACCGCGCACCGGCCGATGGTCATCATCCTCTCGCCGGAGAACTTCGCCGCCATCGAGTCGCGCACGAAATGCTCGGCGCAATTCATCTCCATCGGCGGGAGGAATCGACTGTCGGGCAGGTGGTCGAGGTGCTCTTCCTGCCCGCTGATGCCGACGAAGTCTTCGACGTAGTCATACCAGGGCTCGAGGTGGCGATAGCGGATCGGCCAGTCGACGCCGATGCCTTCGCGCGCGTTCGCTTCGAAGTCGAGATCGCTCCACCGATACGTTTGTCGGCCCCAGGTAATGGAGCGGCCACCCACCTGTCGCCCGCGGATCCAACGAAACGGTTTGTCAGCGTCGTGAGTATAGGGATGGTCGCGGTCGTCGATGAAAAACTTCTCTGCCCATTCGTCGCACGCGTAGCAGTCTTTCTGGATCGGCTTGGACGCGTCGAGATCGAAGCGGTTACGAAGGCCGCGGTAGCGCAGGTCCCAGGGCTGCACGTGCTCGACGTAGTCGTGGGCGGGGTCAATGGACCGTCCGGCTTCGAGCACCAACGTGTTGAGCCCTTGTTCGGTGAGCTCTTTCGCAGCAAAGCCGCCGGTAATCCCGGAGCCCACCACAATCGCGTCGAAGCGTTTCATCGTGTCGCGACCCGTGGTCTCGGAGGACTCAGCGCGGCAACGAGCCCGGAGATGTCCCCGGCTTGCAGCAATGCGAGGACGGCTCGCTCGATCGCGTCGGCGCGGATCCCGGTCAGCTTTCTGAACTTTCGATGTGGATCGGCCTCGCTTCGAGGCCCCGAAGTTTCCGCGCTCGTTTCAGAGCCGTCTTCGAATCGCACCGTGACCCGCGCGTAGCGTCCTTGCTTCGTCGACGTCGTGACGTGGACACGATCGGCAATCGGCTGTCCGGCCAGTTGCGCCAGCGTGTGGGGGATCGAAGTTTTCGCGCCGATCGGCGTCGTCGGATCCGCATCTGCGGTGAGCTCGGCTGCGAAACCATAGGTCTCGACGTGAAGCGACGCCACCGGCTGTTCCAGCGGAAGGAGCTTTTCGAGCGCGGTGAGTGCGGCATGCGTCGAACGACACGACGCCCACGGCTTGATGTAGACGTGCGCGACCTCGTTCGGGTCGAGCTCGTCGTGGCGGTACAGCGCTGGGGGGCCCACGATGCCGTGGCGAGAAAGCTCCGCGGCGCGGACGCCCACGAAGGCCGGGTAGCCGCCGTAGAGATCCTTCACGGCGCCTCCGCGAGTAAAGCTTTCGAAAGGCGCGATCGGCATGAGTGTTCCCGCGAGCGAGATCGCCCCCGCGGTCGTCTCGTCGCTCAGACGCAGCAGACGCGCCGCCGCCGCGGCAGCGCCGAAACAACCGACCATCGCGGGTGGGTGCAGACGATGTTTTTCGATGCGCTCCAATAGAGGCCGACCGTAGCCGATCGCCGCCGCGTACCCGTACGCGATCGCATCGATGAGCTCGAGGCCGCTCGCGCCGACGGATTCCGCCACCGCGACCGCGGCAGGGATGACGGTAACGCCGCCGTGGAGTCCTGCTCGTGGGTTTCCGTCGTCGAGCTCTGCGTGATGACCGAGGGTGCCATTCACCAGCGCGGCGTGGGCGGGATCCGTGCGGCGTCCATCGAACCAAACGGCGACGTCGCCCTCGACACCGAGCTCCGCATCGACAAAGTGCGGGTGGGGGTCGAGGCGTCTGCCCTCGGCCGCGCAGCCGAACGCGTCCAGCATCAGAAGCTGAACCCGTTCGCGGGCTTCGGGAGGGAAGCTACTGGGTGAGGATTTCACGGTTGAAGCGATCGGTCCACGCACCGCGCTCGGCGCCGATGGTGACGAAGTCTAGATAGATGATGTTATTGAGAGGCACGAGGGCGGCCGTCTCCGGAGACAGCGTGACGTTTTTGTTGGTGACAACGAGCAGCAACTCTTCCGCGAGGCGCGTTTGTGTCTCGATGCTGAGGGCGTAGTCGACGAAGCGCCGTGCGAGATCGGGCTCGCGGGTATGGGCCGCAATCTGGAATCCCTGAGGCAGCGCGATCGCACCCTCGGCTGGCACGATCCAATCGACAGGCGCTCCGTTCGCCTTCAAGTCGAGCGTCTGGCTCGCGAGCCCGAAGGTGACCCCTGCTTCGCCTTGTGCGACCATCAGGTTGTTGGCCGGGCCGCTCGATTGGAACACGACCGCGTGGTCGGCCAACTCGGCCAGCCTCGTAAACCCAGACTCGATGTCGGTCTCGCTCCCGCCGTCGAGTCGGGCAGCCATGACGAGAAACGCCGGACCGAGAGTACTACCGAAATCGAACAGCGCTAGCTGGTTTTGATACTCCGGCTCCCACAACGCGGCCCAAGAGCGAGGCGGCACTTCGAGACGTTCGGTGTTGATCAAAAACCCGAGCGCCGAAGAAAACGTGATCGGAGCGATGCCGAGGGGGCTGAGCGCCTCGTCCCGTATCTCCGCGAGATTGGGTATCTCGTCTACGGTTAGCTTTGCGAGAAGATTTTCCCGGGCGAGGAGCTGCGCCTCGCCGTAGTCGACCCAGAGAACATCCACCGACGGTCGCTCACGCTCGATCCGAAGCCGCGCGACTTGATCTGCCGAGCGCATGCCTACGGTCTCGACCTGGACCCCGGTGAGCTCTTCGAACTGCGGAACCACGACGCGCTCGAAATCGGCGATGCGACCCGGTGGCAGCGCAACCCGCAGCACCCGAGCCTCCTCGCCGCAGCTGGCGGTCGTGACCGTAAGAATCACGTAGAGCAAGAATCGTCTCATGGAAGCTCCATCTTTTTTGCGCGCGTTGCCAGGACGACGAGAAGCGTCGTCGCAAAAATGACGAGGCTACTTGCCGCCGCGACCGTGGGGTCTTGGAACTGGTCAATATACTCGAAGATCGCGACCGGCAGCGTGGTGATGCGACCGCTTGCGAAAAACAGCGACAGCGCGAAGTTTCCGAACGAGACGATGAATGCGAAGATTGCGCCAGTGACAATCCCGGGGCGGATCGCCGGTAACGTCACCAGGAAGAAAGTCTCCATCGGCGACGCACCCAGCCCGCGCGCCGCATCTTCGAGGTGCGGGTCCGCGATCTCCAGATTCGCCGAGACGGTCCGGATGACCCAGGGCAGCGTAACGAGAACGTGAGCCCCAATGAGAGGCCACATCGAGCCGACGAGTGAGGGCGCCGCGATGCTCATCGCCATGAGCAGACCGAGGGCGAGGACGATCCCGGGCAGGATGAGCGGTGATAGAAACAAGGAGGACAATACCGTTCGTCGACTCCGAGTCAAGGCGTAGGCGGCAGGGACGCCGACGGTGATCGCGACGCCGGTTGCGAGCGCCGCGATCACGATGCTGGCACCGATGCTGTTCATCAGGCGGCTCTGCTCAAAGAGGTTTCCGTACCACCGGAGCGTCAACGTCGTCGGTGGCACTTCGAGCAAGACCGTCGGAGAGAACGAGTAATAGATCACGATCAAGGGCGCGAATAAGAGAAATCCGTAGATCATCCCCACCGAAGCTCTCAATGTTCGGCTCATTTAGCGAGCCTCCGGCTGAGAGTCGCGAGCACGAGGGCGACCGCGAGCAGCGTGAGCGACAACGACGCAGCCAGCGGCCAATTGAAGACCCCGGTCGCCTGGGTGTAGATCTCCGTCACCATGACGCGGATGCGAGCTCCGCCCACGAGCGCCGGCGTCGCGTAGCTTCCGAGGCTCACCATGAACACGAGGACCGCTCCGGAGAGCGCGCCGGGAAACGACAGCGGGAGTGTGACGTGGAGGAAAGTCTGAAACGGCGATGCGCCGAGACCGCGCGCCGCCTCTTCGAGATCGGCTGCGAGCCGGTCGAGGACTGCCACAATTGACAGAGTCATAAACGGAAGCAGAGCTTCCACGAGCGCCACGACGACCGAGCCTTCCCGGTGGATGAGCTGGAGTGGCGCATCGATAATGCCCGTCGATACCAACAGCGTGTTCACGAGACCACGGTTGCCAAGAAGAAGAATCCATCCGTAGGAGCGGACCACGACCGAAACGAACAAGGGAGAGACGAGCAAAAGAAGTTGTACCGTTCGCCACCCACCGCGTGAACGCGACACGGCGATCGCCAACGGATAGCCGAGCACGAGAGTGAAAAAAGTCGTCAACGCCGCGATGCGCAGCGTTCGGAGCAGTATCGTCGCGTAGTAGCTGTCTGCGAGCGCGGTGTAGCTGCCGACGCTCAGGGGCCCTTCCAGAGGCGCGTTCGGCCCCGCCGGGAGCAGACTCGTTCGCGCAAGCAGGAGCAGCGGCACGACGAGAAGCACGAGGTAGATGAGCCCGCTCGGTGCGAGCAGGAGCGCGTCCCGGGCTCGTGTCGTCATGCGTGCTTGTTGTATCCGACTCGACGTCTACCGACTACGAGACGTACTCGCGCCCGGGGATTGCGATTTCGCTGCCGGAACAATCGACGAAACGCTCAAGGCTCGGCTAACGCAGCCACGCGCTCCGCCACGGCGATGATCCGTTCGTGATTGTTGAGCCCCTCGACGAGCCGTTCGGGAATCCCGCTCAGGCCGACCGTCGCCCCGCTCATCCCGCCAGTCAGTGCGGCGCGCGCCATGTTATTGCCTCCGCCGTTGATCGCCGCGAAAACGGCTTTCTCGAAGTCATCCGGATACTCGTGGATGAAGTAGTAGGCGGCCGGAAGGAGCTGGTGGATATCACAGTCCTGCCCGTGCACTTTGGCGATGAGGTGTGGAGGGTCGGACGTAACCTCGGAGTCCCAATCGATTGCGTCGGTTTTGACCTGACTCTTGGAGTCGCTGTAAGAGGCGTTTGCACGTATAGCGTCTCGATCTACCGAGTCGATGTATTGCTTGATGTTCTCGGGAGCCACGCCTTGGATCAAACCGCCAACGATGAGTGCGTAGTCAATCGAGTGCGTGATGGCGAAATCGTTATGGTAGAACAGAGTCGTGTTGCGGTACGCCTGCTTGCCCAACTCGCGCGGGTCGTTGAAATAAAGCGCGGCGAGTGCCACGTTCATCTGCGCGGCTTCGGATGTGATGGCGTTGCTACCCACGTCGGGTTCGTCCCAACCGATGCCCTCATTGCGGTGCTGCCAGGTTTCGCGAATCGCCTCGTCGGTATACAGCCCGGACTGGCCGGTGCCGTCCAAAGTCTCGAACAGCTCGTCCAGCCGTGCGATGAAATCGCTTTGATCGTAGCTGCCTTCGTCTGCGATCGATTCGAGCAACATTGAGATGAGCTGTCCGGTCTGCGACACGTCCCCGGCTCGAATCCCTTGCTGGTAACGATACGCGTGGACATCCGCGAACCGACTCGAGCTATTCAGTTGCGGATCGCTGTAGTCGGAAATCCATGGCCCGAAATCCTTTTTGAGATTGTCGAGATCGTAGTACCAATGGCTGCCAACGCCGAGTGCATCCCCGATGAGAACCCCGACGATCGCGCCCATGACGCGATCCTTTCTGGAGAGGTCCATGGACTCGGTGGTTGTTGCTTCAGAGCCGACGCCCTCATGAATGGCGGCTGTGAAAACGAAATTCGCGAACAAAAGGCCTACTAGCAATTGATTCATGGCTTGGCTCCTATCGAGGATTCGTCAAGGCATTCTCGGCGCGATTCTACCTGCTTTTGGTCCGGGTGTTGGCAGACGGAACGGCGTCGAAGACTTTGGTCGGGCTATCCGGAATCTGCGTACGCGGGTAAGTTCACTTATGATGTCTTGCGAGAGTCATGTGGCCGTTTCGGAAGAAGACGCTTTATACGATCAAAACCCGTGGGGCGGAGCGGGTTTGTCCTTCGTGAGGGGGATCGGTGCTTGTCGGAGACGCTTTCGAAATCGTCGCCTATCTAAGTCGAGCTTGACGCGAATCCAATTCGCGCTGGTGCGCCGCGACATGTTCCGTTGCGGAAGGGGGCGACGAACTCTGTCCGGACAGAGTTGGTGTAGACGTTAGAGAAAAAATGCACGACGGCACTTTTTTTCTTGACAGCTTTCTGGACGCGGCTCGGAAAAAAGTGAGCGGGCGATCTGTGATGCGTTTACGGACGGGACTAGTAGGCGGTACTTGGATTGTTGTTGTCGTCGAGACTTTGAAAGTCCGTTGGCCTCTTTCGCTTTGACACGCGCGAGCTCAGAGCGACGAAAAAGTCCATGCTATAAGAAATGCATGCACGACATGGACGCATTGAGATCGCTTACGGACGACGCATTGCTTCATCGTTTGTCGGACTTGGTTGCGCAGTCGCGGAGGGTTGAGTGGGTGCTCGTCGCGCACATCGCCGAAGTGGACGCGCGTCGGCTCTTTGCGCGCGAAGCGTCACCCTCGATGATTCAGTACTGCATCGACGTGTTGCATTTGTCGGAAGGGGAGGCCTATCGGCGCATCACAGCTGCTCGTCTGTCACGGAAGTATCCGGTGATACTTGCGATGCTCGAGGATGGACGCCTGCACTTGTGCGGGCTCGGGCTGTTGTCCAAGCACTTGGATGACGCCAACTATCAGGATGTCTTGGCGCGGGCCACTCACAAGACGAAACGTGAGATTGAAAAGCTTGTGGCCGAGCTAGCACCGAAGCCGGATGTTCCGCCAATAATTCGTAAACGGCCACTACGCAAGACGGAAGCGATATCTAGGTCGGAGATCGAGCTCTGTCCGGACAGAGTCGTGCCGAGTGTTGTGGCGTCCCGGGCCGCTTCGCAATCTTTGCGCGCGAAGCCGGGGCAGGGCAAACCTCTGCGGTCAGCGCGGCGGGCTCACTGCAGTGAAAGCATGGCTCGCGTACCGGCTCGTCCACCGTCAACCTCGCTGGGGAAATGGGAGAAATGGTGCTCGAAAGCGCCTGAATTCACGATAGCACCATGCTGTGAACGTTTCCACGCCACGCGCAACAGTCGATTGGATTCTTGCCTGAGCAAGAAACACGTGCGAACGTTTTCTGGGGACTAGCGCTGGATCGCGTAGATGACGTTGGTTCTGTCGCCGGAGACGAAGATCTCCCAGCTTGTAGTCACTATCGAGCTTTTTGGTCATGAACGCGATGGCGCTCAGCGCCGCCAAAACCACAAAGATTGCGAGGATCGTCGTGAGCACGTAGAGGATTGCTTTTTTCATGGCCGGCCTCTTTTTCAGTACGTCGTCGATTCTGGGCGCCATCCTTTATTGATTTGACCGGAAGTTCAAATCGGTTCGGGCCCGGGCCGTTGTAAACTCTCCCCATGACGCAGCAAACGGTAAGTGACGGTAACCGGTCGTTTCTATCAAAGCGACATGGGTTGCTCATCGAT
>CAMYKY010000156.1:2208-9671 GCA_947259165.1 uncultured Acidobacteriota bacterium | reverse complement strand
GGTCGATGACAAGGGCAAAGGCAGCGGTGCAATTGCCGCCGGAGCGCAGATCGAGATCGACAAGGACACCCACCGCCTGAAGATCACGGCGTTCCAGACGACGCCCACGAAATTAGTCAACGTGTACACCAAATAAGCACGCGGCTCTTCGGTGCGAAGGGACTACTGCCGTCGGTGCTTCGGTTTGCGATCGGCGCGTCCACGGATCCGGACCTCGGCTCTTTTCGTGCGGCGCTGCGCCACTATTTGGAAACGGCACGCGAGCTCTTAGCCTCCGATGGAGACGAAGTCGTTCTCGACAAAGAGCTTGGCCGAGGAGCTACGCGCTCTTGGCTACATCGATCCCTGTGTCGACCGAGTTTCTGCTCGTTGGAGGAATTTTGATAAACTAGCAGCTTCTTTTCGGGCGCGGGTTTCCCGACTTCAGAAAGGCATGACGATGAAAAAGACTCAACATCCAGCAGCTTGTTCTGCTGTGGCGCTCGCAGTGATCGTGCTCGGCGCGCAGTTCGCAGCCGCGCAACAAGACTTCGACGCCGTGGAGATGAAAGTACATCCCGTCATCGGCCAAGTGCACTATATCGAAGGTATGGGCGGAAATATCGGGCTGTTCGTGGGTGATGATGGAGTATTTCTCATCGACGACCAATACGCTCCGTTAACCGACAAGATCGTCGCCGCGGTGCGGACCGTCTCCGACAAGCCGATCCGCTTTCTCGTCAATACTCACATGCATCCTGACCATACTGGCGGCAACGAGAACTTCGGCAAGATGGGTACGCTGATCTTCGGTCACGACAACGTCCGTTCTCAGATGGAGGCTGCCGGGTACAAGGAGGAAACGCCGCTCGTGACCTACGGCGAGGATATGTCGTTTCATATCAACGGCGAGACCGTCTATGCGTTCAAAACACCCAACGCGCACACGAACAACGATTCCTACATCTTCTTCAAGGGTTCCAATGCCGTCCACACCGGTGACATCTACCGGACGACGAGCTATCCCTACATCGATACTGCCAATGGCGGATCGTTTGTGGGTGCGATCAAAGCACTCGACCTACTCGTCGAGATTTCGAATGCAGATACGAAGATCATCCCCGGCCACGGTGTGATCTCGAACGTGGGCGAGGTGAGAGCGTGGCGTGACATGCTTCTGGTGATCCGCGACCGAGTCCAATCGAGCATCGATGCCGGCCAAACCTTGGAGCAGATTCAAGCCGCGGGCCTGACCAAAGAATACGATGAACGCTGGGACAGCGGTCGTCGCATTGGCAGCGCCGCCGCGATGCTCGAAGCTGCCCACAAAGACCTCGCGCCATGACGCTACTAGCTGTCGTTTGGCTCGCGGCCGGTCTCGGCTATGACGTGCCTGCGGAGTGGACGTCCAAGCCGTCATCGTCGTCCATGCGCGCCGCCGTGTGGGAGCTCGCGGGGGAGGGGGAGCCCGCCGAAGTCGTCATCTTCTACTTCGGTGAAGGTGGCGGAGGAGGGGTCGAAGCCAATCTCGATCGCTGGTTCGGGCAGTTCGAACAACCGGACGGGTCGAGCACGCGCGACAAGGCAACGATTACCGAGCGCAGTGTGAATGGGCTCGAGCTCACCATCGCCGACGTGCGCGGTACCTTCATCGCTCCGGTGAGACCCGGAGCTTCGCAGCGCAACAACAACGCCGGACACCGGATGATCGGCGCCGTCGTCGAAGGAGGCACCGGGCCGTGGTACATCCGCGTACTGGGCTCCGAAGCGAACATCACAAAGTGGGAAGCGAGCGTCGAAGCCTTTCTCTCTTCTCTGCGACTCGAGTAGGCATCCCTGCGACCCAGGCATCCTTTTTGGGGCCCTATCAATATTGAGAAACGAGCCGCGGGGCTCGGATACACTTGGGCAGACTCAATTGAGGGAACGCGCATGAATGCTTCCAATTGTTTTGTGTCGGCGCTTGCTATCGTGATGTTGTCGGGCTCGTTTGTGCTGGCGCAGCCGGTTACCACCACCGATCTCGAAAACGCAGCCGACGACAACTCCTCGTGGCTTACTTATGGACGCGACTACTACGCCCAGCGTTTCGTTGACTTGGAGCAGATCACGCCGGCCAACGTGAACCGGCTTCAAGCGGCCTGGGTCTTTGCGACCGGCGGTGAGAATCGGGGTTTACAGGCAACACCGCTTCTTCACAATGGTGTGCTCTACATTTCCGCCGATGGATCGCGGGTCTTTGCGATCGATGCACGCACGGGCAAAAAGCTTTGGAGCTACGATCCTCAGATTGGAAAAGAGGTTGAGCGCGTGTATTGCTGCGGCGCGATCAACCGCGGACTCGCGCTATGGGGGGAGCTCGTCTACATCGGCACGCTGGATGCTCGCATGGTCGCTCTTAATAAAGACACAGGCGCGCTGGTCTGGGACACCGAGGTCATCGATTGGGAACAAGGCTACAGCATCACCGGCGCGCCGCTGGTCGTGAAAGACATGGTGCTCACTGGCGTCGCCGGCGGCGAGTACGGAATCCGCGGTTTCGTCAAAGCCTTCGATGCGGAAAGCGGCGAGCTTCGCTGGACTGCCTACACCATCCCGGGCCCGGGTGAGCCGGGCAACGAGACGTGGCCCGGGGACACGTGGAAGAACGGGGGTGGTCCGACATGGACGACGGGCGTGTACGACCCGAGCTTGAATCTCGTTTATTGGAACACTGGAAACGCCGCGCCGTGGAACTGCCGCGTGCGCCAGGGCGACAACAAGTGGACCGCGTCGACGATTGCGATCGATGCGGACACCGGTAACATCGACTGGGGATTTCAGTACACCCCGTGGGACTGTTGGGACTATGACGCGGTGAGCACGCCGGTGCTCGCCGACGTTGAGCTGGGCGATTACGGACTCGTCAAGGCTTTGTTCCATCACGACAAGAACGGCTTCTTCTACGCGCTCGATCGCACCAACGGCGAGTTCATTTACGGCGAGCCCATCGTTCCCGGTATCAACTGGGCGTTCGGCCTCGATCCGGTGACCGGTCGTCCCGACGTGAACATGGACATGGTTGCCGTGTCCGGTGGTCCGGAGGTGGGCCCGATCATCCCGAGTCTCGAAGGCGCCATCGATTGGCAGCCGTTGGCCTACAATCCGGAGCTCGAGTATCTCTACTTCATGTCCAACCAGTGGGCGATGGGCTACAAGTTCTGGGAAGAGGATACGTTCCAGCCACCCACGAGCGGGGAGTGGTACCTGGGCGCCGACTACCAGCAATATCTGACGAGCGACAATCCCGGAAACTTCGTCGCGTTCGACGTCGTCAAGCGCGAAGTCGTTTGGCGCGCGGCAAGCCCAGCGCCTTTTTGGGCGGGCGCAGTCGCTACATCGACGGGGCTCGTCTTCACCGGAGATATGCGTGGCTATTTCATGGCGTTCGACGCTCATTCGGGAACGCTGCTGTGGCAGTTTCAAACCGGCTCGGGCATCATCGGCAGCCCGATCACTTACGAGCTCGACGGCACCCAGTACGTCGCCGTGCCTTCAGGCGGCATCGGCGGCGACATGACGTTCTACTACACGGAACCGAAAGCGGGGAACCTGTGGGTGTTCGCGCTCGATGGAGGCGGTCCCGCGCGCGTTCCACCGGGGACGAATCTAACGACGCTCGAGGGAGGCCTACCGCGCGTTGGCGAGCCGGGTCATACGCTTGGTGGACGCGTGCTGCCCGGATATGGATTTACACCAACGGAAGGCGGTCAGCCTATTAGCGGTGCCACTCCGCCGCAGCCCACGGGAGGACAGGTGGCGTCGCAAGTGAACCCCTTCCTGGGAGATGCCGCGGCGATCACACGAGGCGAGCAAACCTACCGTGGCCGGTGCGTCGGTTGTCACAAATCCGCCGGCGGCAGCGGGACGAATCTGTTCCGAACGACGATGAACCCGTCGCGATTCCAACGTTCGGTTTCGGAGGGAACCGAAGGCACGACGATGGCGGCGTTCGGGTCCCTGCTAACGACGGATCAGATCTGGGAGCTTCACGCGTTCGTACTGTCTCGCGATCGTCTCGACGACACGCTCCCAGATCCTGATCCGTAAGGTTGCTAGGCCTTGGCTTCCTTAGCGACTTCCTCGACCGCCCCAAGGAACCGATCGACGTGCTCTCCGGGCACCATGATGTGCAGCGAGACACGGTTGACGTCCCAGTCGATTTCCAGGTGGGTCACGTTACGGATGTAAATGTTGTAGCGATCCCACATGATGTTGTTGAGATCTCGCGTGGGAACACCGGCGATCTTGAACGCGACGAGCGCACAGCCGCTCTCCGGCGAATCCGAAGTCATCACTTCGACCCCGTCCATGGCGCGAAGGCTCCTGTGAACCTTCTGCGCCATATAGCGATCTCTCGCCTCGATCGCCTCGGGGGAGATTGAATTGTGGAAGTCGATGGCGGCGTCCATCGAGACTCGCGCGGGAATGTTGTGCGAGCCCCGAGATTCGTATGCCGCCGCGGTCGCGAGGGTCTCTTTTCGGGCGTCCGAGATCTCGGTTCCGTACATCGAGCGATTGTCGGCAGGCGCAGTCGTAAAAAGATTCTCCACCCGATCCTGGGCGTCTTCACGGACGTAGAAGAAGCCCGTCTGCATGCTCGCCATCATCCACTTGTGGAACGGGCCGGCGTACATGTCGCAGCCGAGATCGTGCATGTCGAGCTTCATCATGCCGGGGGGTTGGGCTCCGTCGACGATCGTCAGAATTCCGCGCGAGCGCGCCATGGCGCAGATTTCTTTGACCGGGAGCACGCAGCCGTCCCCGTAGTTGACATGGCAGAAGCTCAACAGCTTCGTCCTGCTGGTGATGGTCGACTCGAACGCATCGAGAATCACCTGCGGGCTTGCCGGGGGGTGAAACGTCATCGGCCGTAAGTCGATGACTCCGACTTCCAGATTGTCCCGGATCGCTCGATGCAGCACCGGATAGGCGCCTCCCGAGTGGTCATGGTTCGTATAGACGATCTCGTCTCCAGGTTTGAGGATGGGACCGAACGTCCCTGCGACCATGCCGTCGGAGGTGTTGAGCGCGTAGCCGATCTCATTCGTCTTGGCTCCGAGAAAGGCAGCCATTTTTTCCCGCATTTCATTGCGGCGATCCGCGGTGTAGATGCTGCGCGAATACCCGGAGTAGTCGGTGTTGATCCCCACGAGGGAGTCGACCTGCGCCATGTGCACCGGACGCGGAGACGGACCGCGTGTTCCGGTATTCATGTAGGCCAAGCCCTTGCGGAGCATGAACTGGCTCGCGACGAGATCCCAATAGCGCTCGTCATCGGGAGAGGCCATACCATCGGCGAGCACCGGGAGGGCCGGCGTGCCCAGAGGCGAAGCCTCCAGTGCCGAGCCGGAAACCAATCCGAGCGCCGCGGCGCCTCCGAACATGGATCCGAGAAAACCACGCCGGGAAAAGCCGTCCGCTTCGTCCTGCTCCGAGCGAGCGACGCGGGCATCTAACTCGCGCAAGGCTTGTTTTGGGTCGATACGCATAATCTTGAGTCTCCTGTTAGCCTCCTAATTATCACCTGGCATACGTTGGCCGCAACCGAACGCAATTACGTAGAATGAAATGACATGATGTGGTTATCCCTGTGCCTCGTGGTCGCTGTGATCGTGGGACTCGTCGTCTTCAACCGTCTCGTTCAACTGAACAACCGTGCGGCGGGCTCCTGGTCGGACATCGACGTTCAACTGAAACGGCGTCACGACCTCGTCGGCAACCTCGTCGAGGCCGTGAAAGGCTACGCCCATCACGAACAGCAAGTTCTCGAGAAAGTCACCGCAGCGCGTACCAGCGCCGAGGGGGCGCGCGCCGGGGGCCACCCGGGCGAGGCGGGAGCTGCCGAATCCGCACTCTCCGGCGAGATGGGTAAACTTTTCGCGCTCGTCGAAGCGTACCCCGACCTCAAAGCGAGCGAGCGTTTTGCCGACTTGCAACGCGCGCTCATCGACGTGGAGGACGATTTGCAGAACGCTCGCCGTTACTACAACGCGATTGTGAGAGATCTGAACACGCGCATCCAGTCGTTTCCGGATCTCATCGTCGCGCGCACGGTCGGGTTCCGTGAGCGGGAGTTCTTCTCGCTCGATGACCGCAGTGAAGCGGCATCGCCGCGCGTGGAGCTTAGCTAATGAGACGATTCCTGCTTCTCCTCGGCTGTCTTCTCATTGCCTCTCCGTTGGTCGCCGATCGAGGCGGCTATCGAATCGCCAGCTTCGACGTCGAGCTCACCGTGGAACCGAGCTCCGATCTTCTCGTGAAAGAGCGCGTGGTCGTCGATTTTGCGGAAGCGCGCCACGGCATCTATCGGACCATACCGGTTCGCTATACCGATCCGCGAGGCTATCTCTATTCGCTCGGATTTCAGCTCCTAGAGGTCGTCGACGATAGCGGTAGTCCTCACACGACTAACGTCACCCGCGAGGGGAAGTACGTGAATATCCGAATCGGCGATGCCGATCGGACCGTTCAAGGCCAGGTAGTCTACGTCCTACTCTATCGGGTGCGCGACGCGGTGGCGCATTTCGCGGAGCACGACGAGCTCTACTGGAACGCGACGGGTAACGAATGGCAGGCACCCATCGATGCCGCCTCGGCGCGCGTCCAATTGCCAGGACCGGTGGCTCGAGACGAGCTCGAGGCGATCGCGTACACGGGTGTGTTCGGAAACCGCGAGCAAGAAGCCGCCATCGACTACCCGGATGAGTCCGCCATTACCTATCGCGCGTCGAGCCCTCTCCAGCCGCTCCAGGGAATGACCATCGTTGCCGCGTGGCCGCACGGCCTCGTGAGCTTCCCCGGTCCGGTCGCAAAGACGGTGCGGTTTCTCGTAGACAACGGGATCGTGTTCGTGCCGATTCTCGTACTCGTGTTCCTGACCTATCGCTATTGGACGGCCGGCCGCGATCCTCGCGGACCGGCGTCGGTCGTCGTGCGGTACGAGCCGCCACCCGATCTCGCGCCCGGGGAGATTGGGGCTCTGGTTGATGAGCGTGTCGATCTCCGAGACTTGACGGCGACGATCGTCGACCTCGCGGTCAAAGGCTACTTGCGGATCCGGGTGGACCAGAAGGAACTGCTCTTTGGTCTTTTCAAGAAAGACGAAACGTGGTTCGAGCGGAGCGATCGCGGGTGGGACGACCTGCGCGAGTATGAGCGTGACACGCTCGCCGGAATCTTTGCAAGCGGGGACGTCGTTTCGACCGAGGAGCTCGAGGAGAAGTTCTACCGGAAGATTCCCGGAATACGCAATGCTTTGTGGGAAGACCTCGCGAATCGCCGCTATGTCGTGGGAAAGCCGAACTCGATTCGGCGCCTCTGGAAGATCTTGGGTGTCGTCGCCGGTGGACTCACGGTCGCGCTCGGCTTTTGGTGGACGAACATTCGCGGCGGCGTCTTCCCGAATGCGGCAGTCTTGCCGATGGTGTCCGGCGTCGTGGTGG
>CAMYKY010000156.1:0-2155 GCA_947259165.1 uncultured Acidobacteriota bacterium | reverse complement strand
GGGTTCGAAGAGTTCGTCGACAAGGTCGAGCGCGAGAGTCTCGAAGCTCAGGTTCAGAAGAATCTGTTCGAGGCGCTTCTGCCCTACGCCATGGCTCTCGGAGTCGCGGGAGCGTGGGCGCGGCGCTTCGATGGCATCTATGCGAATGCTCCGCCCGTTTGGTTCCACGGCCATTCCGCGTCCACGTCCGGATTTTCTACGCCGAGTTTCGAGCGCACGCTAACGTCGGCGATGTCGCGTGCCGGCAAGGGCATGGCTGCCGCCCCGCGCTCGAGTGGTTCTAGCGGCTCCGGCGGCGGCGGATTCTCCGGAGGAGGCGGCGGCGGCGGAGGCGGCGGCTCTTGGTGAGCCCTTCCCTTCCACCGGAGCTGGAGTCGTGCCGATATGGGGGAAATCGATTGTGAAGCAGAGAGGGCCTTGGCAAAGGACTCGTGAAAAAGATCGAAAGGAAACGGGAGCTAAGCTCCGATAATTCGTTATCAAGCTCAACAGAGCCCGCCGAGAAAGAGGACAGTCCACGGACAGTCCCCTTTTTTGGGGCACGTGGTCGGCCGAAGCGAACCTCAGCGGAGACCTTCGTTTGCGAGGGCGTAGACCTTGCCGGACGCCTGCTCGATCGCGAACATCTCGACGGGCAGGATCGACTGGCCGCGCTCGGGCTTTTCGGTTAGCACGACGACCAGCCAGTCGCCGCTCCAAACGAGTTGGATTTCGCCGTCGCCAGATCCAGGACCGCGCTCGCCCAAGGGGAGTGGAGGGTCGAGCAGAATCTCTCCCAGGGATGCGCCTTCGAGATTGTACCGATGGACGGAGCTCAGTCGAGAGAAGGACGCGTCTTTGGGAATGACGTAGAGCTCGTCGGCTTCGGCGGAGGCCGCGAGGGCCCGGGCATGAGTGTTGAGCTCGAACAGCTCCCGCCAACGTCCCTCGCTCGGCGAGTAGGCGAACACAAAACCGCCGGCGCCCGTGTTGGCCGTGACGAGCACTCTGTCTCGCGGCTCATCGTAGACGATGCCCGCCAGGTGGGCGAAGTTGTCGTCGTCGTCCGGGAGCCTCGTCGTCAGCTCTCGTTCCAGGTCGACTACGGTCACGCCTCGCCAGCTCGCGCAGTAGTGCTGTTGACGCCGCGTGTCGAGTGCGACCCAGTCGCACGCTGTATCGACGGGACGCAGCGTGGACTCGTCCGGTCCGCGCAGGTCGAAGACCCCCACCTGATACGCGCGGGCACCCTCCGCGGGACGAGCCGCCACGAACGTGCCAACGCCGCTCGGATCGATCGTTGGTAACTCAGGCATTGCCGTCACGTCGACGGTTGGATCGCCACCGCCCGCGGCTGGCTCCCTCATCTGCTCCGCGGTCTGAAGAGAAAGCGCGGCTGTGATGAAGAGGACGGGGACTCCGACGAGTCCGATGACCGCGGCTCGGCGAAGCGCCGAGGATCGGCTCCCAACGAGCGCGTAGAGGATCGAGCCCACACCGCCCAGACAGAACACGATGAGCAGTCCCCACAGGACGCGCGTGGTCGGATCGTCGTCTCTGCGCAACAGATCGATCAGGGCCCAGACGGGAATCACCACGGCGAGGAAGAGCGCGAGCGGGATTACGACCACGACCAGCGCGCCACCCAAGAGGTCGAAAACGTTATCCATCTGTGGCCTTCCTCCGCGCGACCTTTCTCGAGCAGCATCGCGCGTTCTCGCGTCGTGGCCGCTCCGAGCGTTCGATTTGAAATTGTGTGTGGTTTGTATGTTCAGCGTAACATACGCAAATCTGCACGGCTGGAGGAGCGCGGAGGAAAGGATCCCTGTCTGGCCCACGTGTGGAATTGAAACGCCTCGTTCCCACGGACAACTGAGACAATGTTAGCGCTGCGTTGAGTGGGCCACCGGCGCTCCAGTTGTTCGGTTGAACACCGGCGCTCGAACCGGTGGAGCCGTGGCCCGAAGGAGTTGAGCTGGTGTTTAGACTCGTCTGCGCAGACGCGTGCACGTGGGAATCGGGTGCATCGGCTGTTGTTCGAAGTCGCACGAGAAATCGAAAAAGAGGAAAGTCCATTCTGATGAATCCCCACAAAAACTTCCGCGGGGGTTGGAAAAACGCCACAGACGCACCCCCTCACCCGCCGGCGCTGGCGCGCCGCCGACCTCTCCCCAGG
>CAMYKY010000155.1:1604-9246 GCA_947259165.1 uncultured Acidobacteriota bacterium | reverse complement strand
ACCGTAGCCTCGAGCTCGATAATCTGCGTGCTGCGCTGATTCGCTATCCGGAACATGAGCCCGCGACCCTCATCACGGTAGGGAGCAACGACAGCGTTCGCGCTGAAGAGAATTTTTGCTGTGGGGCGTGCGAACCGAGCGAACACGAGGCCGGTCGTGAGCGCGATCCCGAAGATCCCGATAACGGACTCGAGGGTCATGAGGAGGTTCGCCGTGTGCGTCGCGGGCACGATATGGCCGTAGCCGATGGTCGATAGAGTGTGAACACTGAAAAAAAACGCCCGGGGAAACGAGGGGCTCAGTGCGCTTTCGAGCGCCTCGGGACCGAGAGCCAGGTAGGCTAGAGCGAACACCGCGTTCGAGGCGAGATAGGCGGTGGCGACGAGCAGCAGAAACCGCGGCCATGACATCGTGAGGAGGAGATCGTAGAGGTGGAGGGAGCGGAAGAAGCCGAGGCCCTCGCGCCGCGAGTTGAACGTCCCGTCTCGATTCAGGAGCCGGTCAGCGGAGGACGATGCGACGACCGAGCCGAATCCCAGGTCTTGTACCTCCTGGCGTGGTTGTTTTTGCCTCAGACCGAACATAGCGCCCTCCGTGGTGAAAAAAGTCTTGGTTTCAACGCTCTACGGTGAAAGCGTCCCGTGCCTTGCATCTCGGGCAGCGAAATCAGTATACTAATGCGTTTGATGAACGCTAAGGAGTAGTTGAGAACGATGTCGCGCAAGTGCAAGCTCAGTGGAATTGGCCCCATGTTCGGGAACAACGTGTCCCACGCCCACAACAAGACCCGACGAGTTCAGCTTCCCAACCTTCAGTGGAAGCGTGTCTATATCCCTGAGCTCGACCGCACCGTTCGACTTCGTCTTTCGACACGCGCCCTCAGGACCATCGACAAGAAGGGCCTAATGGCCTATCTACGCGACAAAGGCCTGAAGCTCAAAGACGTTACCTAACGTCGCCGCCGCGATGGATGCGCGGCGCGTAGTGGCTCTCGGCGCGGTGGCTTGTTATGTCGCGGCGGTGTCGGACTCAGTGGCGTCTCCATGTTGGAGTAGCGGCGATTTTACCTCTTCCTACGGAGCGCTGCCATGAGAACGAAATCCCTCTTTTGGATCCTTGCCTCGCTTGTTGTCTTTGCGGCCTGCGGTCCGACGGATACAGCCCAGGTCGCTGAACCTGAAGCGTCGACCACCGATTCCGAAGAAGCGTTGGTCGATAGAGCCCGGGGCATTCACGAGCGCGTGCTCGCGCTCGACACTCACGTCGACATTCCCTTCAACTACGCGACGGAAGAAGTCGATCCGGGTGTCCGAGGTGATTTCAAAGTGGACCTTCCGAAAATGGAAGAGGGCGGGCTCGACGCCGCTTTTTTTATCGTCTACGTCGGTCAGACGGCGAGGACGCCGGACAATTATGAGCAGGCCGGCCAGGATGCGATGACGAAGTTCAACGCCATCCACCGGATGTCTGACGAGATGTATCCCGACCGCATCGAGTTCGCGTACACGGCGGACGACGTGGAGCGTATCCACGAAAGCGGCAAGCTCGTCGCGACCATCGGTATCGAAAACGGTTATGTCATCGGCAAGGATCTGAGCCTCCTCGAGAAGTACCACGAGCTCGGTGCACGCTACATCACGCTCGCCCACGGCGGGCACAACGACATCGCCGACTCCTCGACACCGAGAGAGCGTCTCGGTGACGCGGAATCCGAGCACGACGGCATCAGTGCCTACGGGGAAGAAGTCATTGCAGAGATGAACCGCCTCGGCATCATGGTGGACGTCTCCCATATCTCCAAGACCGCGATGCTCGATGCAGCCCGGCTTTCTCGGGCGCCCGTCATTGCATCGCATTCGAGCACGCGCGCCATTTCGAATCATCCGCGCAATATGGACGACGAGCAGCTTCTTGCGTTGAAGGAGAGCGGCGGGGTGGTGCAGACGGTTGCCCTTGGCGTTTTTGTCAAGAATCCGCCCGACAAAGCAGAAGCGATGCAAAACTTGCTCGCCGAGTACGGCATCGCGTCCCTGGGCGGCATTGCCTCGCTAGCGGAAGACCAACAAACGGAGCTTCGCACCCGCCGCGTGGAGCTCGATAGCCAGTGGCCCGCGGCGAACGTGTCTGACTTCGTCGATCACATCGATCATGCCGTTGAGCTGATCGGTATCGACCACGTCGGCATCAGCTCGGACTTTGATGGGGGTGGCGGTATCGACGGTTGGAACGACGCGAGCGAAACCCTCAATGTCACGATCGAGCTCGTCCGCCGTGGCTACACCGAAGAGCAGATCGCCCAGCTCTGGAGCGGGAACCTTCTGCGCGTCTGGCGCGAAGTCGAACGCGTCGCCCGCGAGATGCAAGGGCGACACTCAACAAGCGCTCCGGAGAGGTGAATGCTGAATGCTGAATGCTGCGCGTAACTACGGATCCAGGTACTTCACGAAGACCACTTCGTTCTGCGCTTCGTTATAGAGAAGCTCGTCGGCGAGCTCCTGGGACATCAGAATGCCGAAACCGCCGGGGCGAATTCCCTTGGCCATCCGCGTTTCCATGTGCTCCATGGGATTGCCCTCGGGATTCGATACGGCGGCGTGGTCCAAGTCTTCAGAGCGGAACCCTTCGCCGGGATCGGCGATGCGGTAGAGGATCATCTTTTTTGCTCGAAGGTACGTCACTCGCACTTCGCGAGTCGGGTCGAGCTGGCCTCCCCATTCAATGGCATTGAGCAGCATTTCTCGGAAGACGCGGCCGATCGCTTCGCGCGTCGTGGTCTCGAGGTCGGCGTCGAGGTGCGACAAAAAGCTCTGAATCCTTTCGACGGCATCGCGTTCGCACGGCACCGCGAGCTCGACCCAATGCGGTTTGGCGGAGAGCACCCGGATCGGTGGATGCGGCTCGGTTTTTCGAATCGCTTTGTTGACGATCGCGAGCAGGGCCTCGGGCTCCACTGGCTTGGGCAGGTACTGGTACGCTTCGTGACGCACCGCGTCCAGGACGGTTTCCGACGTATCGTCGGCGGTCATCACCACGACTTTGGGACGAGGGCTTGCGTTTCGAAGCTCGTTCAACACGTCCAATCCGCTGATATCCGGCATCCAGATGTCGAGCAAGACAAGGTCGAAGTCGGTCTCCCCCAGACGTGCTAGCGCGTCGGTCCCGTTGCCGACGGCTTCCACCTCATAGTCGGCATCTTCCAACATCTTTTGAATCCGGCGTCGAGTGACTCGTTCGTCCTCGACGAGAAGGATCTGCGCCACGGTTCTATGCCTCCCTATCGGCGAACGCGCTCAGTTCAAGCTCGAGCCGTCGTGTCTGGTCTAACAAAGTAGCGAACACCGGTGGGCACTTTTGCAGCAGTCCGGCACGTGCAAGCCGCTCGAGCTCTCGCGCAGTGTCATAGGCGCCTCCATCCACGAAATTGCCGAGCGAGCCAACGAACGCGTGTGCGGATGACGCAAGCGCACCGCCGTCTTGTTGCCGAATTGCCTCCTTCATGTCGCCGAGCATGTCACTAGAGTCCTCGCGAAACAAGGCGATGAGCTCTAGCAGGAGCGCTCGGTCACCGCGCACGCCGGCCAGCAGAGCGGTCTCATCGATAAGGTCGCCGTCTTCTGGGGGTGGTGTTTCCGTGCGTCGCGCCAACGAAAACCGCGTTGCCGTGCGCTCCACGATGGCTAGAAGCTCGTTGGCGCGCACCGGCTTCGAGATGTAGTCGTCCATCCCGGCCCCGAGACACCGCTCTCGGCCTTCCTGGGATGCGTCCGCAGTGAGCGCGAGAATCGGAATGTGCGCCCCCGTCGCCGCTTCCGCCTCACGCACTGCGACGGTTGCTTCTAATCCGTTCAACTCCGGCATGCGCACGTCCATGAGGACGAGGTCGAACTGGCCCGGAGTTTCGAGGGCGTCGAGTGCCTGGCGTCCGTTCTCGACGACAGCGACGGTGTAGTTGTCTCGTGTCAGCAAGTGAGTGACGAGCGCACGGTTGACGCTGTTATCTTCGGCAATGAGGATGTGAAGCCGGCCGGCTGACTCAGGTCGCCTCGACGGTTCGGAATCGTGATCGCGCTGTTCGACGGCGGCGTCGCTAGTTGTCGCGAACTCGGCTTCGAACTGGAAACGACTGCCTTCGTCGGAGGTGGCGTCGAGCCAAAGCCGCCCCCCCATCATCTTTGCGAGCTGCGAGGAGATCGCAAGGCCCAACCCGGTGCCCCCGTGGGTGCGGGCCACCGACGTCTCTCCTTGTTCGAAGGCTTGGAAGATGAGCTCTTTTTTCTCGCCGTCGATACCGATGCCGGAGTCTGTCACCGAGAAGTGAAGCCTCACCGCGTCGTGGCCTCCAGCTGGATCGGAGGGTTGTTCCTCTGGCGGGGTTTTCGCGACCTGCAGCAAGACGCCGCCGTGCTCGGTGAACTTGACGGCATTTCCAAGGAGGTTGACGAGCACTTGACGGAGTCGCTTGGGATCGCCGACGAGTGCGTCGGGCACGTCCGCTTCGACCTGCGTCGCGAGCTCGAGTCCCTTTTCCTCGGCCCGCAGCTGCAACAATTTGGTCGTGGCCCTTACGGTGTTGCGAAGCGAGAACGGGATCTCTTCGATGTCGAGCCGTCCCGCCTCGATCTTGGAAAAGTCCAGGATGTCGTTCAAGAGCCCTAACAGTGAATCCGCGGAATCCTTTACCGTTTCCAGGTAGTCGCGCTGTTCGTCGGAGAGTGGGCTTCCGAGCACGAGCTCGGTCATCCCGATGATCGCATTCATCGGGGTACGGATCTCGTGGCTCATGTTGGCGAGAAACTCGCTTTTTGCGCGAGTCGCGTCCTCGGCCTGTCGCGTCGCCCGGTCGAGCTCGCCGACGAGCTGGCTGAGGCGCGCGGCATTGGCCTCTTCCGCGCGCTTGGCTTCGTCGATCTCGAGCGCGTAGCGGCGTAGCTCCTCCTCGGCATGGCGACGTCCGGTGATGTCCCGTGCCGCGGCGTAAATGCGGCCCTCCTCCACGGATGCTGTGGCTGTCCAGTGAAGCCACTTGTAGGAGCCGTCCGCGCATCGGTAGCGGTTCTCGAAAGAGAACAGGTCGTCTCCTTCCTCGAGATCATCCGCGGCGCCGACGGTCGCCGCGAGGTCGTCAGGGTGCACGAAATCCAGATAAGGACTGCGGAGTAACTCTTCTTCGGAGTAGCCGAGGGTTTTCTCCCAGGCCGCGTTGATACGTTTGAACTTGTAGTCGAAATCGGCGACACAAAGCATGTCGACCGACAGATTGAAAAAACGGTCGAGCTTTTCTTGAGCCTGGTCCCGTTCCTGGATCGTCCGGGTGAGCTCGGTGAGCTTGCGACGCTCTTCCATGCGGCTTACGACTTGGCGCGCGAGTGCTTGTAGCAGCGACTTCTGCTTGGCGTCGAGTTTGCGCGGTTGGGTGTCCGCAACGCACAGGGTGCCGAGCGCAAGCCCGTCCCCCGTGACGAGCGGCGCGCCGGCGTAAAAGCGTACCGCGGGAGCGGAGGCGTCGAACGGATTGCCCTGGAAGCGACCGTCTTCGAGCGTGTCGGACACGACGAGGAGATCGTTGTCGATAATCGCGTGGCTGAAGAACGAATGCTCTCGCGGGCTCTCGGAGACGGCCTCGAGCCCGAAGGCAGACTTGTACCATTGGCGCTTGTCGTCGACGAGGGCGATCACGGCGAAGGGGGTCTGGCAGATGTATGAGGCTAACATTGTGAGGTCGTCGAATGTCTGCTCGCGCGGGGTGTCGAGAATTTCATAACTCGCGAGCGCTTCGAGTCGCTCGGGCTCCGTTGTGGGGAGCGGTGTTTTCATCGTTTGTTGTCGAACCACTTGATGGCATCGTCGAGATCGGTAGCCCATCCGAACCGGTCGGTGAGGTGGGTGATTTTCATGAGTTGGGAGAGCTTGTTGTCGGCTTTCAACAAGACGATTCCGCCGCCGAGTTGTGACACTGAGATGTAGTGAGAGACTAGGATACCGATGGCTAGGCTGTCGACATAGGTGACGCCGTCGACATCGAATATCGTTTTGACGTGCTGCGCGCGTAGCAGCTTTCGCAGTGCGTCTTGCAGTAGATTCGCCGGCTCGCCGTCGACGATGCGACCACTCAAACGTATCACCGTGACTGCGCCCTTGGGTTTGACTTCTATGTCCACTGGCCTCACCGTGTGATCGAAAACAGGCCTAAATGTACTTGTTAAGGATCTCTTAATTCAACTGTTGATTCCTCCGAGCGTGGGTTGGACGCGTTGGGTCCTACCCGTCGCGAACGGCGCCCGAGCCGCGTACAATGGCGCTCGGGGGCGACAACGCTCGGTGTGACGTGGTGGACATGGAGAGGCTTCGAATAACAAGGGTGGAGGCGGGGGAGTAGCCAGTGTGCGCAACAACTCTGACGCTCGACCACGTGGCGCTCATCACCGCCGATCTTCCGGCATCGCGCGAGGCTTACGAGACGCTCGGCTTTACCCTGACGCGGCTTTCTTCGCACAAGGGCCGCATCACCCCTGACGGGCCGGTCGTGCCGTGGGGTTCCGGCAATCACTGCGCGATGTTCCACCGTGGCTACTTCGAGATTTTGGGGCTGACGGAACCGAACCTCTATCACGAACCGTTTCGGGCAGCGCTGAGCCGATTCCACGGGGTGTCGATGATCGCGCTTGGATGCGAGAGCGCGGAAGCGCTCTATGAAAGCTCCGAAGGCGGGAGTACCGCCCGGGTGCCTCCTGTGGAGGTTCGGCGAGATATACCCTCCGGGGAGACGACCCGGGAAGGACTGTTCCGTATCGTGCGCCTGGAGGAAGGCGCCTTCCCGGAAGCGGAGCTTCTCTTCATCGAGCAGGCCACGAGGAGTCTTCTTTGGCAGAAGCCACTCCTCGAGCACGCGAACGGCGTCGTCGGGTTAACGGGACTCGTGCTGTGCTCTGAAGCTCCGGAGGAGACCGCGGCGCGCTTTGAGCGTTGTACCGGACTCGGGGGTAGCGCCGTGGACGGGAGTCCTTACTTCGCGCTCGACAACAGCTACGTCACGATGGTCACGCCGGAAAAGGTGGCGTCGCGCTACTCGGGCGCGGTGCTCGCAGCCGTGCCCTCGGTGGCCGTGGTCGAGCTGGCGGTCGAGGATGTCGATGCCACCAGACGTTTCCTTGAAAGTGCCGGCGTGACGCCCCACGCCTTGGACGAGAGCGTATGGGTTCGCCCGGAGCGCGCGGGCGGCGTTATCTTGGAGTTCAAATCATGAAACAGGCTGCTCATTTACTTCTTGAACAGAAGATCGACCGGCGTGGCTTCATGACCCGGTTGGGTCGCGTCGGCGTCGCGTCCGCGGCGGCATCGGGACTTGCGGGAACTCTCGAAGCTGGAGCTTCGAACGAGGGCGGTCGCGTTCTTCGCGACCTAACCGGCGGTGAGCTCATGGCCGAGTTTCTACTCGAGCGTGATGCTCGCTACGTGTTCGGTCTCGGCGGCTCCGAGGAGGTCGGTTTTCTCGATGCTCTCGTGGACCGAGTCGAGCTGCAGTATGTTCAAGGTCTTCACGAGGGCTCGGTCATGTCCATGGCCGACGGGTACGCGCGTGCCTCGGGCGAGACGCCCGTCGTGAACCTCCACTCGGTGGCCGGCGCTGGCTATGCATTCGCGC
>CAMYKY010000155.1:0-1550 GCA_947259165.1 uncultured Acidobacteriota bacterium | reverse complement strand
TTCAAGGACCGCATTCCCGTCGTTCTCACCGTTGGACGTCAGGCAACGACGATCCGTGGAAGTAACGCGTTTCTCGAAGCTGTCAATCTCCATCAGTTCCCAAAGGACTACACTCGGTGGACTTGGGATGTGATGGCGGCTTCCACCATCCCCGATGTTCTGAGGCGGGCATTCCTTCTCGCCAGTGTGCCCCCCGGAGGGCCGACGTTCGTTACGTTCTCGAAGGATCTCTGGGAAGAGCCGGTACCACGCGCAGAGATTGTACCGAGCTCCCGATCCGAGCTCAGCCTCGATATCGCGCCCGACCCAGCGCTCGTCGTGCAGGCAGCCGACCGTCTTCTCGCCGCCGACTTCCCAGTCATCACGGTCGGTCGCGAAGCGAGCCGTTTCGGTGGTGTGGATGAGCTCATGCGAATTGCCGAGCTCATCGGGGCACCACTGTTCAAAGAGCTCCACGTCGCGCACAGCCCCCACTGCGTCCCCACGACTCACCCGCACTATGCGGGGATGTTCACCGAAGACCCGGACTATCCCAAAGGATTCGACCTTTACTGGAGTGCCGGTGGCACGATGTTCTCGCTCGGCGCGCTCCCGCCCGGGCCTCTTGTCCCACGCTCTGCGAGCGTCATCCATACTGGCTTCGACGCCGCGGAAATTGGCCGCTCCTATCCCGTTGACGTGCCCATGATGGCGAACATCCGGGTTGCGGCGGCTGCGATTCTGGAAGAGCTCGAGAGCCGGCATCCCGACACCACCGCGATCGAACAGCGGCGCCGCAAGGTCGTCGACTACCACGATGCCAGGCGCCACAAGCTCGATGCGATCGTGAGCTCGAAATGGGGTCAGGCACCTATTGCGACCGAGCGATTGATGGTCGAGATGAACCAGAAGCTCGAGCCGGACGCTATTGTGGTCAGCGAGCTCGTTACCTCGGAGCCCTTTCTCCCGATGTACTTCGACATCGACCATACGCGCGCGACGCGGCGCAAGAACATTACTTCGAGTGGCGGGGTTCTCGGATGGGGCGTTGCTGCTGCCGTGGGCGCCAAGATCGCAGAGCCGAATCGGCAAGTGTTCGCACTCGTGGGCGATGGGAGCTTTCAGTTCGGAGTCCAGGCGCTATGGAGTGCGGTGCGCTATGAGGTCCCGATCGGGATCGTCGTTTGGAACAATGGCCAGTACCAGGCGAACCGAAAATTTCTCCACGCCTATGGTCGCAGAGCGGCAGCGACGGGGAAGTACATCGGGGTCTCGCTCGGCGCGCCTGAGATCGACAACGTGTCGATCGCGAAGGGCTACGGTGTAGAGGGCGAGCGCGTCGACGATCCTACGAAGCTCTCCGCTGCGGTCGAGCGTTGCGTTAGAGCTGTCGGCGATGGACGAGCGTACCTACTCGACGTCGCTATCGAACGTCAGTTCGGAGGCGCCGACTCCGAGTGGCACGACTTCTTCGCCATTCCCCAGGGGCAGCCGCGCCAAACTTCGGCGAAGGGCCCCCCCACCCGGCCGCCGGTGGGGGCCGACCTCTCCCCCGAAGGGGGAGAGGTTCA
>CAMYKY010000154.1 GCA_947259165.1 uncultured Acidobacteriota bacterium | reverse complement strand
ACGAGTCGCGCCGGGTCGACGAGTTGGACTGCTCGCGAGCCGTGGACGCGGCAAGACCACGTTGTTCGAGATGATATGCGCGCTCAAAGAGCCGGAGGCGGGCTCGATCCTCGTCGACGGTCTCGATGTGAGAGAAATAGACAAGGCGTCCCTTCGCTCTCAGGTGATGCTCCTCGAAGACATCGAGGTCTTCGACGGAACGCTGCTCGACAATGTGCTCGACGCATCGGAGTCAGGCCGAGTCCAAGTGCGGCGTGTTCTCGACTCGCTCGGCCTCATGGACGACACCGCTGTTCTTCCCCAAGGCCTGGACACACGGCTGTCGACCGGCGGAGCACCGCTGACGCGCCGGCAAGCCACACGTCTGATGATTGCACGCGCGCTGTTAGCTCGACCTCGCGTGATCCTCGTTGATGAGCTCTTGGACCGCATGGGAGAGGTCGGAGACGACGAGCCAGCCCTCGACGCTTTGTTTGCTGAGGACTCCCCGTGGACGTTGCTCGTGGTATCGTCGAACCCCGCGGTTTTGAAACGATGCGACGAGCTTTACGAGCTCGTCGACGGATCCTTACGCACGGTGGAGCCACAATGAGACCCTCCGCCGCGCCGTTTCTACGGACCGACGAGTGCTTACCGGTCATGCGTGAAACGCTCTCACCGTATTCGTTGCGAACTGTATCGAAGTGGCTCACGATTGGGTTTGCGGGAGCGCTCGTGCTCGTCGCACTCGTCCCCTGGCAGCAGAGCGTTACCGGCAGCGGACAGTTCTCGGCGTACGCGCCGCTTGACCGACGTCAAACGATTGATGCCCCGGTCTCCGGGCGGGTCGTTCGTTGGCACGTGGGTGAAGGGACGCGGGTTCGCGAAGGCAACCCGGTCGTCGACATTACCGACAACGACCCCGAGATCCTCGACCGTATGCGGCTTCAGCGGGACGCCTACGCGCAAAAGCTAGAGGCTTCCCGCACCAGCGCACAGGCTCTCACCGATCGGATCCTCGGCGTAAAGCAATCACGAACGAGCGCCCTCATCGCGGCCGAAAACTACGTCGAGATGGCTCGGCAGAAGGTGCGTGCCCAGAAGCGCAAAGTCGACGCCTCAGAACAAACGCTTCTGACCTCAGAGCTCAATCTAGAGCGCGTGCAACGTCTCCACGATCGCGGTCTGCGCTCCCGCCGCGACCTGGAACTCGCACAGCTCGACTACGCGAAGTCGAGCGCCGAGCTCGACCGATCGCAGGCGGATCTCATCGCTACCCGCGAAGATCTCGATGCCAAACACGCTCAACGTGACAAAGTAGACGCCGATACGAACGCACTGCTCGAAAGCGCCAAGTCGTCGCTCGCCTCGGCCGAATCTTCGGTTGCGACCAACGAGGGATCACTACAAGAGATCGAGTCGAAGCTCGCCCAGCAGTCGAGGATGTCCGTACTCGCCCCGCGAACGGGAACCGTCCTGCGCTTGCTCGCCCAACCCGGAAGTGAGTTCGTCAAAGAGGGCGAGCCGCTGGTGCAGCTAGTCCCCGACGCGCGTGACGAAGTCGTCGAGCTGTGGGTGAAGGGAAACGACATGCCGCTCATCCATCCCGAGGACCGGGTGAGGTTGCAGTTCGAGGGATGGCCAGCAGTGCAATTCGTGGGGTGGCCGTCCGTCGCCGTCGGGACCTTCGGCGGCATCGTCAGTCTCGTTGATGCGACCGACGACGGCAAAGGTCGATTCCGGATCCTCGTCAAGCCCGACCCCAATGATGAACGTTGGCCCTCCAGTCAGTTCCTGCGCCAGGGTGTGAGGGCCAACGGTTGGGTTCTGCTCAAGGTGGTGCCGCTGTGGTACGAGCTGTGGCGCCAATTCAATGGATTCCCGCCGGTCATCTCGATGGATGAGCCGGAGCCAGTAACCAATGGCAGCGGCAAATGAACTGGCTCCACTTGATTCTGATCCCGGCCGCGTTCACCGGCGCCTTCATGCAGGAGGATGGCGACGACGCGTCCGTGTTGGCGCCGATGCGACTCAAGGAAGTCCTCGAGTCGACGCGCACGCACTACCCACCTTTGCTCGGTGCCATGCAGGAGGTGGGAGCCGCGCAAGGCGACTTCATGGCGGCTCAAGGGAAGTTCGACACCACCGTCCGCTTTGGAGCGGCAGCGGACCGATTCGGTTTTTATGAGAACGAACGCGCCGACGTTGGCCTCGAGCAGGCAGTGCGCTGGTGGGGCGCGAAGCTCTATGCCGGCTGGCGCATTGGACAAGGCGGATTCGCCCCCTACAACGGCCTAGAGGAGACCCGTGACGGCGGTGAGTTTCGGGCCGGCATCCAGCTTCCGTTGCTCAGAGATCGAGGCCTCGATCCGGCACGCGCCGCCCTCGAGCAAGGCCGCCTCGGGGTTAGCATTGCCGAGCTCTCCGTCAACGAGCAGCGGCTCGTGATCCGTCAGCTCGCCACATCCGCGTATTGGGATTGGGTGGCGGCCGGCCAGGCCCTCAGACTCGCCCGTGATGTGCTCGCCCTTGCCTTGACCCGCGACGAGCTCGTGCGCGAGAGCGTTGCCGCAGGAGCGCTCGCAGCAATCGAGGTCACCGACAACCGACGCGCGATCTTGTCGCGCCGCTCGAGCGTCATCTCGGCGGAGCAAAAGCTTCGCAAGGCGGCGATCTACTTGTCGCTGTACTATCGTGACCGCACGGGGGAGCCTGTCGTGCCTCCTGAGAGTCGGGTTCCGCTCGAGTTTCCTGCGCCCGCTCCCTTCGACAACGATCGCGTCGACGACGAAGTCATCGTCGCTCTCGAGCGCCGCCCGGAGCTTCGGCGAGTTCGGGCCACCATCGAAACCGTCCGAGTGGAGGAGAACCTAGCAGCCAACTCGAGAGAGCCATCGCTCGACTTGAAGCTCGGCGTCACTGCGGAGTCGGGCACCAATCCAGACGTCAAACGGGGACCGTCCGAGCTCAAGGCGGGGCTCGTGTTGGCTTTTCCTGTCCAGCAGCGAACCGCCGACGGCAAGCGCCTCGAGGCACGCGCCAAGCTCTTGCAGCTGCAGCGCAAAGAGCAGTTCACAGTGGACAAGATCCGAGTCGAGGTTGTCGAGGCAGCGATCGCGGTCGATGCGAGCTACCGGAGATCGGAGCTTCTTCGTGAAGAGGTCGAAGTCACGCTCGAGCTCCAGAATCTCGAGCGTGAGCGCTACGAGCTCGGCGACAGCAACCTGTTCACGGTGAACCTTCGTGAGGAAGCGGCCGCCAATGCCGCTCTCCGTCAGATACGGGCTCTCGCCGAGTACCACCGCGCCCGAGCACTGCTCGAGCTCGTCACCGCCGAGCCCTGACTCGGGCGGCCTTCGAATCGAGGCCTAGTTCGCCGGCAGCCGCTGCGCTATTTGTTCGAGCTTGGCCCGAACAATCGGATTCCAAAGATCCAAGCCAAGCGAATTCAAATGTATTCCATCGGAAAAATAATCTGTTCCTTGAGCCGTGTCCCTTCGGCAAACATGAATTTGGTTACATCGAGATTAGTGAAGGTCGTTTTTGCTCTCACTGAACTCCGCGAGCGACCGGTTGGTCGTCAACTTGTTCTTGCGAACGTCTTTCCCAACATGTTGTCGATTAGCGTCGGTTTCATCGACAACATGACGATCTGCGTCGAGGGACGGTCCGCGTGTCAATTAGTGCAGTGTTTGCGTAGGAGGAGCTCTTGGCTCGGCCAGGTTCTTGTCTCGGTGGTTGAGGATTTTTTTGATGGAGTGGCGCTCGGTGATGAAAGCGAGGATTTTCATCTCGCCGCAGCATTGGGTACAGGTCAAGGGGTCGACTTCGTAGGAAACGGTAGATGAGCTCGGCCCATCGTTTGTTTGCCGTGCGTCGAGGAGGCGTCGTCCTGGCGTCGGTATCGTGAGGCTTGTGTTCTCGAAAGGTCTGTCGCACACGGTTGGCGTCCAGTCGCTTCTCCCCTTGGCGCATGGTGCGGGAGCTCGACATATTCAAGCTAGGATGCGAGTGAGGAGGTTCAGCGATGAGCGCGGGCTATTACGAATACGAGCCGACCCACGTCTTGAACAAACCGCTCGTACTCGTCAGCTTCGTCAACGAGCTGACGCGGGCGGTGGCGAGCTCGCTGGCTTCGACCACCGGCTTGCCTCTTCGTCTCGTCGACGACGCCATCGAGCATCAGCTTGGCGCGTCGTCGGTGGAGGTCTTGGACTCGCAGCGGTTGCGTGCGTGGCGGGACGTCGAAAAACAGCAGGTGGCTCAGCTGGTTCGCGCACGTCCGTCCGCGATCATCGCCCTAGGGGAAGGTGCACTCGACGAAGACGAGAGCCGGAACCTCATCCTCGCCCAATCCGATCTCGTCTATCTGTATTTGTCGTTCGGGGAAGCGAGCGAGCGTTTTGCTCGGCAGGCATCGAACCGCAAAGCTACGGTTCTCGCCGAGCTCCAGGATGAAGCGGGTTGGTCGGAGGATGGCCTGATACAGTTGTTCACCCGACGGCGCGCTGCCTACGAGCGAGCGCAGCGTTCGGTCGACGTGCGGGGTGAGAGCACCCTCGAGATCAGCTCGAAGCTCACCCGGCTACTAGATGGTTGACGCGCTACTCAAGATGGCATCGGAGCATCCGGATTGGGAATGAACGCCTTTCAAAGGGATGGCGAACGATTGTCCTGGCGTGGAGCGCCATTTGGTGCAATGTTTGGACGGGCGGCATTACCAACGACGCCGCCCGGGTCGCGAAGTTGAAAGAAACGGGAAGGGACGCGCCGAGTACCGCTTCTTCTGGCTCGCGGCGACTGCACTCGTGCCTTCACTGCCAGCCCCCCAAGCGATGAAAAACATCCTCGTAACCGGCGCCACCGGCTTCATCGGCTTCGAGCTCACCCGCCGGCTCGCCGAGCGCGGTCTCCGTCCCAAAGCGTTGGTGCGTCGCCCGCTCCGAGGCGCACTCCTCGCCCGCCTCGGCGTCGATATCGTGCAAGGTGACCTCGAGAGTCCCGAGAGCCTGGTGCGCGCCATGGCCGGGGTCGACACCGTGTTCCATCTCGCGGCGCGTGCGGTGTTCGAGGAGTACGACCGGGTCCGCCCGACGATCGTCGGCGGCTCGCTGGCGCTCATGAAGGCGGCGCGCGACGCCGGCGTGGAGCGGTTCGTTTATGCCAGCAGTCTCCTCGTCTATGAAAGTCAGACCGAGCCCATCGACGAGCGCACCGAGGCGAAGCCGACGGGCGGCTACGGTCGTGCCAAGGTCGAGGCGGAAGCCGCTCTGCGCACTATCGCCGCCGAGTCAGACATGGCGCTCGGTATCGTGCGACTTCCGCACGTGTACGGGGCGCGCGACCTCATGTTCGACCAGGTGAAGAGCGGGCGCGTCTATCATCCCGGCCTCGGCAAGAACCACTTCTCGCACCTTCACGTCGAGGACGCGGCGCGAGTCCTCATTCGCGTCGCCGAGGCGGGGTGGACCGGAGTCTTTCCCGTCGCGGACGATCTCCCGGCGACGTGGCTCGAGTTCTTCGCCGAGATTCAGAAATACTACCCGCGTTTTCGCGAGCTCGGTTTTCCCAAGTGGCTGGCGCTGCTGGGCACCTACTTGATAACGCCAATCCGACGTCTCAGCCCGCATCCTTCGGTGTACACGCCGGGCGCGGTGCACGGTTGGAATCTGAATCTTCCCGTGAAGAGGCGGCTTCTATGGGACGCGCTCGACCTCGAGCCGAGCTACCCGACGATACGGGAAGGGATTCCGGCGGTTCTCGACGAATGCGTGTCGTTTCAGTGGATTCACCCACTCGCGGACCGAATGGGCTGAGCTATGCGCGCCGGGGGCGAGAGAAAGCCGAACCAGCGCGCGCCATCTGGTTCGGTTGTCTTGTGGTGAACCGGTTCACGTCTCCTCCAGATGACTGCGGAGCATCCAAGCGTTCTTCTCGTGGACTTGTCTCCTTCGCGTCCCCAGGTCGACGCCGACATCGTCCCCGGCCGATTCCGCTGCAGCGATGAGCTTCCGTGCGGAGTCGACAAGGGCCGCCTGATCCGAGACCAGGTTCCGGATCATATCGGTGGCCTGCGGGTGGCCCGTCTCTTCCTTGACCGACGCCAGCTTTTGAAACTCCGAGTAGCTCGCCGGTGCGTATGCGCCGAGAGCGCGGATCCGTTCGGCGATTTCGTCGACAGCAAGGGCCAGCTCCATGTAGTGGGTCTCAAAAAGAGTGTGGAGCGTCGTGAACATCGGCCCGGTGACGTTCCAATGGTAGTTATGCGTCTTGAGGTAGAGCGTGTAGCTGTTCGCCAGAAGCTCCGAGAGTGCATCGACTACATCTTGATTCTTATCGTTGGTCACGTTTTTCTCCTCGTCAAAATTCCATCAAATGGCACTCGCAATTAGATTGCTAACCAGGACGATATGGCGATCGAACGGTGTTTGGCAACAAGTAGCCACCGGGATAGGTATCGCCACAGCGGTTTGCCTAGAAGTTAAAACTTACGAAAGCGATGAGGCTGTACGCGGACGCGCGTTCGACGAGCGGGCTCGAACGAATCGAGGAGCCCAAGCCTGTCCGGGTCACGAGCCCAAAAACGGTCCATCGCGGTGTCGGGTTGTAGATAGCGCTCACCGTGAGGTCCCAATTGATCGTAGACGGAGCCGAGTATTGTGGACGTCCCGGGCGTGCCTCGGACGCACGGACCCCGTAGTAGTAGTCCGCACGATCGCGGCTGAGCCAGCGTGGTCCGAATCCGACCAGCACAAGAGTTTTTCCGAGCGGAGCTCCCGTGATCGCCGCTACGCTCACTTCTTGCCCGTTGCTCCTGCCGAGGACGTCGCTGAGTGCGCTCACTCGAAAACCGACAGGCCTTCCCCGGTAAATCACCTCGACCCCGGCGTCGAGTGATTTCTGGCGAGTCTCCATCCCTTCGAGAAAAGGGCTCGTGTCCGGCTCTAGTCCCTGGAATCGAACCTGGGTAAAAGCGCGTGCGTCGAGTCGCTCGCGTTGAACGAAAGTGTAGCCGCCGCGGATGCTCTCGAGGAACCATCTCTTATATTTAATGTTGACGATCGGGATAGGGAACGCTTGAGGATCGGTCCCGACGTACGGTCGCGGGCTCGAAAGAAATCCTAGGCCGACGGAGGCTTCGAGCTCCTCCGGGTTTGGCCGGGTGGTTGTCTCAGCGCGCTCGGCGCGCTCATCTTGGGCGGAGGCGGACTCCGCGGCGCCCAGGCATGCTCCCGCAAGGAAAAGGAATAGACCGAGCGAGACGACGTTGCAGCGCATACGCTTAATTGTCATGTCTCAGAATAATCGTGTGTCTAATAAAAATCAAATGATATTTTGACATACAAATAGACATCGTCTAGAATGTGGCTTGGTAAAGAACGATGAAAAACGCATGGTGTCTCCTAATCGCTTGCTTGTTTTGCGCAACCGCCACTTCGGCGACAGAGCAGCCCGTCTCCACGGTCGCCCATGTGGACCTGGAGCGCTATTCGGGTACATGGTTCGAGATCGGTCGCTTCCCCAACCGGTTTCAGAACGACTGCATCGGGGCCACGGCTGAGTACGGTTTGCGAGACGACGGCGCGGTGAGCGTCGTCAACACCTGTTATCGAGAAGACGGCTCGACGCGCTCGATTGAGGGGAAGGCCGAGGTGCGCGACGAAGCCACCAACGCAAAGCTACAGGTCAAGTTCAATGGTTTTTGGTTCAAGCTCTTTTCCTGGTTCATCAAGGCGGACTACTGGGTGATCGATTTGGCGGAGGATTACAGCTACGCCGTCGTGGGAACGCCGAATCGGGACTACCTCTGGATCCTGTCCAGATCTCGGACCCTGGACGAAGCGACGTATAGTCGCATCACCGCACGCGTAGCGGAGCAAGGCTTCGATGCCGAACGCATCGTGCGGACTACAGTGCCGGAGGCACCTATTGACTCTCGAAACTAGACGCAAACGACGTCAGCCGGATACGACCGCCTATGTGGCCGC
>CAMYKY010000153.1 GCA_947259165.1 uncultured Acidobacteriota bacterium | reverse complement strand
TCAGCGTTCCTTGCATCAGGCCTAGTTGACTCCGAGCCATTTCCAGCCGCTCCGCGCGCGCGGAACGACACGGCAAACGAACGCCCGTTTGGGGGGTGCGGAGCGATCAATTGTATTTCGGAAAAACCTACTTCAAATTTACGTGGATTTTCGCGAGCCGTCAACTGCCCCTGTAGAAACAAGGGGATAGAGGGATACGGTGGGGGGTCTATTCCGGTAAGTAGAGCTCGGCGCCTGGGCCCACAGGAAGTCCTAACAATATAAAGAGAGTCAGAAGCACGGACCAGACGATGGCGAAGACGAACGTGTACGGGAGCATCAACGCAATGACGGAACCAATGCCGGCTTTCGGATCGTATTTGGCGACAAAGGCGACGATCAGCGCGAAATACGACATCATCGGGGCGATGATGTTCGTGACCGAGTCGCCAATTCGGTATGCCGCTTGGATGAACTCCGGCGTGTACCCGATGAGCATGAACATCGGGATGAAGATGGGGGCCATGATGGCCCATTTCGCGGAAGCGCTTCCCATGAACAGATTGATAAGCATCGAGAGCACGATGAAGCTCAGCATCAGAAACACCGGTCCGAGTCCGAGCGCCTGGAGACTCTCGGCGCCTTTGACCGCGAAGATGTAGCCGAGATTCGTCCAGTTGAAATAGGCCACGAACTGGGCGGCGAAGAACACGAGCACGGTATACGTGCCGAGCGTCGAGATCGCCTTGCCCATGCCTTCCACGACTTGAGCGTCGTTTTTGATGGTTCCTGCACCGCGGCCGTAGGCGACGCTGACGAAGAGGGAGCCGAGAAAAATGAACGCCACGATGCCGCTGAGAAACGGGGAGCGCAGCAATCCACCGGTCTCGGGGTTTCGCAAGAAACCAGCCCCTGGGATGAGCTCCCACGTCACGGGCACCGTGCCCCATAGGAGCAACAGTGCAAAAGCGATGCTCGCCACGAGCGCGTAGCGGAGCCCACGCCCCTCCTCGCTCGTGAGCGTTGTCATCGTTGCGTCGACTTCGACCGTGCCTTCGTAGCTGCCCAACCGCGGCTGGACGATCTTTTCTGTTACCCAGGTGCCGGCCCCGGCGATGAAGAACGTCGACGTCGCCATGAAGTAGTAGTTCGCTGCGGCGCTCACCGTGTACTCGGGATCCACGAGCTGAGCCGCCTCTTCCGAGATGCCGGACAACAGCGGATCGACCGTTCCAAGAAGCAGGTTGGCGCTGTAGCCGCCCGAAACACCGGCGAACGCCGCGGCGAGACCCACGAGCGGGTGCCGGCCCGCGGAGTAGAAGATGATCGCGGCCAACGGCACGAGTAGGACGTAGCCAATCTCGCTCGCCATGTTCGAAAGAACACCCGCGAGAACGATCGCGAACGTGAGCAAGCGCGGCGGCGCCGAGAGCACGAGCTTCTTCAGTGCCGCACCGATGAGGCCACTCGATTCAGCGAGGCCAATCCCGAGCATCGACACGAACACCGTACCGAGCGGCGCGAAGCCGGTGAAATTCGTGACCATTTGCGTGAGCATCCGATGAAGCCCCGCGATACTGAGAAGACTCACCGGCTCGATGATTTCGCCCGTCGACGGGTGCGTGACCGAAAGCTCGAGGCTCGCGAAGACCCCTGACAGGACGACGACAGCGAGCGCCATGATCGCGAACAAGCTCGCCGGGTGCGGTAGAAAGTTACCGGCCCGCTCCACGATGTCGAGGAACCGATTGAACAGCGCGGCGGAGGGTTTCTTCATGAGCTATAGCGCTTCTTGATGTTGGGGATGAGGTAGTCGTTGAACGCGCGTTCCCGGTCGTAGTCGGGATGCCACTTCCAATCCTGAGAGGCCGCGGTGTCGTCCAGGTCTGCCGGCCAGGTCTCGACGATGGCCTGGCGCTTCATGTCTGGCTCGTAGTCGATGCTTGCGTCTGGAAACGCTCCGAGAACGAGCTCGCGGATCTCTGCCGCGGACAGGCTGAAACTCGTCACGTTGTAGACGATTTTGGAGAGGTTCTTCTGTGGCGCCGCCGCGAGAGTCACGAGCGCGTTGGTCGCATCCGGCATCGCCATGAACGGAATACGCACGTGCGGCTCGACGAAGCAGAGATAGGGTTTCCCCTGCGCCGCCGCATGAAGCATCTCCGGCGCGTAATCACTCGTGCCGCCGCTCGGCACCGTAAACGCGCTGATGAGTCCGGGGAAACGCACGCTACGGAAATCGATCATCACCGGCTCTTCCGCCGACAGCTGCTTGTAGTGATGACTCAAGTACCGCCCGAGCAACTCACAGTAGCGCTTGTTGCAGCCGTACATCGTCGTCGGATTCGTCCACTCCCATTCCCGCACGCGCGAATAGCGGCCCTTAGCCTCGGGAGTCGGCAAACCGTACACGGCGATGGAGCTAGGAAAGACGAACTGGACCGCGATCCCGCGCCATTGAGATTGCTCCGACGCCAGCCGCAGCAGCGCAAGCGTCCCCTCGACGTTGACGCGATGCGCCGTCTCCGGCGTGAACTCCGCCCGCGTCGACAACAGCGCCGCCAAATGAAAGATCGTCTCGATCTCATACTCCGCCACGAGGCGCGCGAGCAGGCTTTGATCGAGAATGTCCCCCTGAATGTGGGTATGCGCGGCGCCGACCCCATAAGAGAGCGGTGTCAGGTCGAGCGTAAGCAAGTGCCGCTCCCCTGTGTCCGCAAGTTGCTGAACGAGCGACGTCCCCACTTCACCCGCCGCACCCGTGACAAGAGTGACTTTCTTACGCATCGCGCCGCATGGTACCGGGCGCAACTGCGATCCGCAATTCCAGATCTCCCACCCTCACCCCCTAATGGGGGAGAGGGACGCTCGCGAAGCGAGCCGGGTGAGGGGGCGCAACTCCGCCCCCGAGAAGAAGATTCTGAAATCTCGTTCAAACGAGATTTGCCCTGCGCCCTAGCTCGATCCTGAGATGGTTGCACTCATGACGCTCGCACCCGGCCAAAAGCTCACGCACTACGATATCATCGAGCCCATCGGCAAAGGCGGGATCGGCGAGGTCTACCGCGCGCGCGACGGCAAGCTCGGCCGCGACGTTGCCATCAAGGTTTTGCCGGAAATCTCGCGCGACGCGGAGAGACTCGCCCGGTTCCAGCGGGAGGCGAAGGTTCTCGCTTCACTCAACCACCCCAACATCGCCGCCATCCACGGTCCGGAACAATCTGGCGACATTCACTATTTCGTTCTCGAGCTTGTTCCGGGGGAGACGCTTGCCGAGAGGGTCGCGCGCGGGCCGATCCCTTTGGACGAGGCCATCGCCATTGCTATCAAGATTGCAGAGGGGCTGGAAGAAGCGCACGAGCAAGGTATCGTTCATCGCGACCTTAAACCCGCGAACATTAAGCTGACTCCCGACGACAAGGTCAAGATTCTCGACTTTGGGCTGGCGAAGGCGTTCGTCGACGACGCGCACGCGGCCGATGACTCGATGTCACCGACGATCACTCGGGATGCCACACGCGCCGGCGTCATCCTTGGGACGGCGGCGTACATGAGCCCGGAGCAGGCGAAAGGCAAGCGTGTCGACCGCCGGACCGACATCTTTGCGTTCGGCTCCGTGCTCTACGAGATGCTCTCCGGGAGGAAGGCGTTTCGCGGGGATGGTGTCTCCGACGTGTTGGCGGCGGTTATCAAAGACGATCCCGACTGGGACGTTTTGCCTGGGGCCCCGCCTGCATTGCTTCGAAGGATGATGCGTCGATGTCTCGCGAAAGCGCCGGCCAGTCGATTGCAGCATATCGGTGACGTTCGCCTCGAGCTTCAGGAGGCAATCGAGTCCGGTGACGTTCAAGACTCGGTTGCGGCCACGAGCGTCGGGCTTGTCAGGATGAGCGTCGTCGCTGCTCTACTACTCGGCCTCTTGGTGGGATCGCTTGCGATGAACTGGCTTGGCCGCGGGGTCGCGGACGTCGTAGTGTGCCAAAACCGGATCGAGGGGCCCCATCATTCTTGGGCCGCTCGATGTTGGCGGACGGATCGATTTCGTACACCGACCGAGCCGAGCGGGCCGCAAGCGCGACGTCGTACTGCAAGATAGCCAGCAGTGGTTTGTTCTCCCGCAACATCGCGACGTTTTCGATCGAGCCGTCCGTATGGATGACGAGGGAGTCGATCCCGCGGTCCTTCAGAAGGCTCTGGATGATCTTTCCTACGTCATAGTAGGTCCCGGTAATCGTGCCCGTCGCGATGACGAGTGTCTCCTGAGTCCATTGGTAGAAAGCGTTCGAGCCTGGATGCAGCAAGACCCACCTTGGGAGCCTGTCTGGATCGAACGCGTCGTCGAGGCGGATATCCTGGGCGGTCGTATGGGCGTCCAGAAACTGTTCGAGGTTGTCGAACAGCGTCCTCAGGATCGTGAACGCCACGTCTTCGTCGAGCCCCGCGCGGGCCAAAAGGAAAACATCGGTTCTCCAGGTGTCGATCGCGCGCGGCTGGTTCTCGTAGAAGAACGCGGTAATCGTCTCGTGCGCGAAGTCGCGGTCCTCGAGGTGGCCGTCAGCGAGATCTAGCAATCGGCAGTTACCGCTCGCGAGCGCATTTTGAACGGCGACCGTGGGCTTTCCCGCAACGAAGAATGCCGCGTCGATCATCCCGCTCTCGAGGCCTTCGGCGGCGCTCTGGAAGCTGTCGACGTCGACCGAAGTGAAGTCGCCGCTCGCTTCGGCGAGACCCACCGCCTCGAGAACACGCTCCGCCACCAGCCTCGTGCCGCTGCCTTGCCGACCGAGAACGAAACGTTTTCCTCGCAGGAGTTCCGCGGCCGGACGGCCGACGCCTTCCACGTTATCACCTGTGTCTCGCACGACGACGTGCACCACGTCGCGGTAGAGGCCGGCGAGAACTCTCAGGCCGCTACGCTGATTCTCGTCGTAGCCTGAAAATGCCGGCGCATCACGAGCGCGACGTCGTCGGCCTCACCCGAGAGAAGACGTTCGATATTCTCGCGCGCGCCAGAGGAGGTCGCGACTCGTACCTCGCCAATGGTGCTTTCCTGTCGATCTTGAAGCACGCGCGCCAGCTGTTGCCCAACAACAGATAGGTGCCGCCTTCGGTGGCGGTGCTGATGGTGAGCTCCGCCGGGGTACGCGAGCGGATGAGTTAGGAAAGAGCGATCACGAACGCGATAAGGATCGTCGCCGAGATTTTTCGCGAGCGGCTCTTGAACATCTCGTTCAGCGTACCGGCAAAGTCAGAGTTGGCATTTGAAGCTCGTCGTCTCCGGCTTGAAGCGCCGCTAATTGGGTAAGCAGTGAAAATGTCGATTTCGTCTCCAGATCGCTGTCGTCGATGTAGAACCAGCTATCGCGATACGCGATACCGGAATAGGCGTTTTTCGGCGGGTCGTCACTCGACATTATCTTGAAGAGTCCCTTCAAGACCGCGTTCCAATCGAAGCGTTGCCCTCGTTCGTCTCGGGTCACGGTCACGCGACCCGCCTGCTCGTCACTGGCGGGCGCCTGAACGCCCTGGGAAAGAAAGTACATGCTGCCGGCGAGAGACCGCGTCACCACAGGAACGGACCCGGACTTGCGACCGCCGCCGTCCGTCGTCAAGGTCCAACGCGTCGTGCCTTCTGGCAGCTCGAGGGCTAAAACAATCTCCTCGACTATCGCGCGTATCTCGGGACGTTCGCTCGCTCTCGGGAGAACCTGAATCACGATGCTGTGCTCGTCGTCCCCTAGCCCGATTTCGATCAGGCGTTGTTTTTGCAGCGTGCGCAGGTGGGCGACGACGTTATGGAAATCTTCGTACTCGGGAGGTTCGCTCGGTGTCGGCGACGCGGCGCTCGGAGCGTTGGGCAGCCCACCTAGACTCTGGAAACAAACCGTGAACAGGCGATCGATGCGCCAACTCGAGTGGTAAAGAAGCAGAATCGCTCGAAGACTGATTGGCTGCATGAGCTGATCGACGAACTGCTGCCCCTGAAGAGGCGCGTACGTGATGGTCGGCCTTTCCGCGTACACCAACCCGCCTTCCACGCCCACCACCCCGAGCTCGGCAATATCGCCGACAGTGGCGCCCACGTTGGCCGTCACCGTGTAGCTCGTCGAGACGCTGGTGACTGCGAGAAAGACTGGAGTGTCGCGGTATCTCAAGCGGACGAGGTTCAGCAGAAGTTGCTGAGAGTTCGTCTGCGCGATCGCGATGTTGTAGTTGCCGCGCCCCGCTCGGATCGACTTCGGCCCCGTGCTGCGACATCCAGGCGCGACAGAGCAGGCGACGGCAACGGTAATGACGAGCCCGACGAGACAGCTATGAGTATGTCTCCGGCGCACCGGTTCGATCCTTCCTCGAGTCGACCAGCGAATTCGACTGGGAGAAGGCTGTGGCCCGAGCCCCAAACCCCCAGACGGCGATGCCGGATGCTATCGCACGGCAAATTGAAAAAGCAAGTACTTGCCCAAAGAAATCGCCTTGTCGGCGCGTTTGATCAGCGCCTTCGCGAGAGTCTGCTGGAGTCACGATGATCGGTTTTTGAGGCTGCTTCGTCCTCAGCACAACCGTTTGGCGGCGGAGCGGGTCTATGGAGTCGCGCATATCCAGCGAAAGATCGATGAACGGCGTCGGGCGTGTTAAGGTCCCCGTCGAAGGGGACCCCATGCGCACTATCTTTTGGACCTTTTTCCTGGGCGGGATGCTCGTGTCTTGCGCATCCGATTCACCGACCTCACCGGGCTCACTGGGCTCGGGGGGCTCATCGGGTTCGGCGACGTCATCCGCCCCACCCTCGTCGGCGAACGCTGCGCTCGACACCGAGGTCGCTGATGAGCTCGGGCTTGCGGTCGGGACCCAAGGGATGGTCTCGACGGCTCATCCGTTCGCGACCGAAGCGGGGCTCGAGACTCTTCGGGCTGGGGGGAATGCCTTCGATGCGGCGGTGACGATTGCGTCGACCCTCAATGTCGTCGAGCCGATGATGTCGGGGATGGGGGGCTATGGGACGATCATGGTCTACGACGCGGAGCGCGGAGAGGCACACTACCTCGATGCGAGCGGGAAGATTCCGGTCGCGGTTGATGCCGATGTGTATCGGGCGCCGACGCCGGACTATATGGAGAATCGGCGCAACGCGAAAGCCGTCTCGACTCCGGGCGCGGCGAATGCGTGGGAAGCGATGTCATCGCGGTTTGGCAAGCTTCCATGGTCCGATGTTTTGCAGCCGGCGATCAAAGTTGCGGAAGAGGGCTTCGTGATCGACGAGCGCACGGCTGGTTTCATCGCGCGGGCGTTTCCGGAATTCCCGGAGCACGCGCAGGCGTTTTACGGCTCGGATGGGGAGCCGTTGAAGACGGGGGACCGGCTGGTTCAAAAAGATCTGGCGCGCTCGCTGACGACGCTTTCGGAAGAAGGCGCGAGCGCGATCTATGGCGGCTCGCTCGGTCAGGCCATCGCAGCCTCGATGGAAGCGGCGGGGAGTTTTCTCGCGCTCGAAGACTTGGTGAACGACAAAGCGGAATGGTGGGAGCCGATTCGGGTCGACTACAAAGGCTACGAGGTCGTGACGCCTTCGGCGCCGGCGGGCGCGTTTCCGATGCTCATGCGCCTGGGGATGATGGAGCTCGCGGAGTCGAGCTCGCTCGAGCACAACTCGCTCGCCTACCTTCATCAATTCGCTGAGATCACGAAGCGCGCTTATTGGAACCGACTCGCGTACTCGGGAGACCCGGATGTCGAACCACCGCCGTACGACATGCTGTTGTCGCAAGAGTATTGGGAAGAAGAGCTCGGCAAGATCGACGCACAACGTGCGACCGACTTCGACTACTCCGGCATCGTCCGCCCTGATGCAAGCGACAACACGACGCATTTTGTCGTCGCCGATCAGTGGGGGAACATCGTTTCCGCGACGGTCACGCTCGGGAATCTCTTCGGCAGCCGGATCATGGCCGAGGGAACGGGCATCTGGCTGAACAACTCACTCGCTTATTGCACCTTCGAGCCCGAGGGAAACCCGATGGACGCCCATCCGGGACGCCGCAAGCTGTCGAGTGATGCGCCATCGCTCGTTTTCAAAGACGGCAAGCCCTGGGTCGCGCTTGGCACGCCGGGCGGGCACACCATTACCCAGGCCGTGGCCCAGAGAACATCCAGGAGTCGATCGAAGCGCCTCGCATCGCGTTCGTCGAGCCGAACACGCTCCGGGCGGAAGAATCGATCGACGAGTCGATTCGCAGCGAGCTCGAGGCGATGGGGCACGAGGTCCAGCTCGGAGGCGTGGGGAACGCTCACGGCCTTAGCATCGAGTACGGGGCCGACGGCACTCCCATCCGTTTCGAGGGAGGCACGGATCTTCGGGGAACGGGTACTGCGAAAGGCTATTGAAGCGCTGTTGGAGTCAGTAGCCCCTACGTGAACGGATTGTCGATCGGGATTCCGGCGATGATCTGTCCTGGATTCAGGTCTTCAGAAAGGATTCGTGTCGCACCGCCTTTGACGGCGGCGGTCACGATGAGCGCGTCCCAGAAACTGATTTTGTTTTGCTCCTCAATTTCCGAAGCACGCAGCACGTCCTCTGGCAGGATCCATTCCGTTCGCCAAAGGGTGTAATTCCGAACCACCTCTCTCGCTGTAGCGGTGGGCAGTGGTACCGGAATCTTCCGAGTTGCGTTGACATAGAACTCTTGAAGTACCTGAACGCTCAGTATCCCGGTCCGCGCATTCCATAGCTCTGAAATAATGTCGGCAGCGCGGCGGTGACGCTTGCCGGCCTCGGTGTCATGCGCGTAGACCAAAACGTTCGTATCGACGAACACGCTATCGGCGCTCATGGAGTTCCTCTCGCGATGCTCGGATCGTACCGCCGAGCCGGAATCCGCGCTCCAGAAACTGCAATGCGGAACGCCTCGCGACCTCGTAGGACTCGTCATCTCCCACGAGACGCTTCAGTTCGGACGCGAGTAGACCGCTAACGGAAGTTCCGCGCTTTGCTGCCAACACCTTGGCTTTGTGAATCGTTTCCTTATCTAGTTGAACCGTAACGTTTTGTCTATCCGACATGCGAAACACCTCTTCGTCCGTTTTTTACGTGCACCACGTAAAACAAGTATAGCACGTAAGAAATGGAAATTGTTTCGCGTGATGCGCCCTCGATCGTGTCCCGAGACGGGACCCCTTGGGTCGCACTCGGCACGCCGGGCGGCCACACCATCACCCAGGCCGTTGCCCAGAGGATCGCGAACAGGATCGACTTCGACACGAACATCCAGGAGTCGATCGAAGCGCCTCGCATCGCGTTCGTCGAGCCGAACACGCTCCGGGCGGAAGAATCGATCGACGAGTCGATTCGCAGCGAGCT
>CAMYKY010000152.1 GCA_947259165.1 uncultured Acidobacteriota bacterium | reverse complement strand
AACGCATCGTGACGTAGCGCGTCGACGGCCGGAATCCGACCCGCTTGTCGAGCAGGTACCGCGCAAGCAACGAGCGCGCCGCCCAGGCTGACACCGATGTTGCCAGCTCGGTCGGCACCTTCCAAAGCCTTGCCACCACGTTGCTTTCCGGTGGAAGGCTCGAGACTATCCGCCGTTGCCGGTATTCGCTTCCAAGACTACAATGTCGATCGTCGCGACAGGAACCCAATCTGATGATGCTGCCCGTCACTGTCTTTTTTGTTTGCCTTAGCCTCGTGGGATGTCGTCCAACGAGCGAACAACGGCCTAGGCCCGCGCAGGTGGAAAAGCCAGCGCCCGGTCATGAACCGCTCGAAACGGCCGCCATCGGTGGCGAGGAAGTCCAGACGCTACCGAGCGAAGCCGGTCCCGCACCGAACGCTGTCCGTCCATGCTCCTGGTCGAGCGTGTGGCAGAAAGACGACATACCCAACCCCCACCTGGCCGGCATAGGCGGTCTGCCGATGCCGGTGAAAACGTCCGACCGGGAGCTTTTGATCCCTGGCGCACGGCCGAGCCAAAGCTCCGAGATCCAGGCCGAGATCGTCATCGGCCCGTTCGGCGCCGTGCTCGAGGCGACGATCGTCCACGCATCCGAGCCGCGCTGGCCGGAAGCTGAGGAGGCGATTCTCGCGACGCTTCGCGAATGGAGATACGAGCCGCAGACGCTCGACGGAAAGCCCATCACGGTGTGCTCGACCCTCGTCATCAGGCCGTGAGTCGACAGCTATCTCTTTTCGCACCCGTCGGAGCGTCGACGCCTCCTGACGCCGTCACATCGCTCGCACAGAAATTACCGGACGGACTCTATCTGGGTACCTCGTCGTGGTCGTTCCCGGGGTGGAAGGGCATCGTCTACGACCGCAGCGTTTCACAAACCGTGCTCGCGCGGCACGGACTTGCCGCGTACGCGCAGCATCCGTTGTTCCGCACCGTGGGTATCGACCGCACTTTCTACGCTCCGATCTCCGCGACAGACTTTGCGGACTACGCCGCGACGGTCCCTGAGCACTTCCGATTCGTCGTCAAAGCACACGAGATGGTGACACGCGTTCGAACCAAAGACGACAGCGCTTCGCCCAACCCGGTATTTCTGGACGTGGACTATGCGATGGAAGAAGTCATCGGCCCCTGCATGGAAGGACTGGGAGAGCGAGCGTCGGTGCTACTGCTCCAGTTTCCACCGCAACGGGTAGATTCCGTCGACAGCTTCTCGAAAAAACTCCACCGTTTTCTCGAAGCGCTTCCAAAAGAGCTCCTCTACGCGCTCGAGCTGCGAAACCCGGAGCTCCTCAGCGAGAGCTACGTCGAGGCGATCCGCGACGTCGGGGCATGTCACTGCTTCAACGTGCACCCCACGATGCCGTCGCTCGAAGCGCAAGCACGCCGTATCGACCCCGCGAGCCTGCCCGCGGTAGTGGTGCGCTGGATGCTCAGACGCAATCGGACCTACGGCGACGCCAAAGACGCGTTCTACCCGTTCAACAAGCTCGCCGAACCGGATGAAGACTCCCGAAAGGCAATCGCAACACTTTGCCGCGGCGCGAAACGGGCCTTCGTCATTGTGAACAACAAGGCCGAAGGCTCGGCTCCCCTCTCGTTGATTCGCCTCGCGGAAGCAATTCTTCGCCACGGAGGCTCACAGCTCGGAGAAGGGACCTAGACCGATTTCGCCGTGAAGCCTTCGTGACTTCGTGTCATCCTTTCGAGGGACCTCAATATGTCTTAGCTCCCGGGTCCGGAGGGCTCTACCTTTTTCTGCAGGTTTTCGGGAACCCTTTGGTCATCGTGATCGACTAGCTTCAACGTGAACGTCAACTCGACCTGCGAAGGGATGAAACACACAGTGTCGTTGCACGCTTGGTACGAGAACGTCATCGGTACCGAAATCTCGTCCGGTTCGGAGCGCGGCAAACGCGGTGACAACGTAACGTCTTGAAGAATGCGGACAGAGCCGTGGAAGACCGGCACCGCTTCTCCGATCGCCGGAAGCAGCAGGGTCTCGGATTCCGGAAACGCGGTTTCATGGACGCGCACATAGGGAATTTCGGGGATCGACACCCCTACGGGTCGATAGCCTTCGACTCCCGGCGCGTACACGTGCATCTTTTCCGGGAGCTCGAGCTCCATCACCAACGTGACACGATTGCCCCGGCGCGCGACGTCTTGCGACGGGTACGCGGTCAACCTCATGTGTTTCGTATCCACGCGCATCCGCTCTCCCCCACCGACGCCAACCTCGCGAACGAGGACGCTTTCAGCGGTAACGCGTTGACGATGGCCGGGCTCGAAGTACTTCGACGTCACAATCCCGTTCGCGTCGACCACAAACGTGCCCGGACGCGCCATCCCATGCCACGGGTTGTCTTCGGGAACGTTACGGTTCAAAACCCCGAACGCTTCGATCATGGCGGAATTCGGGTCCGCGAGAAGCGGGTAGCGGAAGCCTCCCATCCTCCGCGCGAAATGCGCGAGGATCTCGGGCGTGTCGTAGCTGACCGCGGTGATCGATAGCCCCGAGGCTTCGAAATCGTCCACTGCACTTTCCAGCTCCACGAGCTGGGTCTTGCAATACGGTCACCAATCAGCGGAGCGATGGAACACGAACACCGCGCCCTTGGGCCCTTTGAGAGCGTCGAAATCCCATTCCTTGCCATTTTGATCGACCGCCCGGAACTCGGGAATCCGGGCCCCGACCTCGATGCCCATTTGAGCATCATCATCCGTCGGATCCAGTGGGTCGAAGTCTTCCTGTGCACGCATCAAAGGAGCCATCAGCAGAATCGCAACCAGTGTTATCAACCGTACCACGTCACCCTCATTGAAATATCGAATCATTACTCATTGTCCACCCTCCGTCTCCGACAAAGCTGTCTTCACCGTCACAGCCCCGCGAGATCGCATGGGCATGGTCTCATCCTCTCTTGCCTGGAGCAACCGCTCCTGTTACAGTGGAGCGTTTTACTGGTCCCATCTGTTGGGCGGCTAGCTCAGTTGGGAGAGCTTCGTGGAATCGTTGAGTTATCAGGGAAAAGTGGTCGCTGGTTTTGCGGGGACCCCCCTCGAGGGGGGAGCTTCCCGGTCGCCTTGAGGGTCGCGACCAAGGCTCGGACAGGCTCCGAGTCGAGCTCGGCGCGCGCGAGCCTCCATGGCGCGAAGTCGGTCACCTGATTGGTATGGAGCACACCTCGACGGACCAGCGCCATCAGTCCGTTGTACCCAATGCCGAGGTAGTCACGTGCCCGCTGACCGGTCATGACGTCGGAGTCCTCGGTCTTGTTGGAGTGCTTGATGCGATTGCGTGCTCGAAACGATTGCACGCGGTCTTTCGTCCATCGTAGACCGCGTGGCGTGTCCAACTTCTTCATATTGAGGATGCGCGCGATCTCTCCATCGTCGAGAGTCTCGGCGAGTTTTTGAATCAGCGCCGTGAGCGAGGGATCCGTCCGTGAGCCCACCGGCGTCGCACGCTTGTTGACGCTCAGTTGCGTGCACGTGTCGCCGGCCCAATGCACGGTGAACGCGAGCTGAGTGCCGTCGCGTTGAACCACGACCTCGCGGATCGCGACGCGTAGCAGTTGCTTACGCAACGTGGTGGGTGTGTTGGGGTGATTCCAGATTCGAGGAAAGTCCCGGGACAGGCGACACACCTGCTCCCGCTGCTCGTCGGTGAGCGGTGGATCTTCCTCGAGGCGTCTTTCGAGCTCACCTTGCGCAGCTCGGGCTTCGGCCAACTTCTCGTTCAATCGCTTCTCGAGATTGTCGACCACCAACCTGTTTTTCGGATCGGCCAGATCGTATTGCTCGAACGCACGCTCGGCGGCGTAGTGTGCCGCCTCCACACGAAGGCGTGCCTGCTCTATGCTCTTCTCACGCTCCTGTTGCTCCAGCACGAACGCTCGCTCCGCCGCGTCAATCGCGAAGGGTTCCATCGTTTGACAGAGTTGCTCGCCGAGCTTTTGGTCTACGTACTTGGCGCCGAACGCTATGCAGCGATTGGTACCACGAGGCCCGGCGCCATCGCAGTGGTACATCGCGCTGCTCTTGCGGTTGTAGATCACCCTCAGCTTGCGACCGCACTGGCCACAGCGCAACATGCCCGCGAGCAACGCGCGGCCCTCTCGGACCGCACAACGGTTGTCATCCATATTCCACCGAGGTCTGGCTTCGGCCAACTTCGCCTGGTTGTTTTGAAACTGCTGCCACGAAAGATACGCCTCGTGATGGTCCCTTATACACACTTTCCATTCATCTGGGGACATGATCCGCTTCGTTCGCTTCACGAGTTTTCCATCCGCGTAGTCGACGTAGCTTTGCGTGCGACCGCGGGTGTAGACACCGGCGTAGATGGGATGGCTGAGGAGCTTGTGCAAGACGTATCGTTGGGGAAGCTCCCACACGAGAGCATCTCGCTTTTTGGGCTTACGGATCGGAAACAGGGTCTGTGTATCTCGGTAGTTCAGCGCAAGCTGACGAACGCTGGTTGCATGCTCGAACTGATCGAACATCGAACGGACCGCCTGTTGCACGCGCTCGTCGGGGTCGACGACGATCTGCTCGTCGGCATCGTAGACGTAGCCGGGCGGCAGCAGGATCTTCAGCTCCCCTCGCGCCGCTTTGGCTTCGACGCCCGCCCGCAGCCGAGTCCGTAGACTGCCGAGCTCGAGCTCGGCCACGGTGCCTTTGATCTGTAAAACAAGTCGGTCGTTGGGGATCGACACGTCGTAGATCTGCTGGACATCGGCGACGAGGGTGTCGAAGTAGCCACACAGCTCGAACAGGTGCGCCCAATCTGAAGAGTTTCGCGACAGGCGCGACGCCTCTATACAAAATATGATTCCTACCCTACGCGTCGTGACCTGGGCCAGCATCCACTGGAAACCGGGTCTCTCCGCAAAGCCGCTGGCCGTGATGCCCAGATCATCCTCAACGAGCTTTGGCATCGGCCAGCCCATCTCGATCGCCTTTTCACGCAAACCTCGCTGTAGGAAAGTGCTCTCGGCATTCTCGCGGACTTGACGAGGATCGGATTGCCGCACGTAGACGATAGCGCTCCGATCGAGATGCCGTTTGGCGATGCGATGTTGGTCACCGGCGTTCATCGCGCACCTCCGTTGTGTCGTCGCTCGCCTGCTCGTCGCGAACGAGACGCACGAGTATCATCGCGATCAGCTCGATGCTCTCGCTCCGAACGTCGGGTGGTAGAGGTTGTGCGCCGGGGCGCAGCTCCGGTATCAATATCAGCTGGAGTCGGTTGGTCTTCATCGAGACTCTCCTTTGCTTGGTCGCTTGGGAGAATCTTCTCGTGGAGGACGACCGACTCCAACCCCCGCCGCGTCAGGCCCACGATCTCGACCAGCGCACGAAGATGGAGCCGGGGAGCGTCTTCGTGCTCGAGCTCGGCCGCTGACACCTCCGTCATCCACACCGGCACGCTGAAGCCCTCGCCGCTGGGCGTCACTAAGTAATACGTCGGCGAAGGCCCTCGTCGACGCTTACCGATCCGAAGCGACGCTTACCGATCCGAAGGGTCTGACCCGCTAGAGGGTGGAGCGGATAGTACACCCGCGCGTGCTGGGTATCCGTATTCTGTTGATGGTCGGCACCACTTTTCGTGGCTTCGCCGCGACAAGTGCCCCCGTAGCCCATGGCGAAGGTCGGCGCCCGAGGCAAAAAGCTCACCGCCCCCGGCTCCTTCGGTTTTAGGAGTCAGCGGCTCTCGACGCGATTGCGCCCCGAACGCTTGGCGTCGTACATGGCGCTATCGACCCGGCTCAAAAGCGCACGAAGGTTTTCTCCCGGACGAAACTCGGTCACCCCGATGCTAACCGTCAACTCGATCCGTCCCGATTCGAGCTCGAAGTCGTTCTCGCTCACGACCCGTCGAATGCGCCTGACAAGACTCAGCGCGGCTTCGATCGGGGTCTCTGGGAATACGAGCAGGAACTCTTCTCCGCCGTAGCGACCGACCTTGTCCGGGGTCCGAATCTCACGTGAGAGAACCCGGGCGAGTTGCACGAGCACGCGGTCGCCCGCGTCGTGGCCGTGACGGTCGTTGACGGCTTTGAACCGGTCGATGTCCAATAGGGCGACCGTTAAAGGGCGTCGATACCTCTCGGATATGGCCATGGCCTCGAGCGTCGCGACCTCGATGCCGTGGCGATTCAACAGCTGTGTCAGCCAGTCGGTCATGGCCAGACGGCCGAGCATCGCAGCCCTCTGTTCGGCGAGAACCCGTATGTGGTGCTCACGCCTGATGGGCCTGAGCACGACGACGTAGAGGATCGGCGAAGAGACCAGCGCAAGAAGCGCCGCGTCGAGAACGATAACCGAAGCCGAAGCTGGAGCGTGTCCGAGATATCGGAGCGCGGCCATAACGAGAAGCTCGACGCCGAAGATCACGGCGACAACCGAGATCACCACGGAGATCGCTCCGGTCGCGCCGCTTTCGCCCTCTCCGAGCGTTTCGGAGACTACGTCCGTCGGCTCGGAGCGTGGCAGGCCCGCCTCAGGCGCGCGGGGCACCTCGACCGCTATTTGTTCCGTTCCGGCCATGCTTGTGACTCAAACCGGACTTTCGAGCGACACTACTCGAAGCTATCCGGTCCTTAGGTTGTTCTTTCGGAGAATCAACTTCAGCGTAGCTTGCTCGCAGCGAGAATTCAAACTCGATCAACCTCTAGGGGGAGTACGGTCCACCCAACGCCTTCAGAAACCACTTTAGCTGTTGTACCTCAACCGTGTGTACAATGGGAGCATGGTGGTTGCGTTGTTCGCCCTTTTCGGATTGGCCACACCACAGACAGACGTCCAGGTGCTGGTAGAGCGCCTACAGGCACACTACGACGCTCTGGAGGGGTTCGAAGCCGAGTTCACCCAGCGCTACGAGCGTAAGATCTTGCGACGAGCCGTCGAGGAGAGCGGGCGCGTTGTCGTCAAGAAACCCGGTCGGATGCGGTGGGAGTACGAGACCCCCGAAGAGAAACTCTTCGTGACCGACGGAAGCCGCAGCTACTTCTACCTCCCAGTCGAGAAACAGGTCATGGTCAGCCATCACCCTCAGGGCGCGATGGGAATGGGAGAGGGCTCACCGTTCGAGCTTCTGGCGGGACGTAGTCGCATGACGGACAGCTTCGCGTTTTTCGATTCCGACGCCGAGTCCACTCACGGCGGCGAGATGCTGCTTCTCGTTCCAACGCGACGTCACGACGAGTTCGAAGATGTCGAGATCGAGGTCAACCCCGAAACGGGCGAGTTGTTGCGCGTCGTTCTCATCGACGCGCAGCGCAACCGGACCGAGTTTATTTTCGAGAACATCCGGAAGGATCTCGATCTTCCGGAATCTCTTTTTCAGTTCACTATCCCGGCGGGAGCCGAAGTCGTCGTCCATTCCGACGACGCACCTGACACCCGCTAGTCGCAAAAGAGGCTCAAAATGACCACGCGGAGCTCCTTCAGTCTCACCGTGACCCTGGCGCTCGCGGGAGCTGTTGTGCTCGTCGGCTGCGCCGGCTCGAGCTACGTGAAAGATGCCGTCCAGGCGGAAAGGGCAGGCCGCTACGATCAAGCCGTCGCTCTTTACACGCAGGCGCTCGCCGAAAAGCCCGGAGAGCCCCACATTCAGCAAGACCTCGACCGTGCGAAACTTCGCGCCTCGTCGGCGCACGCGCTCGAAGCCGTTCGGCGGCTGCAGCTCGCGGATCTCTCCGGCGCTAAAGACGAGTTTGAGATAGCCTTGACGTTGAACCCGACCGACAATCAGTTGGCCGCGCAGCTGCGAAGACTCGAAGAGACGATCGCACAACGCGGCGAAGAAGCGGACCGCCACTCGCTTGCGGCCTTGAAACGACGGGTGAGCGATGCGCCGTTCGGCAGTCTCGAAATCGCCCCTGGCGCGGCTGCGCCCGCCGGGTTCGTTTTTCGAGACGCAGAGCTCCGCGACGTCCTGCTCTCGCTAGGGATTCTCGCAGGTGTCAACGTCGTGTTCGACAACGACTTCAGGGACGAAACGATCTCGATCGATTTGCAGGACGCGACGTTCGAGGAAGCGTTTCGGTCGCTGTGCACGACAACGCAGAATTTCTACCGGGTCGAAGCTGGCAACGTGATCACCATCGTTCCCGATACGCAGGCGAAGCGCCGCGAGTACGAACAGCAGGTTACGCGGACGTTCTACTTGTCGACCGCGGACTTGAAAGAGACGATCGACCTTCTTCGTATCGTCCTCGGCGCGCGGCGAATCGCTCCTCATACGGCCAACAACGCCTTGACCATCGTCGATACGCCGGAAAGAGTGAAAGCGGCCGAGCGCATCATCAACTCGATCGACAAAGGCCGAGGCGAAGTCATCGTCGAAGTCGAGGTACTCGAAGTCCTTCGCACCCGCATGGACGAATACGGGATCCAATTCCGCTCCGCGGCTGAAGAGGGGGGAATTCGTGCCGGCATCTTTCCCGGAGACACGACCGCCGACGGCTCGCCCTACAGCGCCAGCAATCTCGCAGTCGTGGGATTACCCGGCGCTGTTTTGAGCCTGCTGCGCGCCGACAACGACACCCGCGTGCTCGCGAACCCCCAGCTGAGAGCCGTGGACGGCGAGACGGCGCAGGCTGAGTTCGGCGAGAGGGTCCCGGTGCCCATCACGACGTTTACCCCGATCGCAACCGGAGGTGTCCCGCAACAACCGGTCACGACGTTCGCATATGAGAACATCGGCGTGAACATCATCGTCACACCGCGGCTACATCACGACAACCAGGTCAGCATCGCGCTCGAGGTCCGATTGAGCACGATCTCCGGAACGGGGTTCGGCGGGCTTCCGAAATTCGGAAACCGCTCGGTCAACACCGTGCTGCGACTCGGAGACGGCGAGACGAGCTTGTTGGCAGGACTCATCAACGACGTCGAGCGCACGAGTCTCGCGGGAACGCCGGGACTCGCGAGTGTGCCTCTCCTCGGACGGGTGTTCTCGGCAAACAAGAAAGAGGTCGAAGAGTCCGACATCATTCTGACCCTGACCCCGCGCATCATCCGTAACACTGACGTTTCCGCCGAAGATCTGCTGCCGCACGTGATCGAAGGCGTAGGAGCCTCCGGAAACGTACTGTATGAGCCTCCCCAGCCCGCGCCACGCCGGGAACCAGTCGAGGGCGAGCGGCCGCCTCCGCGTCAAAACTAGAGCTTTCACCACAGTGGCACGGAGAACACGTTAACGGACTCCCCTGTTTCGTGCTGGAAAGCGGTTGGCGGGTTAGCTGAACGCTCGGTCGTCCGGCTGGGTTATTCCGCGAGTTTGAAGATCACCGGGACACGGCATAGGGTGATTTCGTCGCCGTCTTTGACAGGCGTCAGAACCCCGGTAGGGATGCGGTTGCCGTTGATGTACGTTCCGTTCATCGTGCCGATTTCTTCAGCAATGTAGTGGGTCGCATCCTTGTACAACAGTCGGGCGTGGCGTCGACTGACGTTGCGGTTGTTGTCTTCGTCGGTGAGATCGACCTCGGGTCGGTGCCCGGTGACGGAGTCGTAGCGGCCGATCAGAACCTCGTCTTTGTAGACAGGGTAGATCTTGCCGCTCTCCTTGGCGACAAAGTAGGCGCGGGCGGTGGCCGTCGCAGGTACGGTGCCCTCGGGTGCCTTCGACGGCTGGTCTACGTCCGGAAGGTCCGACTCCTGAACGTCAGAGGCCTCCTCTAGCGCCAATTTCTCGAGCTGCTCGGAATACTCGCGCATCCGCATCGAGTACTTGCGAAGCATACGCACCGCGATCTCGGGATTCGAGCGAATCATCTCGCCGAACGTGGCGCTGTTGATGGTAATAACGCCCGCGTCCTCGATGACCTCGGCGTCGGCAGTGCGCGGCAGGCGCTCGAGCACCGACATCTCGCCGAAGAAATCACCCTTCTCTAGAACGTTGACGGTCTTCCGCTGATTGCCTATGGTCTTGCGAATGGCGATCTCGCCGGATTGGACGATGTACATCTCATCGCCTTCCTCACCTTGCCGAAAGACGAACTCGCCTTTCCGGAACTTGGTCAGGAATTTGGCAAACGGGTTTTCTTTGCCTGACATTCTCGTCGGTTATTGTCTGGTTAGATGAGCTACGCCCTTTTTCTAGAGTAAGATAGCATGCCCTAGCAAACACTGTCAACATGACGTGCGGATCGAACTTGGGGAACATCACAATGATTGACCCGTGGGCTCGAGCCGTGTTACGATGCTTTTCAACTTGTTGTAACAGCGTCACTTCTCATTTCCGTCTCAGTGGTTCTGTGAAAGATGAAGCTGAGCGATCCAGCCCAATATATCGATAAGCTGAAGTCGGTCCTGGAAGTCACCAAGGCCTACCGCAAAATCATCCACCTGGACGTCCTGCTAACGACGATCGTCGAAACTGCGGCCGACACGGTCGGAGCCGAGGCAGGCTCGATCCTCCTCTACGACGACGAGGGCAAGCTTCGTTTTCACACGGCCTCAGGTGACGCCGCACGCGCCGTCAAGCCGATGGCGGTCGAGCCGGGTCAGGGCGTCGCCGGTTGGACGGCGGATACCGGTAAGCCCGCAATCGTCAACGACGTCACCTCGGATCCTCGATTCGAAGACAGCTTCGATCAAGAAACGGGTTTCCGAACCCGCTCGATCCTCTGTGTCCCCCTCACGCTCGAGCACAAAGTCATCGGCGTGATCGAGCTCTTGAACAAAGACGGCGACGGGGAGTTCGACGCGGAGGATCAGTCGCTACTGTTCAGCTTGGCCGATCAGGCCGCAATCTCTATCGAGCACGTGCGGCTCATGGATGCACGCAACAACTACTTCACTCACGTGAGCGAGATTCTGATTGGGGCGATGGACACGCACGTGCCGATCAAATCTGGACATGCGCGTCGTGTCGCCCGCTACAGCCGTCTGGTCGCCTCCGAGCTCGGCCTCCCCGAACCGGAACAACGAAATCTCTACTTCGCGGGGCTACTCCACGACATCGGATTATTGAAGCTCGACGCCACGGAGGAGTGGACGCGGGAGCGCATCGAGCTCCACCCGATTCTGGGCTACGAGATGATCAAGGACATCATCTTCTGGAAAGACCTGGCACCCATGGTCTTGCACCACCACGAGCGCTGGGATGGACGTGGCTACCCGAACAAGCTAGCAGGCGCCGATATCCCCCAAGGCGCCCGCATCATCGGCGTCTGCGAAGCCTTCGATGTCATCACTTCCAAAAAATCCTACAAGGCGCCACTCCCCTACGACATGGCAATTCGAGAGATCGAAGCTCACTCGGGAACCCAATTCGCTCCGGAGATCGTCGAGGCGCTCAAGAAGAGTGTTTCGGAACAGGATACGATCGAGAAAAAGAATTCGCTGCCGCCCGATTCAGACTAGTGCATGGACCCGCTGATCCTGTCGGTAAATTCCGACGTCATTCTTGGTGCGGACAAGGCGCTCCGACGAATTCAGACGAATTCATATCTAGATATTCGGAGGAGGAGCAACGCTGTCAGCGCCGAAAAGGGCCAGGAATTTACGGCAGGATCAGCGGGTTCGTGCACTAGTTCTTTTTCGGCACGAGGGCGGCCTAAGACAGCTCCAACCGATTTCCCTCGCTAGCTGCCGCAGGGTCATTGCTGTCGCTGGATTGCAGGACGCCTCTCTTGCTCACCTCACGCAGCAGCGTCTTCAGGTAGGTCTCGAAACGATGCGTGATTTGTAGCAGCCCAGGCATGTTGTCGCACTTTAGGAGCTCCGCGGAAAAAGACTCGAAGCTGGACCAATCTCGATACATCAGAAAACGAAGCGACCGGTCGTAGAAATGTGCAATGAAGCGCTTCATCACATCGGCGTGCTCTTGAGTCGGATCTTGCCCGAAATGATGCACTGATACGGTGAGCGCGAGGAGGTCGCGCTTCAATCGCCGGGATTGCTCGAGATGGGTCTGAAACTGCGGGAAGATCTGCTTGCCTTCGATCTCCGGGGCGAAGCCCTGGGCAAGTTGAATCACGCTCTGCTGGAAGCAGTCCCGTAGAATGCCGTGTGAGTTCTCGATCTTCATATAGACGGTATCGGCTTGCTTGAAAGAGGTCAGCTCGGTTAACTCCGTGTTGATCACTTTCCGCAGCTCCAAGGGGACGCAGTACACGAAGCTTTCAAACGACGCTGGGAAAGCCGCGTCACTGCCGAGGCGTTGTTGTTCCTGCTGAATGTAGTCGACGAGCGCCCGCGTCTCCGAAACCACGAGGGAGAATATGAGGACGCTCGTCCGAAGCTCGTCCAGGTGGCGCCGTCTCGGATCCGCGTATTCGAGGTAGTGAAGCTGGCGGAAAAACTGAAGGAAAATGTTGGCAATAAGGCGACGCCGGTCACGATCGTCGATCCGTTGCATGAGCTGCGCGATCGGCTCCGACGAGATTCGGTCGTAGGCGGGTTTGAACCGCTTGTCCATGAGCAAGCCCAAATAGTCATTGCGACGGATTTCCCGGTAGATGAGGCGGCCAATGCTCTGGAACGTCGCGTACGGAATGCGAGCAAGTTTGGATAGCTCCTGCAGCAGGAGCATGAGGTCCTCGAAGCTCTCCCGTAGCAAGGTCAGCCCCGTTTGGGGACTATGTTGCCGAAGCAAGCGCGCGACGTACGGGTCGGCAATATCATCGCTCTTGAGAAAATTCTCGACGTACTTGTCGAAGCGTTCTTGACTCACTTGGTCTTCGCTCGAAAGTAGAGTGCACAGCTTCGTCACCCGATCAATGGCATGCGCAACGAGCCCAATCTCCTCGTAGAAACTGCGAATCGCGAGCGTCCGGGTAGAGTCCTCGGAAAGAGGTTGGTTTTTGATCTGAAAATAGCGCTCGAAGCTTCGCAGCCACATCTCGAGCTCGAAAAGAAACTCCGTCCGGCCAGTCTCGTGGAGACGGCCAACCCAATGGCTCATCTGACCAAGCAGGAATTCGGTACGCTGGGACAAAGTCGGGACAACCCTGTTCTTGACGGCTAAGCTTTTGTGTTCAACTAGTTACCAGGATTTCATCCTATCACGTTTGACGTTTTCTTGGCATGTTCTTCGGTCACGGCGCGCGCGTGAGGTGCGTAGATTGGAACGAGCCCGATCGTGTATAATGAAGTTCTTCATCGAAACAAATAGATACGAAACGCCGGGACGTGGCTCGCGCGCGTCTCCGCCCCACAGGGGTCTCATGAGCATGCCCGACAACGACAGCCAGCTTCGCGCGTTGAAAGAGCGAAACGAGCTCTTGGAATCGCTCAGCGACGTCGGTGTCTCTCTCGCTGGCAGCTTCGACATTCAGGCCATCCTCGGCACGACGCATGACGCCGCGCTACGCTTCGGCAACTGCACGGCCGTCGATGTCCTCTATTTCGGTTGTGAAGCCATCAACTCCCGACCCATGTGGTATCCAGCGGAGCCGTCCAGCGCTGGTCTCGACCAGCCCGCCCGCGACGCGATCATCGCCAGCGCGAACAGTGCGGACGGCTCGGGCGGGCACCTCGACCGCAAACTCCCTGAAGCCAACACGTGGTGTTTGCCGATCAGCTATCAGAGCGAGCAGCTCGGGTTTTTATTTCTCGACCCTTCGTCGTCCTCCGGCGCCGAAACCGAACGGGTTCTGGCCATCTTGGCGCTCCAGGCCGCAACGGCGTTGCGCAACATTCACCTGACACAAGAACGGATCCACTTCGAACGGCTGTCCGCTGTCGGGAGAATGATCGGGTCGGTCGTTCACGACTTCAGGAGTCCTCTGACCGCGCTACGAGGCTACGCAGGGATGCTCAGCAATTTGAAGCTCGACGACGGCGAGCGCGCAGCCTACGGCCGCTACGTCGTCGAGGAATGCGACCGACTGAACCATATGGTGAACGAGCTGTTAGAGTTCACGCGCGGGGGCAGTTTGGCTCTCGATCCCGAGACGGTTCTACTCCCGCGTCTCCTCGACGCCCTCGCCGCCCGACTACGGGCGCATTACGGGGGACGTGGCATTCGTATCGAGCTCGACCTCGGCAATACGGATGAAATCGAAATCGACAAAGAGCGGATGGACCGAGCACTTTGGAACGTCGCAACAAACGCCTGCCAGGCGATGCCCAAGGGGGGGCTTCTCACAATTCGCACGGGGCAGCACGACGACGTCACGACTCTTTCGATCGAGGACGAAGGCGGCGGGATTCCCCAAGAGGTGCAACACCGTATCTTCGAGCCATTCTTCTCGTACGGCAAGTCCGAGGGAATCGGCCTCGGCATGCTGATCGCGAAGAAAGTTGCTGAAGAGCACGGAGGCACGATCACCGTCACCAGCGAAGAGGGCGTAGGAACGTGCGTGGCTTTCGAGCTTCCCACCCGTGTGACGGTCGAAGCGGCCACGGAGAATCAACTACCACCCGCATAGCGGGTGGTTTGATGAAGGCCCCTCGAAGGGGCCCCCATCGTACGGAAGGGGGCTAAAGCCCCCCGAGGTTTAGCTGCTCTTGACGTTTTTCCTCTTCCTCTTGGTTTCGGATGTACTCCCGAATCACGGCCTCGTCTAGTCCCACCCTGCTGACGCAGTACCCGCGTGCCCAAAAGTGAAATCCCGTGAAGTTCCTCTTCTTCCCTAGATATTCCCGGTGAATTCGTATCGCTGACTTGCCCTTCAGGAACCCTACCGTGTGCGCCACGCTAAACTTCGGGGGAATGCTCACACACAGGTGAACGTGGTCCGACATCGCATGACCCTCGACCAGCTCTATTCGCGCTTGTTCGCATAGTTCCCGAAGGATCTTACCGACTCCCTTCCGTAAACTTCCGAACATCGCCTTCTTCCGGTACTTCGGGCTGAACACTACGTGGTATCTGCAGTACCATTTCACGTGCGACTGGCTCTGCCACTCTCGCATGACGATCTCCTTTCTTTTGAACTTGCCGGTTCTTTGAAAGGAGATCGTCTACCACACGCCCCAACGGCAGAGCCTCTTCGAGTCGCACCGCCAGAGGCGGTGGCTTACCTATTTAGTTAACGGTCGTAGAGCGGTGTACGGTATACGGCTAGGCCGCTAGGCCTTCAACGCGCCCAGCAACTTCTGATGCAAGCCGCCGAAAGCGCCGTTCGACATGACCAGTATGACGTCGCCCTCGCGAGTCTCATTCGCGAGAAGGCGCACGATATCGTCAGGCTCAGGGACAAACGACGCGGGAGTGCCCGAGGTGCATAAATCCTCGACCAGCGTCTCTTCCGAAAGCTCATCCTTCTCCGCGAGACGTGGGCTGTGGAGAACTCCCGCGACAACGACCCGGTCCGATTGTGCGAGCGCCTGCGCGAGCTCGTTTTGAAACATAGAGCTGCGAGCCGTGAACGAGCGAGGCTCGAAGACACTCCAAATCTGGCGGTCTCTGAAACGCAGACGCGCGCCCCGAATCGTCTCACCGATCGCTGTCGGGTGATGGGCGAAATCGTCCACAACGACCACGCCGCGCTCCTCGCCTCGCACTTCGAGCCGTCGACGCACGCCCCGAAACGAGGCGAGCGCTCGCCCGAGCTCGTCACCGGTGACGCCAAACGGCTCCGTCGCCGCCACGGCAGCGAGGACATTCCGAAAAGCCGCATCTCCCCAAAACTGCCCTCGCGTCTCGGTGACCACCTCGCCGTGGTGGCGTAGTCGAAAGTGCGTCCCACTCGCATCACTGGTCAACGCTTCGCTCGTCCAGTGCGCATCCCCCATGAGGGGCACGGAAGGCGTGGCGGTAAATGTCGACACCGGACACGGCGCGGCCGCGGCAATAGCCCGAGCCCTCTCACTCTCGACTCCCGCGACGAGAAGCCCGTTGCGGGGCACGAGATTCGCGAACAGGCGAAACGCTCGTTCGACTTCGGAAACATCATGATAGATGTCCGCGTGATCGAACTCGACGTTTCCAATAATCGCGACCTGCGGCAGGTAGTGCAAGAACTTCGGTCCCTTATCGAAATACGCGGTATCGTATTCGTCCCCTTCCACCACAAACGCATCGCCTGAGCCGGTTTTGAAACTGACGCCAAAGTTGACGGGAATGCCTCCAACGAGGAATCCGGGATCGCGCCCAGCGCTTTCGAGGAGCCAAACAAGCAAGGAGCTCGTCGTGGTTTTCCCGTGGGTCCCGGCGACGACGACTGGAGTGCGGTGTCGTAGGAAGAGCTCCTTGAGCACCTCGGGCATCGATGCATACGGGAGGCGTCGTTCGAGAACCGCCTCGAGCTCAGGATTACCACGGGAAATAGCATTACCCACGACGACCAGGCTGCACGATTTCGGCACGTTGTCGGGGTGGTAGGGAGTGAGGACGTCGATGCCGAGCTCGGCTAAAAGACCCGACATGGGAGGGTAGACGCCTTGGTCGGAGCCGGTGACTCGATATCCCTTCTCTTTGAGAAGCCCGGCAAGCGAGGCCATGGCGGTGCCGCCGATGCCGAGCAGGTGAACCCCGTTGTCACCCATCGCTGGGATCACGCAACGGCTCCCTCGAGCAGATGGAGCCCCTCGCTGTCGATACGGGCACGGATACCGAGCGGAAGCGTTACCGCGTCAGTTTCTGTATGTCCCGAGGGAAACCCGAAGAGCACTGGCACACCGAGGTGTTCCGTCCAATCGCGGAGCATCTCCTGGAGCGTGTAGCCTTGATCGGGATGCTGCTCGCAATTCGCCATTTGGCCGAAGACGAGACCTCGGACGGAATCGAGACAGCCAGCCAACTTCAGCTGCATCAACATGCGATCGATTTGATAGGGCTTGACGAGTGTGTCTTCGAGAAACAAAACTGCATCCTCGAGCGGCGGTAGAAACGGAGTTCCCACGAGAGAAACGACGATAGAAAGGCAGCCGCCCAGGAGTGTCCCTTCGGCAGAGCCCCGGTGCAGGATTTCAAGCGTGTCCGGAGCGCTGAGAACCCCCGCGGGCTCTGGAGTCTGGATCAGCCGGAGCAAACCCTCAGCGTCGTAGCTACCGCGCGCGATCCTCTGGGCCACCATCGGGCCGTGAAACGCGACCACACCGGCACGCGCCCCGAGAAAACCATGGACCGCCGTCACGTCGCTGGCGCCAAGAAACACTTTCGGCTGCTCGCGAAAAATCTCCGGCGCGAGGGAGGCAAGAAGCTCCATGCTGCCGTAGCCGCCACGAGCACAGAATACGGCTTCGACTTCCGTATCTTTCCATAAGGCGAGAAGGTCGTCGCGCCGCTCCTGCCACCCACCCGCGGTGTATCGACCGCGCGCATACAGATGGGCACCGACTTGCGTGCGGAATCCGAGACGCGACAGCTCGGCGATGCCGCGGTCAACAAACTCTCGACGAACCGGACTCGCCGGCGCGATGACGCCAACCAGAGCTCCCGCTCGAACGCGTGGCGGTTTCAACATGATTGGAGCCTAGTGTACGCGACGTTTATGGCGCGGGCATGGCGCGCGGAAGGCAGCTCACTCAGGACAGCTTCGAGCGGACGACCTGATTGACGACTTTGCCGTCCACAATCCTCCCGGTCGTCTTGAGGCGCGCCATCGTCTCTTTCATGACGCCCCCCATATCCTTGGATGAGCTGGCGCCCAGCTCCGCGACAACTGCAACGACGATCCGATCCACTTCGTCGAGGGAGACCTCTTCCGGCAAGTAGGTCCGGACAATCGCCAACTCCTCCTTTTCCTTGCTAGCAAGATCCTGACGTTCGGCCTTTTCAAACGTCTCGATGGACTCGTTGCGCTGCTTGACCATCGTTTGGAGGAGTTGATTCTCCTGCTCCGTCGAGAGCGGCTCTCCGACCTCGATCTCCTTGTTCTGGATAGCGCTCTTGAGCAGGCGGATCACGCTGATCCGAGTCGTCTCGCGAGCTTTCATCGCCACTACCAGCTCGGCTTGGAGACGTTCCGATAGGCTCATACCACTTTGCTCGACCGGCGACGCTCGGTCTCCGTGAGAACGAGCTGGCATTTGACCCGCGCAAACTGTAGCTCGTCACCGTACCCTACAGCCGATTGAGTCACCAACTGGCCGTTTAATCGGGTCTTGTTGGCGCTGTCGAGATCAACCACCGTAACGCTCTGATTGGAAATGAGGAGCTTTGCGTGGAACTTGCTAACCAGAGGGTCCGGGATGCAAATGTCGTTCGACGCGTCACGGCCAACGGTCGCCTCCCGCCTCTTGATCGGAAATCGTTTCTGTTTGCCGTTGTTACCCGGCACTAGCAAACAAGGATAGTCTGTCTGAGTCGCTTTCTTCATGGGCAAAACTAAACTCGCGGGAATCGAACAGCACCGACGTCAAAGGGTATCAATTCTGTTGCCCAAATTCCAGCATTCAGCGTCCAGCATTCTGGCGACCAGGTGAGATGGGAAGTTTCTCATGGCGCTGAGGCGACGAAGAACGACCAGCACTTCCAACTCTTGACGGCCGGAATCGAGTTGTTCCTGAAGTTGAACCTCTAGACCTGCTCATGTTTACCGGCGACCAGAGTCGGGTTGACCCTAGGCTTGTAGGTCGTCGAGCTATCTCCGACAGGCTGTGATCCGCCGCGCCCCGCCAGTTCGTTGAAATTGCGCGCAATGGTGGCCAGGTCCGAGTAGGGCCGGTCTTCGGCAACGTTGTCGACGATACCGCGTCGAAGTGCTTCGACGTCATCCCGAAGCTCCTGGACCGGCGCGAGCGTCCATCGTCGAGCCACCACGACCGCCGCGCCGACTCCCATGAGAAGCAAGAGCGAGCCTAACAGCAGCATAACCGTCGTCCACGTCGAAACGGCAGAACCCACGCGGTAGTGCAACACAGCAATTCCGAGTCGGCGCCCCTCGGCGCGTATCGGCAGCGCGTAAATGAGCGTCCCGTCGCTACGGGCGCTCTCGCGAAAGGCTCGAATGTCTTGAGCTTTGACGTCAACGCCGAGACTGGCGAACACGCCGCCCGTCATCTCATCTGACGTCGCGTTGGGAGCGAGAATTCTCCCCGCCGGGTCGACGACGAAGGCGGCAAGTACCCCCGGCTCGGACGCGAAGCGTGCCGTCGACAACGCGTCCGGTCGGTTTTCACGCAGTGCCGCCTCATTGGTTGCGCCAAGCAACTCGACTAGCGCGCGACCCCGAAGGGCGGACTCCGCCGTGAGAGCACCGCCGAGCGTCCGTAACAGCGGCAGCGCAAGCACCACCACCGCGAGCGCAGCGACCGCCACCACCAAGGCAAGCAACCGCAGCGACCCGGAGGGTGACACTCTCGCCTGGGGAGCTAAATCCCAGTCGCTCGCGTCCGACTCAAACGGTTCAGCGATAGCCTCGTCCTCGGACGGGGGCTCAGGTGAGACCGCGACCACTCGCGTCGCGGCATCCAAAGGCTGCGCGCTTTGTCCCCGAAAGATGACCGTACCTGTGTCGGCTGCGACTCGAGGCGCAGCCCCTGCGAGCATCACGGTTTGTTCGGCTCCGGGAGCGTCATCGGCGCTCTCGGAGCGTCTCAAGGTCGGGTCTTCATCCGAGCCCGCGTCTCGGGGCTCGCTGGCGACGCCAATCGTTCCCTGCGACAACGCTCCGGTCGCGGCCGCATCCGAGCCGGTGAGAATAACCGTACCGACATCGTCTGGCGACGGGGCGTCGGGCAGTGCATTGGTCGACAAAAAGTGTGTCGAATCTTGGTCATCACCCGAAGCTGGGCGGGACTCATCTGGATGCCCGGCATCGAGCTCAGTCTCAACGCTAATCGAAAGTGCCCCGAGTCGAATCGAGTCCGTGGGACTGAGCAGCTCGTCTTCGATACGCTCGTCATTGACCCAGCAGCCGTTTCGGCTGCCCAGATCGACGAGCCGGATGCGGCCACGCTCCCTTTCGAACCTCGCGTGCCGTCGAGAAAGCTTCTTGTCCGCAAAGAACAGATCACACTGCGGATCGCGGCCCACCACGAGCGCGTGATCCGTAATAGGGTGCTCCGTAACACGCTCGCCGTGCCGAATGATCAATTTGGTCACAGAAACCTCAACCCCCGATTAGGGAGCCTAATCCTCGAACCCAATACTTGTGCGTGATCCACGGGCCCTTTTCGCCGCGGTGTGCGTTGTGGTTCCCTGAAGGCACTAGACCCGTCGCAGCACCTTATCAGCACCAAAAAACAATCTACTTCAGCATAGCGGGGCCCAGTACTCGCCGCTCAGGGCCAGAAGCCATCGCCAGCAGGTGACAAACGGCTCACGGTCGCTAAATGCAGGGACAATTATGGATCTTTCGGGCCACGAACGCCAGCGAGAGCGCTTAGCCTAGCCCCGCGGGGGCGCTAAATGAACGGGCCTCTCTCCGGCAGCTCAGTTCCCTCCGATCAGGTTCCTCCAGCTCCCTCCGATCAGGTTCCAACCGTTTGTTCTCCAAATCGTTCTTCACAGCGATCGGGCATTCATTTCTTGCTGAATCTCAACGGTAAGGGAGGGTTCCTCGTCCCGATTTCGTCTAACCCATCTCTATCGACCAGACACTGAGCTTTTCTGTTCGACGAGGGAGGTTTCGACAGTGCGATCGCGTCTATACAGGGTAT
>CAMYKY010000151.1 GCA_947259165.1 uncultured Acidobacteriota bacterium | reverse complement strand
CCGGAGGGGGAGAGGGTATTCCAAGGCGCATTCGTCCCGGCTCTGCTAGAATCTCGCGCGCATCGAACCAGGAGGAGTTTATGAGGCAAGCGGTGATAGCGGTCTTGTTGTTCGCGGTGGTTGGACCGGCGGCAGCTCAGGAGATCCCCCAGCTTCCGTCACTACGTGAGCAAGCGGAGATTCGCCAGGGGTGGCTCGAAGAAAGGCTCGAGACCGTGTTGCCGAGACTCATGCGCGAGAACCACATCGACATGTGGATCGTGCAGATGAGCGAGTACAACGAAGACCCGACGTTTCGTGCGCTCGTCTCGCCGACCCGATTCGCTGCTCGTCGTCGCTCTATTTTCGTTTTCTACGATCGCGGAGCTGATGAAGGCGTAGAGCGCCTGACCCTCGGTGGCGGTGACCAGGGAGGCGCTTACAAAGCCATCCGCGAGCCGGAGAATCCGGAACGGGAGCTCTATCTCGACGCCCAGTGGCGCATGCTGCGCGAGGTCGTCGAAGTGCGCGAGCCCGATGTCATCGGGATCAATGTGTCGCATACTCACGCGTTCTCAGACGGCCTGGCATCGGGTGAGCGCGAGCAGCTCGAGCGAGCCCTTGGCCCGAAGTGGTCGGCTCGATTGGTGCCCGCTGAGCTCGTTCCGCTCCACTACCTCGCGATCCGTGTGCCATCGATGCGGCCGTATTACCGAAAGATGATGGAGATCGTCCACGGGCTCATTGCGACCGCGTTCTCGAGCGAGGTGATCACCCCGGGCGTCACGACCACCGAGGATGTCGTCTGGTGGCTGCGTCAGTCGGTTCACGACCGCGCGATGGATTCGTGGTTTCAGCCGTCCGTGTCCGTCCAGCGAAAAGGAGAGACTCCCGAAGGGGAAGTCGTCATCGAACGAGGGGACGTTCTTCATACCGACTTCGGTATCTTTGCCACGGGGCTTGCTACCGACACCCAGCACATGGGCTACGTCTTGCGAGAAGGCGAGAGCGAAGTGCCCGCGGGTTTGATGAAGGCGCTGCGGAATGGCAACCGCGTTCAAGACATCGTCACGTCCCATATGAAGCCCGGAGTGACGGGAAACGAAGTCCTCGCGGCGACTCTCGAGCAGATGCATCGAGAGGGTCTCAGCGGTCGTATCTACAACCATCCGATTGGAGATCACGGACATGGCGCGGGTCCGTTGATCGGGCTTTGGGATCGTCAGCAAGGCGTGCCCGGTCGAGGCGATGTTCGCTTGATCCCAAACATGTGGCACTCGATCGAGCTCTACGCCACGACGCCGGTTCCGGAGTGGGACGACCAGGACGTGCGGATCGCCCTCGAAGAGGATGCGGCGATGAACGCGGACGGAACGATGGAGTGGATTCTGCGGCGGCAGGAACGGTTCCACCTCGTTCGCTGAGTTTTAGCGGATCGGCGAGTACGCGGTCGGGTTCATGATCGTGGAGTCGACTTTTTCTACGATCGGCCCACCCGCCTCTTCGCGCGACGCGGCGTAGACTTTCTGCCACTCCGGGTCGTCTCGAAACGCCTGCCAAGCTTTTTCTCTGGCCTCAATGCTGGGAAAAGCGAGAATGTAGATGAGCTTATTGTCTTCGTCGGCGGGGGTCCAATAGCCGATGAGCCTCATCCCGTGTTTCACGAAGAGGTGGTTCGTGTGATCGTTGAAGCGCTTGTGCAGGTTCTTCAACAATCCTGGGTTCGTCGTGTAAACGCGAAGCTCGTAGATCTGAGCGTCCAGATTCTGGGCCCTGGCTTCGGACGGCGTTGAGAGCAACCCTCCAACCAAAACCAAAGCGCAGAAGGCGATTTTCGTCATTCGATGTCTCCTGTCTGAGGTGACGAGGCTATCATCGCTTAGAGGACGAGGCCAAGCACCAGGTAGAGGACGGTACACACTCCCGCGACGCTCAGCGCGTAGGGAAGTTGGGTTCGAACGTGATCGATATGGTCCGTCGCCGCCGCCATCGACGAAATGATCGTGGAGTCGGAGATGGGGGAGCAGTGATCGCCAAAAATCGCGCCCCCGAGAACGGCGCCGATGGTCAGACCTGGATGAAGTCCCGAGAGGGAGATCATGGGAATTGCGATCGGGAACATGATCGCCCACGTGCCCCAGGACGTTCCTGTCGAGAAGGACATCACCCCAGAAACGACGAAGATCATTGCGGGAAGCAGGAAGGCGGGGAGTCCGGTGTTCGCGATTCGCGCGATATAAACACCGGTGCCGAGCGCTTGGCAAGTGTCGCCGATGACGAACGCGAGCATGAGCAGCAATACGATCGGGAAAAGGCCCCCGACGCCTCGCATGAAGAGATCGGTGAGCTCGGTGATCGTCAGGAGGCCCTGCGCGCGGTAGCTGATCGCGGCGACCAGGAGGGCGACGATGATGGCCCAAAAGACGGCGGTGGAGCCGTCGCCCGCGATCACGCTGCCGCCTCCAGTGACGTAGAGACCGACGAAAACCGTGACGACCATGACCAGAACCGGAACGACCATGTTCCGGGCGAGAGCGGGGATCCCTTCCTTGGCGTTGATCATGAGGACGTCGGTGGCGACGAGAGGCTCGGCCCCGTCGCGTAGCAGTTTCCCTTCCTCGCGGACACGGCGCTCGGCTTCCCGCATCGCGCCGAAGTCTCTGCCGCTGAGGACGACTGCGAGTGCGAGTCCCACGGTCAAGATCGGATAGAAGTCGAACGGGATTGAGCCGGCGAGGGCGCGGAGCGGATTCTCGACGTTTTGCGCTTCGAGAAGTCCGAGAATGTACGCGCCCCAGGAGTTGATGGGGACGAGGGTCGCGATACTGGCTGCGGTGGCGTCGAGGATGTACGCCAGTTTTTCGCGCGAGAGCTTGAGTCGGTCGAAAATCGGACGTGACACCGGCCCGGCGACGTAGACGCCGACATTGGCCTCGATGAACAGTGCGGTGCCAATCCCCCAGGCAAGCACTCCGGCGGACCTGCGCGTCGTGACCCAGCCGCGCCCTGTGAGCCAATCAACCAGCCCCTTCATACCACCCGAGTACTGTGTGAACGTCAAAAACGCTCCGATCATGGCGCTGAGCAAGATGATCTTGGTTCGTCCTCCGTCTTCGAAAACGCCCACCAGGGCATCCACTGTGTGGACGAGCGATGCGATGGGGTTGAAGTCGACGAGAATCGCTTGCCCGAGCCAGATGCCGACAAAAAGGGAGACGAAGACCTGCTTGGTGTAGATCGCGAGTGTGAGTGCGATCAGCGGCGGGAGCACGGACAAAAGGCCGAACTCTTGCGACACAGTTTAGTACTCGCGGCTAGGAATGACTCGATTCTTGAGGGGGCGGCCCGAGAGGTAGCGCCCGGCGTTGTCGAGTGCGATGTCGAGGGTGAGTGGTATGTACGCCTCCGCGTCGTCGGTTGCGACGTGCGGGGTGATGATGAGATTGGGCGTATCCCACAGCGGCGACGTTTTCGGGAGTGGTTCGGGGTCGAAGACGTCGAGGATGGCGCCTTTGATTTCACTACGTTTCAATTTGCGCACGAGCACGTCGTAGTCCACTACGTCGGCGCGAGCGAGGTTGATGAAAGACGCATCGGGTCGCATCAAGTCGAGCTCTCGCTTGCCAATGAAGCCTCGGGTCTCCGAGGTGACGGGTGATGTCACCAAGACGAAGTCGGCTCGCGGTATCAATTTCGGCAGGTCTCGTACGTTGTACATTTCGTCGACGTAGCGGTGCCCGCGCGTTGTTCGACGAACCCCGATGACATGCAAACCGAGTCCCTTGGCCCTTTTTGCAGCCGAACCGCCCATGTTTCCCACACCAATGACGAGAAGCGTCTTGCCGTGAATCGTCGTACTGTAGATCTCGCGCCACTGCCCCTTGCGCTGCTGGGTGACGAGTGAAGGAATGGCATTGTGGAGCATCAATAGCGCCATCACGACGTAGTCGCCTGCTTTGGCCGCGTGGACCCCCCGGTTGTTGATGAGTTGGACGCCCCGCGGAAGCCAATCGAGAGGCAGAAGGTGCTCGACGCCGGCACCAATGACGTGGATCCATTTCAGTCGCGGCGCGATCTCCCGAAGCCCTTTCTTGGGGAACCACCATCCGACGAGCACGTCCGCGGTTTTCATCGCACGATAGAAACCCTCGCGGTCCGAGGCGGTAGTGCACTTCACTCGTCGCGCAACGGCTGGATTGCGCTTGGCCGCTCCTCGGTAGCGCTCGCGCGTCAAATGGAAGACGTCAGGCGCTTTTGGATTCGTTTGCAGATGGATATGGAGCTCTGTTTTCAATCTTGCCTCGAGTTCGGGGCGGCGGCCGGTGCCTGCATTCGCTCGACGAACATCTCCATGAAGCGCGGCCAGTCGATGTCATGTTGTACTCGCATTTTTTTGGCGCCTTCGGCGCCAGGCCAAATCTCACGCCCGCCGACGGACGTACCGTAGCTGATACCGTGGTTCGCATCGACGTCGACGTAGAGCTCTTCTGTTGTCACGAGAGTCGGATCGATCAAGCTGCCGACAGCAACCTGGTCGTACATGAGAAAGACCCGCTCGGGCTCCCGCGCGAACCGTGGGCCCATCGTGGTTTCGAGCAGCTTCGTGATCGGTGTCTCGACCTCGATCATCTTCTCGTACCAGTCCTTCGTGAGCGATGTCTTGCGGGAAACGTTGAGAGGCGAGAGCAGGATCGGGATTCCGGAACGCAGCGTCACTCGTGCTGCCTCGGGATCGACCCAGAAATTGAACTCGGCGTTCGGTGTCATGTTCCCCGCGCCGTCGGGAAGAAGCGCTACCGCTCCGCCCATGATGACGAGCTCGCGAACGCTGCCGGCGAACGCGGCGTCTTGGCGGATGGCTGTCGCGATGTTCGTGAGCGGTCCGATGGCGACAATCGTGACCTCGCCGGGACGCGCCATTACCGTGCTCACGATGAACTCGACGGCGCCCTCTGACTCTGCGTGCTTTTCGGCAAATCCACCCGGTGGCGGCGCGGGCGGCTCGTTCGAGAACCATTTGCCGTACCGGCGCTCCGCGAACTCGCTCTTTTCATGAACCCAGGGCATGTCGGCGCCGCGGTAAACAGGAATTTCGGTGCGGCCGGTGTGCTCGAGCACCCACAAGGCGTCTGTCGTCGCGCGTTCCATACTCTCGTTCCCTGCGACGGTGGTGACGCCGAGGATCTCGATCTCGGGAGACTGAAGCGCGAGCAACAGGGCGAGGCCGTCGTCGCCAGGCGGGAGGATGAAGTCGGTATCGAAGATGATCGGGTGTGTTTGAGCGGCGAGCACGGTCGGTATCAAAACCGCCGCTATCCCGCCAAAAATCCTAGTCCACATGGCGCGGAGGTTACCACAGGCGGTGATAGTATCGCCCTCATGGACCGCGCCGCGCGCTCGATTTCCAAGGAACAGCTGCCGATCATCGACCTGTCGCGCAACCTTGCTGATGTCGCGCTGGCTCTAAACACCGCGTGCGAGGACGTCGGGTTTTTCTATATTGCAAACCATGGAGTGGCCGACGAGCTTCTCCGTCTAGTGTTCGCTCAATCGGCGCGTTTTCACGCCCAACCGCTCGACGTGAAAGAGAAACTCGCGATCAACCCGTTCCACCGAGGCTACATCGGCGCCTCGACCTACCGGTTGAATGAGGAGTTGAAACCCAATCTCAGTGAATCGCTCGTCATGATGCACGAGCTCGCCCCCGACGACCCCGAGCTCCTCGCCGAGAAGCCGCTTCAAGGCCCGAACCAATGGCCGGAGCTTCCCGAGTTTCGCGAGACGATGCTCGCGTATTCCGGCGCGATGGAAGAGCTTGGCCGAAGGCTGTTCGTCGCCTTCGCGCAGGCCCTCGGCCTTCCCAACGGCTATTTTGCGCGAAGCTTCGAGAAGCCGACGACGTTTCTACGTCTGCTGCACTACCCTCCTCAACCTGAGGGGTCTCCCGACGAGGAGTTCGGCTCTGCGCCGCATACGGATTACGGCGCGATCACGATGCTCGCCCAAGACGGCGCTGGTGGACTGCATGTCCGGCACCGCTCCGGAGATTGGATCGAAGCAACCCCTATTCCCGGAACTTTCGTCGTCAACATCGGTGACGCCGTGGCGCGCTGGACCAACGACCGCTACGTCTCGACCGAGCACCGCGTCATCAATGCCGGCGGTGGGCACCGCTACTCGGTACCGTTTTTCTTCGACCCGCATATGGACGTCACCATCGACTGTCTCGAGACCTGCACAAACGACGTCACTCCGCCCAAGTATCCGCCGGTCCGCTACGGCGACTACCTGCTGAGCCGACTCGATGCCCACTACGCTTACCGGAAATCGGGCGCGACGCTGTAGCATTCCTGAGCGTTCAGAACGTTTCATCGAGGCGCTTGCCGAGCCGACAATGAGTGAACCCCATAACGATGCGCTGGCGGAATGCCACCTCTCGCACGGCGCAATGCTCGCGTGGCTGGCCGCGCGGTTGACGTCGGAGCAGGAGCGTTACGACGTCGAAACCGAGTATCTCCGGCTGAGCGTTCCCGCGGACTTTGGGCTCGTGTACGTGGCGGCGTTGGTGTTCGGGGCGCTAGCGATCGGAATCGGGGTGTTCAATACCCTAGTCGTAGGGCGAAAGATCTTTTCCCGTCTCACCCACGACCATGGATGGACTCACGAGGATATTCACGGGCCTCGGCACGCTGGACCAAGTGTTCGGCAGAGAGTGTATACAAAGCTCGTTCACAACGGCGGCCATACGACGTTGGGAGACGGCGCGCTCAGTGCTCTGTGCGTTCGAGCGAAGCGATACGACTATGTCGCTGGCGCCTGTGCTCTGCTCGGTATTCTGTTGTTTCTGCTGATTGCCCTGCTGGATGGCTAACGTACAAGTCGCATCGGACAGGCATCAAATGGCACGCTCCGGCGGGTCACCATTGGGAATAGGGGAGGGTTGTTTGGACCAAGTCCATGGCTGTGCGATAGGCTCAGATCATGAACCGTTCTTTGGGACCAGAAGACGTGGCCGCACTCCTTGCCGTACTGGCATTAGTCGCGGGCGCCTGCCTATTGTTGACGAGCGTCCAGAGCCGTGCTGGGAAAGTGACACCCGCGGGCAGGGGTGTACGCACCGTGTTCGCGGTGGCGGCGTGGGTGTCGTCGCTCGGGGCGGTCGCTGGGTGGTCGCTCGTTCTTGCAGAGTTGGCGGTCGGGCCCATTGGTCCGATCAATCCCTGGTTGCTGGCAGTCGCTTTCGGACTTGGGGCGCCGGCTTTAGGGCAGATGAGCCGAGCGTTGGCACCCATGGATGAGGCTGGAGGCCCATCGCGAAGCTAGCCAACCCGCGTGCGGCTGCTATAGGAACTTTCGTTGTGAACGCTTCGTTGGCTCTTCTCGTGATTGACGTCCAGCTAGGTGCGTTCGACGGGGAAGCGATTCCTGCGATGCACCACGGCGACGACCTTCTGGCGAGGGCGTCGAAGCTGGTAGCGGCGGCGCGCGCGACTGGAATTCCTGTCATCTTTGTCCAGCATTGCGCGCCTGAAGGCCAGCTGCTAATCGAAGGAACCATGCCCTGGCAAATCCACCCATCCGTCTCTCCAGAATCGTCTGAAGCGGTCGTCCTCAAGCGTGAGTCCAGCGCGTTCGAAGGAACCGACCTTCAAAGTGTCCTGGAACGGCAAGGCGTCGACACGATTGTTGTCTGCGGATTGCAGAGCGAGTATTGCGTCTCCAATACCTGCATCTCGGCGCTGGAGCGAGGATTGGATGTGTACGTAGCGCAAGATGCGCACAGCACCTTGTCAACGGATGACGACGCCGCCCCGGTGATTATTGAGCGGCAAAATCGCCTACTGGCTGAACGGGGAGCGACCGTTCAGCCAACCGCGTCACTCGTGGAGCTCTTCACCACAACCTAAACCCTATGGGTGATGTTTTACGGCGTCGCCTCGGCGTATTTCGGCTGGAAGGGGCTCGCCGCTCAAAGCCATATGGCGACTCGATTGAGTGCAGGTCGTGCAATGTCGCAAACCCAGATCGACGAGCTGGTGGACGAAGCTAATGCGCGAAACAGGTCCAGCTAGGGCGGGACATCGGCGAGCAGTCGCTCGATTTCTTCACGTCGAGGCGTTGATGGCCAGAGCGATACGTAGCGCCGGTAGTAGGTGGCCGCTTCGTCGATACGCCCGAGTTTGAGAAGTGAGTCAGCCAGGTTGACGTAGACGACAGCTCGGTTCGGATCGAGCTCGATTGTTTTCTCGAACCACGAGATCGATTCTTCGTAGCGCTCCATCCGGTACAGGAGAAAACCGTAGTTGTTGACGATGGTGGGGTTTGCCGGGTTGAGGGCCAGTGCGCGCGAGAGCTCGGCGAGCGCTGTCTCGTGGCGCTTCTCGCGAAAGTATTGGAGCCCGAGGGCATGATGGCGGTTCGCCTGCGCGAGTCGGTCCTCCTCGGTTGCGACTGCGCCGTCGTTTCTCAACTCATCGACCTGCTGGTGAAGGATCAGGTTGCGCTCGAGCTTTGATGACAGCTCGTCTTGAAGTCGTTCGAGCTCCGCCGTTATCGCCAGAGCCTCGGTATCGAGCTGTTCGCTCACCGCGGAGAGGTCTTCGTGCTCGAGCTCGAAGACGAACTCACCGCCTTCGGTGCCCTCGAGATTGCCGAAAGCCGGCGTCTGGCTCGAGAACTTGGAGACGATGGGCGCCGCGAAAGCACCGAGCTCTGTCGCCGTGAGGACGCCGTTGCCGTCAAGATCGGCGAGACCCGACAGTCCCTGAAGAAGCGTCCAGGTGAAGATGGAGTGGCCTCCCGGCCCATCATCGGAAACGCTTTCGTCGGCGCCTCCGGCGGTCAAGATCTGGCGTGCTGCGCGGCTGGTGATTTCCTCGAGGTAAGCGTTGGGCGATGCGCCGCGAGTCAGTGCGATACCGCTGTAGCAGGAGTCCATGACGAAATAGACGTGCTTGGCAGGTATGAGCTCCGAGAATTCCTTGAGCTGGCGCATGCTGATCGATCGAACCGGGTAGCTCAGAAAGTCGGCATCGACGGGAACGATGTAGCCGAGCTCCTTTCCCGAGGGAAGCTTGCGCGTGGCCCCGTGCCCGGCAAAAAAGACGAAGACGCGGTCGTCACGCTGCACGCGCTCCGGATTGGCGAGCGTCTGCCCTAGCAGCTCGACGATGTTGTCACGGGTCGCCTCTTCGTCGGTTAGAGTGAACACGTTGTTCCGTTCGAAGCCGAATCGTTCGATGA
>CAMYKY010000150.1 GCA_947259165.1 uncultured Acidobacteriota bacterium | reverse complement strand
AGGCCTGAGGCACCCAAGCAGTTTCTCGAATTCGACAGGGTTGTCCTTTGTGGCGATGATGAACCGCCAAGGTTGCTCGTTAAACGATGACGGTGCCCATCGGCCCGCTTCGATGAGCGTGTAAATCATTTCCTTGGACACCGAGCGGTCATCGAAATCGCTCGGGCTATAGCGCCGCTGCAACAGCTCGTGAATCGGTTCCATCTAGTTCTTCCTCCATGAACTGCTAGTGTGTACTTCACCGGAGGTGTCACCGCCGTGCTGTTCCGGTGAGTCTGTGCTCCACATTTAGCGGAGCCGAAAAATCAGAAACGTCAGGTCGTCGGGCTTCGACGGCGTGTTGCCATCCACAAGCTCCATCCGCTGCTGGGCGAGTCGGGACATCGCCGCTGCCGCCCGTTCGACAGGGCCTTTGCGCACGAGCTCGACGATCTCCGGCGTCAGCAGGTTGTCCGACAAACCGTCGCTTGCGAGCACCAGGGTGTCATGGGGTGCGAGCTCGAAGGGCGATCCGACGTCGATGCGCATCTCGACGCTTCCGATGACGTTGCTGATGACGTGACGCTCTTCGTGATGCATGGCGTCTGCCTCGTCGAGAAGCCCTGACTCGATCGCGTACCCCGTCGGCGAGTGCGGGATGGTTTGGGACTTGACCTTGCCGCGTTGGCCGGTAATGAGCATGAACGAGTCGCCGACATGGAATGGACGGACGGTGGAGTCTGCGATCTCGACGACCGCAAGCGTTGTCGCCGCACCGACACCCAAGGCCAAAACCTCCTCGTTGGCCGCTTCGAAACCGTTCAGGATTCCGAATCGAAGCTCGTGCCCATCCCGAAGCGCCTGGCGCGTGGCGTTTGCAATAGAGTTGATGGCGATCGACGAAGCCTGGCGCCCAGCAGGCGCACCCCCGACCCCGTCCGCTACGGCGACGACCGCCCTGTTCGGTCCGGCGGCGACGATACCGGCGGCATCCTCGTTCGGCGTATCTTTCTCCGGGCTCTTACTGGAGTGAAGCGCAATCTCGCCGCTACCGACCGAAAACACCGCGTCGTCGAGACGCTCTTGCTCGAAAAAAAGTCGCGCTTCGTCGGACCCGAGCTCTTCCCTCACTCCCATCGAACGCTTTCCAGGTGCAGGCGCAAGTGAGTGGCCGTCGGGTAGCGCTTGAGGATCAGCGTCCGCTTGAGCCCGAGAACGATGTCCTTGACGACCTTGGGCTGCTTCGCGTAGAAACGCGCTCCTCCCAAAGCGTCGTAGAACATGCGGACACTCTCGCAAAGATCGTCTTGGTAGCCTTCGCGTTTGGGTGTCTGCCACAGGAAGAAATCGAGGATCTTGAGCTCGAACGTCAGACCGTAACGCTCGACGATAACGTTGTCACTGTGAAGGTCGCCGTGAAACTCGCGAGAGCGATGGATGCACTCGAGCCCGACCACGAACGCATGCAGCAGGTGCAGCGCGGGGAACGCGTGGAGGCGCCCTCCGGGCTGCCGTTTCAAAAAATCGGTGAGCAGCTCTCCTTCGACGTACTCGGACACGAGTACCCGGATCGGGTGCTTGCGGATGACGATCGATTCTTCGGTATGGTATTGGATGACGATGGGGCACGCACGCAGGTTGTGCAGCTTGCGCGCGTAGGACGTTGCCGCTTTGTTGCGTAGATTGCGCTGCGGGAAGAACAGCTTCGCGGCGCGTTCGATCCCCGTGCTCTTCTCGCGGATCTTGTAGACCTCGCCTTCCCAGCCACCCCCGAGACGGGTCACGACCTCATACTTGCGTGCCAGAGTCCGTCCCGGGGCCAAGTCGAACGTGTCGATGTCGGTGGATCTCACCGATGTATTCTACCCGTTCTGTTCGATCGTCTTCGACTCCTTGAGCTTGTCGAGCCCGCGTTTTGCGTAGGGCATGGCAAGAGCCCCGGCAATCAGGAGAGACGCGAACAGCGACGGAGTGGCGCTGACGCGGTACACACCGACTGCGAAAATGAGCAGTAGCGCACCGGAAGCCACGAACGCGATCTGAGCGCGTTGGTGTACCCTCTCGCTTTTGGTTGCCAACATCCAGGCGCCGAGCCAAAGGAGGCCGGTTGCGAGAAGACTCACGAGCTGGCCGAGAGCCGTTCCTGAGGCCGTTGTGTACGGCACCGACGCGAACGCTTCCACGTCACCTTGGTTTGCGTAGAGCTTTCGGAAGGCGTAGTGAATGCCCGTCGAGGGAACAGTAATGTGAAGAGGGCCAATCACGTTCGGGGAGGCCGCTCTTTCGCTCAACTTCCCGAGGGCCGCTTTCATTTCATCACTGGACACCCGTTGGTCGGCGCTGAGCAAGTCCATGTTCGTCGCCGAACGACCGTAGTCGAGCCCCTCGGGGAGATACAAATCCCAGCGAGATTCGGTGACCAGGATGTCGGGCCGCGGCAGGTGGGCACGGACCGTTCCGAGCCTCCCAATCGAAGGTGCACGCGTCGCATAGATGACATCCACGGGAAAGCCTTCGGTACGGTTCATGATCTTGATGAGAAGCGCACCGTCGGAATCCTCTTCCTCGGCAAGCGCCGGTTTCTCCGCCCGACCCGCGACAAAGACCGACCAGACTTCCGAGTCTTCGGGAAGCTCGATGCGCAGAAATTGCTTGCGAGAGTTGCGGACGATGAATCGGGCCGTCGTCACCGAGAGTCCGTCTCGGGTGAAAAGTGTCTTGTACTCGGCAGTGTCAATCGCAGCCTCTTGGACGTCGACGACACGGTGGCGGGTCACTGTCAGCGCCAACTGGGGCTCGGGATCGGCACGGACGTACTTGAACGCGAGCAAGATCGGGTTGGTGGTTTGCAAAACGAGCTGTCGCGGGAGCTCGCCGACGTCGATTGGAGAAAGCTCGTTGGCTACCGACGGCAGGACCTCGACGGCACTCGACGCCTCCACTGCAATCCTGCCTTGCTCCACGTCCGCCCCACGAACCCGCACCGTTGACGCGCTTACCTCGGCCTCGTCGCCGCCAAGGATACGCTCGTACGAGAGGTCGATCTTGAAGTGGCCTTCCATTTCCTGGGTAAACTCGAGCTCGACGACGCGCTCGTCGTCGTCGCTGATACGATGGGTCCTCAGGGACGGAGCGCTGAGGTTCAACAGATTGGTCCCCTCAGGTAACACCAACTCCAGTTGTTCCAGGCTGCCCGATTTCACATGCAGCTCGATGCTCGTCGAGCCGGTCAACGTGACGTCGCCGAGTGAGATCAAAGAATCCACTTGGGCGTCGAAGCGACCGGCCACCCGTTCCGGGACGGACGGCGAGACCGCCATCGTCGGCGGTGTATCGGCGTACTTGAACGTGTGGGCGATCGTCAGCTCGATGTCGTCCCGCACGAAGCTCGGAAGCTGATTCTCGCCCACGCGAGTGGCCTCGCCGTCGGCGCCATCGACAATCGGAACGAGAGTCAGGTCGCTGCTGGATAACAGTGCCACCATGCCGCGTTGCCTGCCTACGTTCTGAGCAACGAGAAGCGGAAGCGACTCCGAATCACCTTGGCCCAAGGAGCGATCGTAGAGAACGTCGAACGTGAGCTCGCCCTGAAGCTGTCGATCCAGAAAGATCTGAAGAAGCTGAGTGTCGCGTTGACGGGTCACGCGCCAATCCGCGATCGCGCCAGCCTCGGAGCTTACTTGATTAACTTGCACATCCGCCGGCACGACGAGCTCGAGTCGGTTCGTTTCGCCTCGTCGAACGTCGTAGAGAACGCGCGCACGAGAAATCAGAACACCCTCCTCGGCGTAGATGACGTGGTAGAGAGAGGCGTTCGCGCGAAGCTCTCGTCGCACGACTTCGGGCACCGACTCGGACCACGTCAACGTGACCTGCTCGGTGAGCGGCACGTGGACCGTTGCGATCGTCGTGTTGCCGCGCGTGCGGCTGGTGACGCTCGTTCCCGGCTCGGCGGAGAGCTCCTTTCGGCCGGGGAGGGTGAGCTCGAACCGAGAGACCGGCACTTTGGGGATGGAGAGCTGGACTTTCGGAGGCCCGTCGGCTTGGACGACCGGCGTTTGGAACGTGGCCACCACACGGTGCACTCCCTGGCCTTTGACGAGGGTGGCGAAGTGTTGGCCGTCGACGAGGATCGATGCGTCCTTGCCGTCGACCTGCAGATTCGTCAACGTCACTTTTCGGGGCAGGAGGCGAAGCGTTGCCGTTTCATCGGAGAAGAGCTCCACCCGGTACTCACCACGCCACACGATGGCGCTGCCGCTCAACTCACCGCGATAATCGGCACGAGAGAACGCGGCACCGCGCTTCGACGGCGTACGCCACGATATTTGAACCCCGCGCACGGTCGGGACGGTCGCCTCGATACGAGTCGTCGAGCCCGACGGCGTCGTCCGCACACCGGCGGCGGGGATGACCGCGACATCGAGCCCCGTGCCCGGCAGAGTCGCACTCAGGTTGATGGAGGCCGCCTCGGGGACCGGCACCCCGAGGACGTAGCCGCTCTTCGAGGACGAAGCGTCCACGCGGTAGGAGAGCTGCATGGTGTAAGCGCCTTTTTGATTCGTGCTCCAGGCGAGCCCCGAAGGTGTCGAAACCAACTGCACGGGCGCGCCCTGGATGGTCGCCTGTGTCACCGGGGTTCCCGCGGGCAGCACCGGTATCAGCGCCCACCGGTCCTCGAAAATCTGTATCGACAGGGTAACGGAGACTTCGGCGCTCGCTGCGGGCTCAGTCGAGCCGACGGTGACGCTGACGCGTGCGTTGCCCAAAGCGAAGTTCACTGGCGCTCTGGGATCGTCGGGCGCTTGCGCCTGCTCGATGAGCTGTTTGTAGATCTCCAGCGGCAGTTGTACCTGGCCGGGCCCATTCGGTTTGCTTTCTTGCGCCTCGAGAGCTCCCAAAAAACTGGCGAAGGCCATCATCATCAGGGCGAACGTTGTTCGTTTCATTGTCCCTACCTCGATCGTCGTTGAGAAAAAAGACTAAGTCAAAGCCGCGGGCAAGCGTCTCTTGCTTGCACCGGCGTAGCGCAGCGAGTCCGCGAGATAAGCAATGAGCGCGGGCTCGAGGGATGAAGACAAAACGCCGACGTATTCACTGAGCATTGCAATGTCTCGGGCGAGCTCCTGGTCGTTTCCAAACCCGAGGCCTACTAACAGATGACGCGCGTCGCGCAGTCGTTTGACCGCCGCGTCTCGATCGCCCCGGTCGAGCTCGTCGGCGGCACTCTCGAGCTCTTGGGAGAGACGGAATGAGAGATAGTTCTTGAGGACGTTCGTCTCCAATGGACCCGGTGCGGCTTCTGAGCGCGACAACGACAAGCTCGCCTTCGCCACCGTGTTCCGCAGTTCAGAGAGATCTTTGTAGCGAGCCGTGACCTCGGCGATCGCGCCCGGTCGAGTGGCGACGACGTCGAGGAGAATCGTGTGGCTGTCTCCCGCATAAAAGCTCGGGATGATGATCTGGATACCGTCTTCGTCCTCACCGCGGTCGGCTTCGATGCCCAGATTGCGGGACAACCTCAAGTCGATGCTCTTTTCGGCCTCACGAGCTCGATCGGCCTGACGTTCGCTCAAGGACTCGGAGCCGATGACGTCGACGAGTCGGACATCCGCGGCGAGCTTGATGCGAAGCCGAAGCGCGCGCGCCACGACCCGGCTGGACGAGGCGAGCTCCCGGTCGACGATGCCAGTCGCATCTGCGGTTTGCTCGAGAAAGTAGCGGCGTCCTTGTCCTGAAAGCGCGAGCCGTTCGAGCTCGTCCCGGTCGACGCTCGCGCCCAAGCCCACGACACTCACCGGAACCCCGCCGATCGCGCTTTGATGCGCCAACCGCGAAAGAGCCTCGAGCTCGCCGCCGAGCTTGCGCGACGTGACGACCAGAACGAGGCTCGAACCGAGCGGCATCGTCGGGTCGTCTCCCGCGTGGACGCGCTCCACCGCGAGACGAACGGCGCTTTCGAGGTCGCTTTCGAGATGGCTCGACCCCTCGAGCTCATCGAGAGCGACGGCGAGAGGCCCGTGCCGGAAAGATTCGGGTGGAACGACTTCGCCTTTTCCGGGAACAAACAGTCGGAACCGATCGCCAAGCGCTTTCGCCCGTCGTAGCGAGTCGCCTAGCGCCCGGGCCGCGGCGATGTTGTCGGGGTCCGCGTCGAGGACGATGCCGACGTTCATCGGGGGTCGTCTCCGACCGTAGTTGTCTGTCGCTTTCACACCGACTTGAAGGAGCAGCCGCGCTGGCCCGCTCACCCCACGGTGGTCGGCATGAAGCGTTACCGACAACGCTCCACGACTCGGTGGGTCGAAGGGTTGCACGACCGGGCGTGCCGACAAATGGGGCGCGATGGGCTGGCCTGCGTTGCGAAGGCGCATCGCGAGAAAGCGGGCCCTGGGATCGCCTGGGAGGTACGTGTTGGCCCAGTACCCGCGAGGGTCACGGAAGTGCAGGTTGTCGATCCGATCCCGCTCTTCGAGAAACAAACGCGCATCGTCATCCGGTGCGGCAGGTGCATCGAAAGCAATGCGCACCGTGACGCTGCGCTCCTCGATCTCGGAAGCCGCGTACTTCCATTGCAACACGGCATGGATTGCCGCCTGGTCCAGCTCCTCGACGGAGTCGACGACGGTGGCTCGCGTGACGATGCCATTGCTGTCGATCAGGACGCGGAGAGTGACGATACCGGAGACGCGCTTCGCTTTGGCGGACTCAGGATACACGGCATCGACGTGGACGAGCTTGTCCGGCTCGAGTGTCCTTTGGTAGAAGGCTCCGTCCGCGTCTTGCCGGACGAGTCTGCTTCGGAAGTCGTCGGTGACGATTTGAGCTTTGTCGAGCACTAGATCCTCAGATACGCGCGCCCCGGAGTCAATGGACGGCGATTCCCCAGTGACAGTGACGGCCTCCTCGAGTGCCCGTAGCTTTCGCTGTTCCTGTTCCGCCAAGCCGTCCGGGAGCGCCGCAAACTGTGACGCGCGTTTCGGGCTGTCTTCGAGCGAGGGCTCGGGGGCACTCGCCGCGCCCTCCAACCGATCACCGAAAGCGGTCCTACCTGCGCCGACGTCGGACCCGAGTAGGCCTTCGTCCTTCTTCAACGGGGCGTTGTTGTTCTCGCGCTCGTTGCCTTCTTCCGTGGAGACAGAGTAGCTGCGTTGCAGCTCCCGAGCACGGAGACTCAGCTCCGCTCGGGCGGCTTCATCGTTCAGCGACTTCTCACTAGCGATCACATCGTCGCGACTCGTCGTCTGGCCGCGATACTGCGGGCCCGGTCGGTTCTCGGGATCGTTGCCGACATAACCGGGAGCCTGGAGACTCTCCGTTTCTTCGGACGACAATTCGTTCTCTTCGGGTCGCCCCTCCCCGCCAACGACGGCGCCATTCTGGGCCACCGCAACTTCGAACTCTCGTGGCTGGTCGTGCCCTATGAGGGTGACCCGTGCGGCGAGGAAGACGATCGTCGCGGCAGCCGCGAGGCCCATCGCCCATTGGAGCTTGTGCGAGCTCGTCTTGGTCGACAGCTCGGGCCGGGCTAGAAGCGTGTCAACGATAGCGTCGTCGACGTCGGGCGTTGCCAGCGTCCCGAGCTCGGTCTCCACCGCAAGCACGCTCTTCAAAAACCGTGCGCACTCCGTGCACTCGCCCAAGTGCTCGAGGCAGTCTTCGCTCGCAGGAGCCTTTCCTTCGAGGGCGATCGCCTCTCGGACTTCACTACACTTTTCAGTCATGTCAGGCATGTCAGGCATGGCTCACTCTCGTGCGTCTCTCGTAGCGTTCCCGGCAGGCCACCAGGCGCAGGCGTGCGCGTCTCACGTGGGTCTTCACCGTGTTGAGGGGCATCTCGAGGATCGACGCAATGTCTTTCAGGGGAACGTTCTCGATCGTCGCCAGAATCAACACCTCGCGCTGGGGCATCGGAAGCGCCTGGATGGCGCGCTCGAGCCAGGCTTCGGTCTGACGAGACGATGCGATTGCCTCGACGTCCGGTGAGTGGTCTTCGAATTCTGGTTCGACGTCGGCGCCCGCGGGCTCCCAGAGGAAGAAGCTGCGCAGTCGCTGCTTTCGCTGGTACGTTCTCACCGTGTTGGCGACCACGGTGAAAAGCCACGGGTGTAGAGGACGCGCGTCATCGTATTGATCCGCGCGGCGGTGAATCTTGATGAATATCTCTTGAAAGAGGTCGTCGCGGTCCCCTTCAGCAACGCCGCAGCGGACGAGATACCCGAAAACCGGACGGCGGTAGCGTTCGATGAGCTGCGAGAAGGCATCGCGGTCACCTTGTCGGTGTGCGACGAGTAGACGCTCCGAAGGCTCTGGGACCGCCTCGAGCTGCATTTGCGCCAACCCTTCCATACCCCCTCATACCAGCCGAACCAGGAAAAGTTTCAGAAAATCTCGGCCGAAAAGATTCCACCGAGGCCCGCCTTCGCCGAGGCTACGGCGAGGCAGGTACGGAAGCACCCACCGGTTAGTGAGTGCTCGACGAGCTCGAGTTGTAGGTTGGCTGAGTGTTCTAATTAGTGTCGCACGAGGGCTGGATGTTTGGAAGGGGCATGCGTGCGGGGTTTTCACCTCATTTCGAGGAACTCTCGCAACGCGACCGCCTGGTTGTGCACTTCGTCCCGTGCGCTGTAGACGAGGGTCACCGTGCGTTTTCGCGCTGCCGAGCAAATCGGGCGCCATAGCTCCTGTTTGGCCTCGAGCTCCTTGAAGTAGCGCTTCTTGAACTCAGCCCACCGGGCCGGGTCGTGCCCGAACCACTTGCGAAGCTCGGTGCTCGGACCGAGCTCTTTGAGCCACGCCTCGATCGAGACCGCCTCTTTCTTGATCCCCCGCGGCCACATGCGGTCGACGAGGTAGCGTTTGCCGTCGCCCTTCGCGGCCGCCTCGTACACGCGCTTCACACGGATCGGCATGAGCCCAGTATAGAAGGTAGAATCGCTTGTCATGACTGAGCTTCGGGGTGCCCACGTCCTCATCACCGGTGCGGCGAGTGGCCTCGGCCGTCGGATGGCGTTGGGTGTCGCGAAGCGAGGCGGCGGGGCGCTGTCTCTTTGGGACGTGAATCGCGCGGGTCTCGACGCCGTGGTGGAACAGGTCGAGGCTCTCGGGGGTCGAGCGAAGCCGATTGTCTGTGACGTTTCCGACCGGAAGGCCGTCTACGATGCCGCCAAGCGCGTCACGGACCCTGTCGACATCCTTATTAATAATGCAGGCGTTGTCAGCGGCAGAAGTCTTCTCGAGATTCCGGACGAGCAGATCCAAAGAAACCTCGAGATCAACGTCCATTCGTTGTTTTGGATGATCAAGGCGTTTCTTCCCAACATGATCGAGCGGAACCGAGGTCACATCGTTACGATTGCCTCGGCCGCCGGACTCATCGGCGTCCCACGACTGACGGACTACTGCGCTAGCAAATCCGCGGCGGTCGGACTCGACGAGTCCCTTAGGGTGGAGTTGAGGGCGCGTGCGCCCCGCGTCCGCACGACGGTCGTTTGCCCCTACTACATCGACACCGGCATGTTCGAGGGCGTGAAGACTCGTTTTTCATTCCTCTTGCCTATCTTGAAGGAGGAGAAGGCGGTCGAGAAGATTCTGCGGGCCGTGGAGCGCGATCGGCCGCGGCTGCATATGCCACTCCTCGTCCACAGCATCGCCCTATTGAGACTCCTGCCGGTATCCTGGTTTGATGCGATCGCCAGGTTTATGGGGATTAGCGCTTCTATGGACGAATTCGTGGGCCGAAAGCCAGGCCGACCGTAGGTTTGTTCTGCCGG
>CAMYKY010000149.1:14947-37814 GCA_947259165.1 uncultured Acidobacteriota bacterium | reverse complement strand
GAATTCTCTGCAGCAGGAGAACGTTGAATCACAGTTGCTCACAGAGCCTCGCGAATCGAAATAGAATTTGTGGGGATTCATCAGTACCTGTCCCCTTTTCGGCCGAGGGGTTTGGATCTAGGGCGCGCAAGCCCCTCGGCCGCTCGCCGAGTTTGGCGCGACGTAAGGCTCGTGCCGCTCGAATTGCCCGTCGAGGTTGTGCGGGTAACTTGGTGAAGCCGCGACTCGAATGGTAGACTAGACCGTTTTGTGGGCGGGTCGCCCACCAAGACACTTCCCACCGCGCAGCCGCTTCGTTCGGCCGCGGAAATAGCAGGAGTTCCATGAGTCCCAGCGCTTCCACACCGCCCAAAGGCGGTCGCATCACGATTCAAGACGGCGTCTTGAATGTACCCGACAACCCGGTCATCCCGTTCATCGAGGGCGATGGCACCGGCCGCGACATCTGGCGTGCGAGCGAGCGCGTTTTCGACGCGGCCGTCGAAAAAGCCTACGGTGGCAAGCGTAAGGTCTCGTGGTTCGAGGTCCTTGCCGGCGAAAAAGCGTTCAACGCAACGAATAGCTGGCTTCCCGAAGAGACCCTGGCCGCGTTCCGGGACTATCTGGTGGGCATCAAAGGGCCGCTGACGACTCCCGTCGGCGGTGGCATCCGGTCTTTGAACGTCGCCCTCCGGCAGCAGCTCGACCTGTATGTGTGCCTTCGCCCGGTCAAGTGGTACGAGGGGGTCCCGAGCCCGGTCAAGAAGCCGGGCGATGTCGACATGGTGATCTTCCGCGAGAACACGGAAGACATCTACGCCGGTATCGAGTATCTCTCCGAGTCCGACGATGCGAAGAAACTCATCGGATTCCTTCAAAACGAGATGGGCGTCAAGAATATTCGCTTTCCCGACACGAGCGGCATCGGCATCAAGCCGATTAGCCGAGAGGGGACCGAGCGTCTCGTCCGCGCGGCCATCCAATACGCGCTCGACAACGGCCGCAAGAGCGTCACCCTCGTTCACAAAGGCAACATCATGAAGTTTACCGAGGGTGCGTTTCGTGACTGGGGTTACGCGGTCGCCGCGCGCGATTTCCGCGCGGAGACGATTAGCGAGCGCGAGAGCTGGATCCTGGGAAACCGTGAGGCGAACGCCGATGTCTCGGTCGTCGACAACGCGCGCGCGGTAGAGCCAGGCTACGACTTGATGACCGAAGTGCGTCAGAAGGAAGTGACCGACGAGGTCGACCAGACGTTGAAGGCGCTTTGGGACAGCCACGGCGATGGTAAGTGGAAGAGCAAGCTGCTCATCAAAGACGCGATTGCCGACATCGCCCTTCAGCAGGTGCTCACCCGTGCCAAGTCGTTCGATGTGATCGCGACGATGAACTTGAACGGGGACTATCTTTCCGATGCGCTCGCGGCGCAGATTGGTGGCATTGGCATCGCACCGGGCGGCAACATCAACTACGTGACCGGCCATGCGATTTTCGAGGCAACTCATGGGACGGCGCCCAAATACGCCGATCAAGACAAGGTGAACCCAGGCTCGGTGATCCTTTCGGGCGTTCTCATGTTCCAGTACATGAAGTGGAACGAGGCGGCCACTCTCATCGAATCGAGCCTAGAGAAGACTATCGCGCAAAAACGTGTGACCTACGACTTCGAGCGGCTGATGGAAGGCTCCACCAAGCTCAAGACGTCGGAGTTCGCGTCGGCAATGATCGAGAATATGTAGGAGATAACTATGGCTATTGGAAGAAACAAAGTTACAGTCGTTGGCGCCGGCAACGTAGGTGCTACCACCGCTCAGCGCGTCGCGGACGCAGAGCTCGCCGATGTAGTGATGGTCGATATCCTGGAGGGCCCTCCTCAAGGCAAGGGCCTCGACATGATGGAGGCGTGCCCGGTCAGCGGATCCGATGTGAATGTGATCGGAACCAACGACTACAAGGACTCCGAAGGCTCCGACGTCGTGGTGATCACCGCCGGGCTTCCCCGCAAGGCCGGCATGAGCCGCGACGATCTCCTGAAGAAGAACTACGAGATCGTGAAGGTCGTGACCGAGCAGGTGGTCAAGCACTCGCCGGATTCGATTCTGATCGTCGTCTCGAACCCGCTCGACGCGATGGTGCAAACGGCTTACAAAGTCAGCGGCTTCCCGAAAGAGCGCGTGATGGGCATGGCCGGCGTCTTGGATTCGTCGCGGATGCGAACGTTTATCGCGATGGAGTTGAAAGTCTCCGTCGATAACATCCACGCGTTTGTGCTCGGCGGTCACGGGGACGACATGGTTCCACTCCCGCGTTATTCGACCGTTGCGGGGATTCCGCTGCCCGACCTTCTTTCGGAAGAGCGGATTGACGCCATCGTCCAGCGGACCCGCAAGGGTGGCGGCGAAATCGTCAGCTACCTGAAGACGGGCTCTGCGTACTACGCGCCTTCGGCATCCATTCTGGAAATGGTCGATGCGATCTTGAAGGACAAGAAGAAAATTCTTCCGACCGCCGCCTACCTGGAGGGTGAGTATGGGATCAACGGCTTCTACATGGGGGTTCCAGCCAAGCTCGGTTCGAAGGGCGTCGAAGAAATCATCGAGATTCATTTGACGAACGACGAACGTACGGCGCTGCAGAAATCCGCGGCCTCGGTGCAAGAGCTCGTCGGGATCATTGGAGTGGGATAAGACTGGATGAACTTACACGAGTATCAATCCAAGAATCTTCTCGCCAAGTTTGGCGTCAAAGTCCCGCGCGGGCATAAGGTCGAATCTGCGGCCGATGCCGTCCAGGCGGCGGAAGAGTTCGGCTTCCCTGTCGTCGTCAAAGCGCAGATTCATGCTGGCGGTCGGGGCAAAGCGGGCGGGGTGAAGCTCGCCCGCTCCAAAGAAGACGTCGAAACCTTCGCGGGAGATCTTCTCGGAAGCAATCTTGTGACCGCGCAGACCGGCCCCGTGGGAAAACAAGTGCGCAAGCTTCTCGTTGAAGAGGGGCTCAATATCGACCGTGAGCTCTATGTCAGCTTCTTGATCGATCGAGCGATTGGGTGGCCGATTTGCATTGCTAGCGCGGCCGGCGGTGTCGAGATCGAAAAAGTTGCCGAGGAGACGCCGGAGCAAATCCATCGCGCCGAGATCGATCCCGCAGTCGGGATGATGGCGTATCAAGCGCGCGATCTGGCGTTTGATCTCGGGCTATCAGGAGACGTGCACAAGAAAGCAGTCCGTTTTCTGATGAGTCTCTACAGTGCGTTCAAACAGCTGGACGCGTCCATGCTGGAGATCAACCCCTGTCTCATCACCAAGGAAGGCGAAGTCCTGGCACTCGATGCCAAAGTCACTCTCGATGACAACGCTTTGTTCCGCCACCCCGATGTCGTGGAGCTTCGGGATATCCATGAAGAGTCGCCGCTCGAGGTCGAAGCCTCCAAACATTCTCTGAACTATATCAAGCTCGACGGAAGCGTTGCCTGCATGGTCAACGGCGCCGGTTTGGCGATGGCGACGATGGATATCATCCATCACTGCGGCGGTGCCCCTGCGAATTTTCTCGACGTTGGGGGTGGGGCGAGTCCGGAACAAATCAAAGCGGCGTTTCGCATTCTCATGGACGACGAGCAAGTCAAAGCCGTGTTGATCAATATCTTCGGGGGGATTTTGCGAGTGGACCTACTCGCCGAGGGTTTGATTGCCGCGGTGAAGGAGCTCGACGTCAAAGTTCCCATTGTGATCCGTGCGGAGGGTACGAACGTCGAGGTCGGCAAGAAGATGCTCGCCGAATCGGGGCTGAACTTTATCACCGCCGACACGATGAAGGAGGCGGCGGAGAAAGTCGTCGCCGCCGCGTCCGGCGCGTCGGGAGGTGCCGCGTGAGTGTTCTCATCGACAAAAACACACGCCTCCTGGTACAAGGGATTACCGGCCGAGAAGGTCAGTTCCACACCAAAGGCACCATCGACTACGGCACCCAGGTCGTTGCCGGTGTGACACCGGGCAAGGCCGGTCAAACCGTCGAGGGCGTTCCGGTCTTCAATACCGTGGCTGATGCGGTGAAAGAAACCGGGGCGAATGCGTCGGTCATTTTTGTTCCACCGCCGTTCGCAGCGGACGCAATTCTCGAGGGTGTTGCCGCTGAGATCGAGCTCATCGTCTGTATCACCGAAGGGATCCCCGCGTTCGATATGGTCGAGGTCATGCGAGTTGCGCCCGACGGCAAAAGCCGTATCCTGGGCCCGAATTGCCCTGGGCTCATCTCTCCCGGAAAAGCGAAGATTGGCATCATGCCGGGCCACATCCACAAGGAAGGCCGGGTCGGGGTGGTGTCGAGAAGCGGTACGTTGACTTACGAAGCCGTGTTCCAACTCACGATGCGAGGGATCGGGCAGTCGACCTGCATCGGGATCGGTGGCGACCCGGTCATCGGGACGACGTTTGTCGACGCGCTCGAGCTGTTTCAGGAAGATGACGACACCGACGCGATCATCATAATCGGCGAGATTGGCGGTAGCGCAGAAGAGACCGCCGCTGACTATATCAAGCGCAAGGTCACGAAACCCGTGGTCTCGTTCATCGCTGGACAGACGGCGCCTCCGGGACGCCGTATGGGCCACGCTGGGGCGATCGTCATGGGCGGCAAGGGCACTGCCGCTGACAAAATGGCGTCGCTCAGTGCCGCTGGTGTCACCGTCGTCGAGAGCCCGGCGGAAATGGGCGAAACGATGGAACGCATATTGAATTAGTCATTGGCAAAACGCACAAAAGGACGATCAAAATAGTGAGTGAAAAAACATTTTCGATCATCAAACCGGACGGCGTACGTCAGGGCGACGCTGGAAAAATCCTCGCGCGGATCGAAAAAGCGGGATTCAAGGTTTTGGGTCTGCGAATGGTCCAAATGACCAAGCGGCACGCCGAGGGGTTTTATGCCGTTCACAAACAGCGGTCCTTTTTCGGCAGCCTCACGGACTTCATGTCGTCGGGACCTTGTATCGTGATGGTCCTCGAGAAGGACAACGCCATCGAGGACCTTCGCAAGCTCATGGGGGCGACGGACCCGGCGAACGCCGATGAGGGAACCCTTCGGAAGGCGTTCGCGAGCTCGGTCGAGGCCAACGTGATTCATGGCTCGGATTCCCCGGAGTCCGCGAGTCTCGAGATTCCGTACTTCTTCACCACGCTCCAGATTCAAGGCTAGAGGTTCGATGCCATCGATCAAGTCCGACAATTGGATTCGACGGATGGCGCACGATCACGGGATGATCGACCCGTTCGTGGAGACTCAGGTTCGCGAGAACGTGATCTCCTACGGGTTATCCTCGTACGGCTACGATATCCGCGTTTCGGATGAGTTCAAGATCTTCACGAATGTGCACACCGCGATCGTCGACCCGAAGAACTTCGACCCCAAGAGCTTCGTCGACCACAAAGGCGAGGTGTGCGTCATCCCACCAAACTCGTTTGCGCTGTCGAACACGGTCGAGAACTTTCGTATTCCGCGAAACGTGTACGCCATCTGTATCGGCAAGTCGACGTACGCGCGATGCGGCATCATCATCAACGTGACTGGCTTCGACGCGGAGTGGGAGGGTAACGCGACGCTCGAGATCTCGAACACGACGCCGCTTCCGTGTCGCATCTACGCCAACGAGGGGATTGCGCAGGTTCTTTTTTTCGAGAGCGACGAGGAGTGTGCATTGTCTTACAAGGACAAAAAAGGCAAGTATCAGGGACAGGAGCACATTACGTTGCCGAAACTGGAAGGGGAGCCGTGAGGCTCATCGAGGGTGACTCGCTTCGAGAGCGGCTCGCGGCCAAACCTCCTCTCGTCGAATCTTTCATCGACGCCGAAGCGCAGATTCAAATGAATGGCGTCGACTTCACGCTGCGTGAAGTCTCCCGCTTCGGGGACGAGCCGGGCGCCATCGACTTCGACAACTCCGAGCGCAAGACCCCGGAAACGTTTTCTATCGATCCCGACGCCGACAATTGGTGGAATCTTTCACCGGGGCCGTACTGGGTCGTCTACAACGAAATCGTGAACATCCCCGCCGACATGTTCGGGATGGCGCGCACCCGCTCGAGCCTACTTCGCAGTGGTGCCCATATCGCAACCGCGCTGTGGGACTCCGGCTACTCCGGTCGCAGCGGTTCGGTCCTCGTCATCCACAACCCCGCCGGGTTGCGCCTCAAACGCGACGCCCGCGTCCTGCAACTCGTCTTCTACGGCCTCGACGCCCCCGCCGCGAAGACGTACGCCGGCCAGTATCAGGACGAGAACAAGTAGAGCGGCATACGGCTACCGTCTCGTTCAAGGCCGTCCATCGAGGCGCTGGCGCCCACAAACGGGACTCATCGGAAACGAGCCTCCCACCGTATACCGTATGCCGTATACCGACCGTCTGCTACACTTCCCCGAAGCGTCATGTCACTTGAAGCCGGTACCCGCCTAGGCTCCTACGAGATCGTTGGCTCGATCGGTGTGGGCGCGATGGGGGACGTGTATCGGGCCAAGGACTTGAAGCTGGGGCGGGACGTTGCGCTCAAGGTGCTTCCTGAGGAGTTTGCTCAGGATCCGGATCGGCTTCGGCGTTTCGAGCAGGAGGCGCGTGCGGCGTCGGCACTCAATCACCCCAACATCGTTCACATCTACGACGTCGGTCAGGAGGGCGACACCCACTTCATCGTCATGGAGCTCGTCGAGGGGTCGAACCTCAGGCAGCTACTCCGCGGGGCACCGTTCGACAACAAACGGCTTCTTGCGCTGGCGCGGCAAATGGCGGCTGGGCTCGCGAACGCCCACCAATTGGGCATCGTGCATCGCGATATCAAGCCCGAGAACATGATGGTGACCGCCGACGGCTTCGTCAAGATTCTCGACTTCGGGCTCGCTAAGCTGTTGACTCCCTTCGAGTCGCATTCGGAGTTGGCGACGTTGGCGCGATTCGGTACCCGCCATGGGATGTTGATCGGGACGGTTGAGTACATGTCCCCTGAGCAGGCCGCGGGCAAGGCCGTCGATCACCGCAGCGATCAATTTTCTCTGGGGTTGATTCTCTACGAAATGGCGACGGGCGTGATGGCGTTTCGCCGAGAAACCGCGGCGCAAACGTTGGCGTCGATCATCGAGAATGAGCCGCCAGCCATCCCTGAGCTCAACCCAGACTGCCCCGAAGGGTTGTCGCGTGTCATCCGCCGCTGTTTCAACAAAGACGCGACTGAGCGGTTTGACGATTCGCGAGAGCTCCTTCGAGAGCTCGAGTCGGTCTCGACGACGCCCGCGTTGCCACCGATTCCACCAGTGCCGCAAAACCCGAAGCCGGACATTGCTCCCATGGCGAAAGGGCTCACTGCCTTGGTCGGCAGCGAGATCGGTGAGGCTTTGGAAGGCGTCAGTCGGGAGATTGGTGACGCTCTTCGCGAAGAAGAAACCTTTCATCTTCAACGTCTGGACGGAAAAATCTCCACGCTCACCAAGAAGCGCCTTCGGAAGAAGCTCCGCAGAAATCAGTTGTCAGGCGACGAGCTCGTGCGACGCGGCGATGGTGATGAGTGGGTACCGCTGTACGAGAGCGCCGTGTTCCGGCACGAAGTACCGGCTCGGCGAGGCGACCCGGCGGATTGGGCCCGCAGGCGGAAGCTATGGGGGTTCGTCCGACATGCAGCAACGTTCGTTACGTTCGGTGGCGCGTGGTTCTTGACGACCGGGGAGGTTCCCGTCTGGATGGCGTTTTGGGGAATTGGACTTGCGACACATGCCGTGAACGCGCTGCCGGCTACATTCTTGCGCGACCGCCGAGTCCAGGCGGTGCCTGCTTCCGAAGCCGTGCCGCGTCTTCCGGAATCCACTGCGTCGCCACCGGAGGAGCTGCTGCTGTCGGAATCGTTTCGCGCCGAGGTCAATCGCGTCAAGAATCTCTTGAACGATCGCGGCGGCGACGACACCGCCTCCCTCGCCGCTGAGGTCGACCATATCGTGGGCCGCATCACGGAGCTCGCTTCGAAACACCGTGACCTGGTCGAACAGACATCCGTTGAGGAGCGAGAGCAGCTTGGGAAAAGCGTCCAGGACGCGGAGCGAAAGCTCATCGAAGCGAAGGGCGCGGACGACCGGCGATTGTATCAACGCCAGTTCGACGTGCTCCGTCAGCGCCAGCAGGCGATCGACAAGGCCCTCGTCGTGGTCGAGCGTCTCGCCATCCGCCAGAACGTGGCCGAGAATCAGGTCAAACAGCTGCGATTGGACTTGTCTCGCGCCGAGGCATCGAGTGCGAGCGCTCCCGAGCTGACGTCGAGACTCCAAGACATTCGCCATGAAGTCGATGCGAGGGAGCTCGTGGATGAGGCCATTGCTGAAGAGCTTCTGAGCTAGCGAGGGTTTTTCGGGGTTCGCGTTACAAAATCGAAAACTCGACGGCGATTTCGGCGACGACATCAACCGGCTGCCCTTTGAATTTCCCGGGAACGAATCGCCATTGACGGACGCATTCGATGGCTTTTTCGTTGAGACCCGCGGCGAGACCACGGATTATTCGAACCGGCCCGATCTTGCCTTCCGCGAGAATTATCACTTCCAGGATCACCTCGCCTTCGACCTTCTTGGCCAGTGCGTCGTCCGTGTACGAAGGTCTCACCTGCTTTATCGGCTGGGGCGGGCTAATACCGGAGCCCATGCGGTAGGCGCCTCCGCCGAAGCCGCCTCCGGTGCCGGGTCCTATCCCCGAGCCCTCACCTTCTCCAATCCCGCCGCCGGTTCCAGAGCCGGCATTGGCGGCCACATTCTCGAGGCCTTCAAGCGCGCCGAGCGCGTCGGTCGCATCCGGGGCTTGGGCCAGAACCGGAGCTTTGATTTCGGGGGCCTCTTCCTCTTCCGGCTCCTCTTCCTCTTCTTCCTCGGGCTCGACCGGCTTGTCGGGATCTTCGAAGACGAGCACTTCCTCGGGAACGTCGACGTTGACCGCGACTTCCGCTACGTCGTCCCCGGCAATTTCCTGTACCGACAGGGGCTCGTCCGAGCCGTCACCGCCGCCGCCACCGCCACCAGGGCCGGGCTCGATGACGAAGATGAGCCCCGGCGGACTCCACTTCTCCTCCGGTGGGGGCTTTGCAATCAGAGTGGAAAGCACCAAGAGGCTGACGGTGAACGCGAAATAGCTCACCACCGTCCAAATCTGCGTGCGCCGTTTGCGCTCGCGGTCGAGAAACGGCGGCTCGACTTCGCCACCGGACAGGGGGCTGACGATGTCGTCGTTTCGGAAGACATCCTTCAGCCAGGCAAGAAAATCCATACCTATTGATTTTCCTCCGTTGGCGGCGCGGATGCAAGAGAGCTTGGCCACATCGCATTTTGATAGACTCTGTTTCCGACCATGAGCCGGCCTGATCCGACGCCGATCCGCCTCGATTTCGACGATGAAATCGTCTGGATCACGTTCGATTTACCAGGTGAAAAGATCAACAAGCTCTCGCGCGAAGTGATGGAGCGCCTGGACCAAATTCTTTCTGAGCTCGAATCTCGCTCGGATGTCCGCGGCGGGGTGATCGCGTCGGGTAAGGACGGGGTGTTTATCGCTGGCGCGGATATCGCTGAATTTCAGTCGATTTCGGACGCTGCGACCGCGGCGGAGGGGGTGCGCGCCGGGCAAGCGATCATGAATCGAATCGAAGCCCTGCCGTTTCCCGTGGTTGCCGCGATCGGTGGGGTTTGCCTCGGCGGCGGGACAGAAATAGCCCTTGCGTGCGACGGCCGCGTGGGCTCGGACCATCCTCGGTTTCAGATCGGACTCCCGGAGGTGAACCTCGGAATTCTGCCCGCGTGGGGCGGCACGACCAGGTTGCCGCGACTCATCGGGCTCGCAAAAGCGCTCGAGTTCATTGTTCGCGGCCGCGGCGTAGATGCCAAACGAGCGGCGCGGCTCGGGATCCTCGACCGCGCGGTGGCACACCCCGAGCTCGAGCGCCGCGCGCTCGAGCTGCTGCGCGAGCTGCAAAGCGGCCGCCGGCCGAGCCGACCCAAGAAATCATTCTCCGATTGGCTGTTGAGCTCGAACCCCATCGGTCGCGCTATTCTCTTCTCCCAGGCGAAGAAACGGATTCTGTCCCAATCCAAGGGGCACTACCCGGCGCCGCTCGCGGTCCTCGAGGTTTTGCGCAAGGGCTGCCATTCGAAAAAGCGTTCCTTCGAGCTCGAGGCGGAGCACGCCTGCGAGCTTCTGACCGGTAGCGTCTCCAACAACCTCGTTCACCTTTTCTTCTTGAGCGAGGGGGCCAAAAAAGATCCGGGCGCCGCAGGTGACAACGTCACCGCACGAGCGGTCGGCCGCGCTGCACTCCTCGGCGCGGGAACGATGGGAGGCGGCATCGCGCGCCTCCTTGCGTCACGCGACATCTCGGTGCGCCTCAAGGACGTGAATCCCGAAGCGTTGGGACAAGGACTGAGGGCCGCGCGACAGACGTTCGAAGGAAGCGTGAAGCGCCGGCGCATGACGCGATGGGAGCTGGACAAGAAGATGGCGCTCATCACCCCGACACTGGATTTCACTGGGTTCCGTCGAGCCGAGCTCGTGATCGAAGCCATCGTCGAGGATCTCGAAATTAAAAAGAAAGTACTCCGCGAGCTCGAGCCTGTAATCTCCGAGGACTGCATCATCGCCTCCAACACGTCGACGCTTTCGATCACCGCGATGCAACGGGTTTTGAACCATCCGGAGCGCATGGGAGGCTTTCACTTCTTCAATCCTGTGGACCGAATGCCGCTGATCGAAGTTATCCGTGGCGAGGACACCGACGACACAACGGTGGCGACGTTGGTGGCCCTCGCGAAACGACTAGGAAAGACCCCAGTAGTCGTCAACGACGGCCCCGGTTTTCTCGTGAACCGGATCCTCGGGCCCTACCTCAACGAGGCAGGGCATTTCCTTGCCGAGCTCGGAAATATCGCGGCAATCGACCGCGCGTTCGTCGAGTTCGGCATGCCGATGGGACCCTTGAGGCTTCTCGATGAAGTCGGGCTTGATGTGGCGCAGAAGGCGGGAAGAATTCTTGCCGCGGCGTTCGGGGAGCGCGCTGCGCCGTCGTCCGCCGTCGACAAGCTCGTTGCCGAGGGCCGGCTGGGAAAGAAGTCAGGGCGCGGGTTCTATCACTACGACGGCAAGAAGGAGACGCCGGATGCGACCGTACTCGCGATCGTCGGCGTCGATCCCAACCCCGTGCCCGCCCGCGATCTGATCGAGCGCGCCCTGGGGCTCATGATCGCGGAAGGGGCGCGCTGTCTCGACGACGCCGTCGTCCGAAGCCCCGGAGAGCTCGACCTCGCGATGGTGATGGGAACCGGCTTCCCGCCGTTTCGAGGCGGGCTGATGCGATACGCCGATGAGCAGGGCCTGAACCGAATCTCTGACGACCTGAAAAAGTGGCAAGACAAACTCGGAAGCCGCTTCGCCCCCCCACCCTCTCTCGCCGCGAGAAAAAGCTTCTATTAGGTTGGCCAGGATTCAAACGGGCAGGAAAAGGGACAGGTAGGGACAGGTACATTTTTTCTCCCGGCGAGCGTAGGAAAAAGATGTACCTGTCCCTACGTGTCCCCTTTTTCGGTCCCAGTTCCGCTCGTAGAAAATGTCAGCGAGGGCGAGAGCACAGTGGGCGTCACTGTTAGAGGGATCGAGCTCTGGTTATCGATGTGAAGCTCGTCTGGACGAGCTGTTCGCTTTTTGTTCCTCTCTAGTCTTGGTGCGGGTTCCGGGTTTCCGTCTCGACGTGGCTCGATCCTGCGAGACCTCATCGAGCCGCGGTAGAATTGCCAGGAAGGAGGTCACCGTGCGCCTCAGAACACCGGCTTCAATTGTTGCATTGTGTCTCGCGGCCGTAGCCGGGCTTGCGCAGTACCCCTTCTCCGAGCGTTACGACTTCGAACAACCCGAGCTCACCATCGTTCCCGAGTATGTTTTCGCGCGCGTTCAGTTTGAGACGGCTCGCGGGGGATGGCGGCCGGGCTGGGCGCACGACTACCCGCGGGCCGAGCAGAACCTTCTCCGGATCCTGTCCGAGGTGACGGCTCTACACACCGAAGCTGCGGCCCATGCCGTGGTATCACTCGCAAGCCCCGAGATCATGAAATACCCGGTGCTCTATTTCAGTGAGCCCGGCACGTGGGCGATCTCTCCGCAGGAGGCCGCGAACTTGCGCGACTATCTCTCGCGCGGCGGATTCGCGATTTTCGACGACTTCGATGGGGCGTGGGACTGGGAAGTCCTCGAGGCGGGCATGGCTCAGGTGCTGCCCGGCCAGCATTTCGAAGTCCTGGACGTCGAAGACCCGGTGTATCAGAGCTTTTTCGCGATCGAGGACCTCGCCGTTATTACCCATCCTATGGGTCATGGCGGACCTCCGATGTTTCTTGGCATTCGCGACGAGTCCGGGCGTCTTCAGGTCGTGGCCAACTTCAACAACGACATCGGAGACTACTGGGAGTGGTCGGACCAGGGGTGGTACCCGCTCGACCTATCCAACGAGGGCTACAAGCTCGGCGTCAACTACGTCATCTATGCGATGACGCACTAGTCGAAGCCGAAGAAATTCTACCGAGTCGCCGCAATTTGGGATCAGAGCAGCTTCCGAACGAGCATCAACCGAATGCCGATAGCCGACAAGCCGGATGCCGATCATGGAATACGTTGTAGCAGGGCGCACTACAAAATTTCGGATTTTGAGGTCAAGTGTCGTCAACTTCGTAGGGTAAATACCACACGGAAACGGGGGCGTTTTTCCACAGGGCGTACAAGCTGTTGAAAAATAAGGAATAATTGTTTTTTCTTCTCGAGTGGGGTTATGGCATGTGGGTTGCATCTACTCACGGTAACGAGTCGTGGAGGTTACCGTGGCAGAAGCGATCCCTAGAGCAGAGTGGTCCGACGCGGAAGAGTACGGTCAACGGTTCGCCTATTGGGAGTACCTGGTGAACAGCTGGCTCGTTCCCGGTCCTGCAATCCTCAAAGAGCATACCGCCGAGCCGGCGATTGGCGAGCCCAAATCCGTCAACCTTCACGACTACGGCTGGCTCCTAGAGCCCGATTCGCTAGTCGAGCAGTAGCTGGCCGCTCTGTAATACGGCTGGGCATCCCCTCACCGGACGAGCTATTGCTCGCCTCCGTACCCGGCCGCCTTCGGCGGCCGACCTCTCCCCCATGGGGGAGAGGGTAGAAGCACTCGCCGGACTCTCTCGGCGTTGGTGAGACTACTGAGTCGGAGGGATAGCGTAGAGGCGGTCGGGGGGCTTTTCGGAGACGAGCACGAGGGCTCCGGAATCCACTGCGTTGGTGATTTGTCGTCGCATCCGGGGCCCGAGTCGGCCCTCGTGGGCGAGGACGAAACGAACGCCCTCTTCCCGCATCGTCGCTAATCCGCGCTCGAAGTTCCGTCCCATCAGGAGTCGGTGCGCACGGCGGTAGCTTTGCGGGATGAAGCCGCTGTAGCCGTTGACGAGCCCGCGGCGGTGATAGATGGATCGGTACACGAAGATCGCGTTGTCCTGGAACTGCTCCGGTGGCGGCAGCGGAAGCTCGACCAGAGCACCGGGCCCGGTGAGGGCCTCAACATCTTTATAGATCGCTGGGTAGATCGGCGCGTCGAAGCGCAAAGGCAATGGTGCGGCGACACATTCGACCGCGGCGATCACGACGAGGGCCCTTCGAAACCCTCGGCGCCGGATCCTCGTGAGACCGATGGCCGCGAGAACCGCGACCGCGAGCAGAAACAAGACGCCGGCACGCGATGGAACGCGCAGGGCCCGGTAGGGGGCTGCAACGCGATAGAGGAACGAGAACAAGCCCAGCGCCGGTCCAAAAGACAGTGCGACGCCCACACCGCCCACCGCCACCCAGCACCATTTCCGGGCGCTGTCGCGCGAACGGGCTACGAGGGCGGCAATCGTGAGCCCCAAGGCGACGAATCCGGGAAAGAGGGGCTCGGCCGCTTTGGGTAACAACGCGTGGGCCCATGAGAAACTCGATAGGTACTCGGTGATGCCCGCGGAAAAATTCGATGCGGCTTCGAGCGAGCGAACGGTACCGCTACGAAGCTTGTCGAGGTAGGGAATGGCAAGCGGTAGCGTCAACAAGACGGCAGCGGCTCCCGCGAGCGCGAGCCGACCCACTCCGGCCCCGCGCTTGGAGCGGTCGAGGGTCATCAACTCGGCTAGAGCAACGACGGGCGCGACGGTTGCTACGAAAACCGTGTAGTACACGCTCGAGCCAAAGGTCAGCGCTGCCGTCAGCGCGAAACCGACGGCCGCGGCGCCTGGCTTCGTGCCGATCACGATGCGCCGAACAAGAAAAAGGCTCAGCGGAATGCCAAACGCAAGCTGGAGCTGAAGGTGGGGGATGTGCGCGAACCGATAGGGAGCAAAGGCGAATATGAAACCGGCGAGCAGCGCCGCCAGCCGATCTCCGGTGAGATCGTAGGCGAGGATGAATGTCGCTACTCCGGTGAGTACGAACGCGCCAAAGAGCACGGTGTTGAACAAGACGATCGGGTCGTCGGTGAACGCGGCGACCGGCGCCGCGATGAGCGCTGCGGTGACGAGGTTCTCCGAGTATGCCAGGGTCCCCTTTTCTGGGAAAAAGATGTTGGTGTCGTAGAGGTGCCCCGGGTCGTGTCGGAGGCCATGGAGATTCCACGAGACGATCCAGCTGTTGAGGAGCGCATCGGGGCTGTCGAGGCGATTGGCCCGAGTGGGTGCTGTGACGAGCGGGAACGTGTAGACCGCGCAAGCGAGGGAGAAAATTGCGAAGGCGAGGAGGACATCCTTCCACCGGACAGCGTGCGGCACGCGTCATTATTCTCCGAAACGCTGGGCAAACGTCCACCAAATCTGCTATCGTCTCGTGACGCAAGGTGAAATGAGGCCCCGTTCTGAGGGTCTTTTACAGATTTTGGCGCAGATCCGGCACCGCTTCGGCACGGCTCTGGGCCGGGAAACGTCGTGAGCCACCGCGCTTATTTCCGAGCGACGACCACGTCGAACGGGAGGAGTGGGAACGGATGAAGCGTAAACTCAAACTGCCCCTAGTCGTGTCGCTGCTCGCGTTCGGCGCACAGCTCGACGCGCAGGAGTGGATCCAATTCGAGATGATCGAATCGTCGGCTCTGCCGATCGTGCGCACCAACATCAACGGCATGGGCGACCACCGTCTCGTGGTCGATGTCGGCTTCAACGATTTGCTACTCGACACGCTGCTTGTCGACGGATCGGGGATGAAGCTCGTGGAACGCGGCGAGACGCAGGAAATCAGCTACTACGGCAAGAAGGAAACCGTCTCGGTTTCTTACGTGCCGACGCTCGAGCTCGGCAAGGCGAAGTTCGAGCTAGTGAGGACGCTTCTCATCGATGGTGAGGACGGAACGGGTTCCGGAGGCATCCGAAGCTACGGCCGCATCGGGCGCGATATTTTCGAGCCTCTCAGGCTTACGGTCTACTACCCGCGGAAGCTTCTGATGCTCGAGCCCTCTCCGGCGACGGAAGTGCCCCCGGGAGGTGTCAGCTACACCTCCGAGGGTCGCTTCATCTATGTCCCGGTGAAGCTCGAGACAGACAGTGTGGTTGAAGAAGCGATGTTCGTGTTGGATCCGGGCACATCAGGATCGGTTCTCGATCGCCGTTGGGCCAATGACGTCAAGCTGGCGGGGAAGAAAGATCCGGAGGCGAGCGTCTCGGTCGTCGAAATCGGAGGGTTTCGTCGGGAGCAAGTGCCGATGCTGCTCGCGGATATGCATGCGCTGCCATACGACGGTGCTCCCGTCGGGGTCATCGGCGCTGACTTGCTGAGAACACTTTCCGTGACCTACGACTTTGCGCGTGACCTCGTGTGGCTCACCGAGCTTGAGGACGACGCATCTTGATTCAGAGCTACCTCGACAAACATCCCAAAATCGACGCAACGGCCTACATCGCTGAAGGGGTCCATGTGCTGGGCGATGTCGTCATTGGCGCTCACTCGAGCATTTGGTTCGGGTCCGTGGTCCGTGGCGACGTGCACCATATTCGTATTGGCGAGCGCACCAACGTACAGGATTTGACGGTGATCCATGTGAATCACGGGGGTGGGCCGACGGTGATCGACGACGGTGTCACCGTGGGGCATCGCGCCATTTTGCACGGTTGCCACGTGAAGTCTGGATCTCTCATTGGCATGGGGGCGATCGTGCTCGACGACGTTCTGGTGGAAGAGCATGCGTTCGTCGCGGCCGGCTCCGTGGTGAGCCCCGGTACGGTCGTGCCGTCCCACAAACTCGCGCGCGGTGTTCCGGCTCGCGTGGTCCGTGACCTCACGGACGAAGAGCTCGCGCACCTCGCGTTTTCTGCGGAGACCTATTGTGCGCTCAAAGACGATTACTTGAACCAGCGAAGGCCGTCGTGACCCGTTGGCGACGAACCCACACTTGCGGCGAGCTCGGGCTCGACGCCGTTGGGTCCAAGGTGACCCTCATGGGGTGGGTGGACGTCGTTCGCGACCTCGGCGGGATCACCTTTATCGAGCTTCGTGACCGTGAAGGGGTGACCCAGCTTCTCATCGGAGAGCAGGCTAGCCCTGAAGTCATCGAAGTCGCCAAGCGTGCGAGCTCCGAGTGGGTTGTCGCCGTTCAGGGCGAGGTGCTCCGTCGCACGGAAGCGACGGTCAACCCCAACGTGGCAACCGGTGCGATCGAGGTGCGCGCGGACGCGCTGCAGGTGTTGTCGGAAGCGAAAACGCCGCCGTTTGCTATTGAAGACGACCTCAAGACGAATGAAGACTTGCGGCTGCGCTATCGCTATCTCGATCTGAGGCGCGGTGTGATGCGGCGCAATCTCGAGCGCCGCAGCAAGCTTGCGGTGGGAGGACGAAACTTCCTCGCCGAGCAGGGCTTTCACGAGATTGAAACGCCGTACCTGACGAAGTCCACTCCCGAGGGCGCGCGCGACTATCTCGTGCCGAGTCGGGTGCACAAAGGATCGTTTTACGCGTTGCCGCAATCGCCCCAGATTTTCAAACAGCTCCTCATGATTGCCGGCATGGAGCGCTATTTTCAGATCGTCCGGTGTTTCCGTGATGAAGACATCCGCGCGGATCGCCAGCCCGAGTTCACCCAGATCGATATCGAGATGTCGTTCGTCGAGCCCGACGACGTCTACGAATTGGTCGAGGGGTTGTTCGTCTCGATGTTGAGCGCGATCGGAGTAGAGCTCGAGACGCCGTTTCTGCGTCTCAGCTATCGCGAAGCGATCGACCGCTTCGGTTCCGATAAACCCGACCTCAGGTTTGGCTGTGAGATCACGGACGTGTCCGAGCTGATGCTGGGCTCGGGCTACGGGATCTTCGAGTCCACCGTCGAGAGTGGCGGTGTCGTGCGCGCCATCATCGCAACGGGTTGCGCGAAGTACTCGCGCAAGGACGTCGACGACCTCGAAGCGGCGGCCAAGGAGCTCGGCGCGAGGGGACTCGGCTGGGCTCGCTGGAGCGAGGAAGAGCTCAAATCCCCGCTCGTGCGTCACCTAGGAGAAGACCGGCTCAAGGAAGCTTTCAAGGCGTGTGGTGGCGGTGTCGGCGACGTCTTACTGATCGTGGCCGGCGAGCGACCCCTGGTTGCCGACGTGCTTGGCGGGCTGCGAGTACAGCTTGCAAAACGTGAGGGTTGGATCCAAGAGGGGCAGTGGAAGTTCCTGTGGGTGACCGAGTTCCCTCTTTTCGAATACCACGAAGGGGACGGCCGATGGTACTCGATGCACCACCCGTTCACGGCTCCGCATCCCGAAGATTTTGGCGCTTTGGAGTCGGACCCCGGTACTGTACGGGCGTTGGCCTATGACGTCGTCGCCAATGGCTACGAGCTTGGCGGGGGCAGCATCCGGATTCATAACTCCGATGTCCAGCAGCAGGTGTTCCGAGCGCTGGGGATCAGCGACGAGGAAGCCCACGAGAAGTTCGGCTTTTTCCTCGAAGCGCTCCAATACGGGACGCCACCTCACGGCGGTATCGCTTTGGGCTTCGACCGAATCGCCATGCTGGCCGCCGGCGGCACGAGCCTGAGAGACGTCATTGCCTTCCCGAAGACGACGTCGGCGTTCGACCTGATGACCGGTTCCCCATCTGAGGTCGCCAAAGACCAACTCGACGAGCTGGGTATCGGCATCAAGAAGACGTAGGGCGCTCAAAAGCCAGGGGATATGGGGTTAGGAGGAGATATTGGGGATAAAGGACTCTTTCGAATCCCCCTATCTCCAAACATCGTATCGCGGCCATCCCCCCTCATCCCCTTCCTTTTAACAACGTTACGGCCAAGCCGCTCCACGGCGCGTCATCAGCCCTTGACGATTTGACGGGTTCTAAGCGCTGTGCTACTTTCGACTTGAGTATGCAGCTTCTAGGGCAACCGACTTCCCGGTGCCGTCCCATGCCAACCAGCCCGAATCCGACGCCATAATTGAGTAAGAGACCGAGCGCTTTTGCGTTGTCGCATTCTCTCTTGACCAACCTATCCGTCGTGGAGGCAGGCACTTCCAGTTCATGAAGAAGATTTCGGTTCCGGAAAACGGGGCGCTGGCTCTTTTCGGGGTTCGTGACGAGAACCTGAAATCTCTCGAGAAGTCCCTGGGCGTGCAGATCGTGAGCCGGGGCGAAGAGCTGTTGGTCGAGGGCGATACGGCGCAGGTCGAAAAGCTCGAAAACATCTTCGAGCAGTTGTCGGGACTTGCTGCTGAAGGGCATCGCCTATCCGCTGGCGATCTGCGGATTGCACTGCGTCTGATCCGCCAAGACCCGCGAGTGTCCTTGAAAGACTACTTCGTGAACGCGGTCTTGTACCCTTCCAAGAACAAGAAGGTGATGCCGCGTAGTCTCCACCAGCGCCTCTACCTCAAAGCGATGGAAGACAACGACATCGTGCTCGGGATCGGCCCGGCTGGAACGGGTAAAACCTACCTCGCCGTCGCCATGGCAGTCGCGGCGTTGAACGAAAAGAAAGTCAATCGCATCATCCTGGCTCGGCCCGCAGTCGAAGCGGGCGAAAAACTCGGCTTCCTTCCTGGTGACTTGCAGGAGAAAATCGACCCGTACCTGCGGCCGCTGTACGACGCGCTCTACGACCTCATGGATTCCGAAAAGGTGGGGCGACTCCTCGAGCGCGGCGCGATCGAGATTGCCCCGATTGCGTTTATGCGAGGACGCACCCTCAACGCCAGCTTCATCATTCTCGACGAAGCTCAAAACACCACGGCGGAGCAAATGAAGATGTTCCTCACCCGAATCGGGTTCGGCTCGAAGGCGGTGGTCACCGGCGATGTCACTCAAATTGATCTGCCCTCGGGCAAGACGAGTGGTCTAGTGGAGTCGCGAGAAATACTCGAGGGCATCCTAGGTATCGGCTTCGTTCATTTTGATGAGCAGGATGTTGTGCGGCACCCGCTCGTACAATCCATTATCCGGGCGTATGATCGCGGCAAGCGCAAGCCCCGCCCGGTGCCAGTCATGGACGAAGCGGAAGAAGCGGAAGAGTCTTAGGTGTCGCGAATGTCTTCACTACCTCCGGCAGACGACGAAAGCGCTCCAAAACGGAAAAACGAGAAATCGCGTCGTGGCCTCCGCAAGTTTCGCGCACGAGATCTTTTCGATCTTGCCTATTCGTCGGTATGGCCGTGGGTGGTTGTGTTCCTGGTTGGCCTGACGGCGCTTCTGACGCCCGGTCTCAATTTTCGGGTCCAGGAGTTCGAGCTTGGCGACATCTCGCCCGTCACTGTGAGAGCGCCTTTTGACTTCAGCTACGAAGACGACGTGACCACCGAAGCACGCCGCGAAGAAGCCGCAAGCGCCGTGCTGGAGATTTTCGTTTTTAACGACGCAGCGATGACGAATGCGAGAAATCGGATCGCAGCCGCGTTCGAGCTCGGTCGCGAAGCGCTGGGTGTTGGCGGTGAGCAAGAGACCGTCGACGAACCGGCCGAACCCACCGACACGGCGCTAGCGCTGGTTCTTCCACGCGAAGAGCTTCTCGCCGCATTACAAGACCACCTCGGGGTGACTCTCCGAGACGAAGAGCTGGATCTCTTGCTCGCGCAAGAGTTTTCGGCCGATGTCGAGCAAGTGTTGACGCGCGCGGTCACGAGCGTGCTCTCTCGCGACATCGTAGCGAGCAAAGAACGTCTTTTGTCTTCCGGCCGTGCGATCCACCGGCGAGAAGCGATCGGCCGGTCAACCCAACTGCGTCGTGACTTCTCCAACATCCTCTCGATCGAAGAAGGGCAGCAGCTGCTCGTAGTCCAGATGGCCAGCCTCTCCGACTTGAGGCAAGCGGACAGGCGGCGGCTCGCGGGTATCGGTGCGAGGTTCGTTGAGCCCACGCTGACGTTTGATTTCGCGGAGACCGAGAGGGCACGAGTCGCGGCGGGTCACGACGTGGATCCGGTCTATTATCAGGTCCAGCGCGGCAAGACGATCGTCCGGGCTGGGGACGAGATCAGCGAAAACGGACTGCGCCAACTCGCGATCCTGGCATCCGAGCAAGATCAACGATGGGGCTTGGCGGGTGCTTTCGGCGCGTTGTTCCTCGCGGGGCTGGTTTTGCTGATCCAGTGGTACCTGCTGAGACCCTCGAGGATCGGTGATACGTGGCGGCGCCAATCGTTCGCGATGGTCGGGCTCGTCATCTTCGGCCACCTCGCGCTCGCCCGGGTCGCTTTTTTCGTGGCTCGGGTTTTCTCGGAGCAGATTGTCGTCGCGCCGTTCAATAATACGAGCTCGTACTACTACGCGGTGCCGTTCGCCGGCGTTGCCGTCCTGATATTGCTTCTCGAGCACACGCCCACGGCGTTGTTGGCGTCGGCGCTGTTCAGCATCGTCCTCGGCGTCATGACCGGAAATCCTCAGCTTGCGGTGTTTTGTTTGCTCTCGTGCCTCGCGGCTATTTTGGGGTTGTTCCAATACAGCCGTCGGACGTCTTTGTTCAAACTCGGTCTTCTCGTTGGCAGCGTGAATTTCGCAGCCGTGCTCGCGATTGATCTACTGGTCGGTCGATACTTCCCCCTGAGCGTCTTCAGCTTCGATTTGCTGTGCGCATTTCTCGGGGGCGCCAGCGTCTCAGTGGTTGTCGCGTTTTTTCTGCCCGCGTTCGAGGCTCTGTTTCACCGCACGACCGACATTCGTCTTCTCGAGCTCGCCAACAACAACGTTCCGGTGCTGAGGCAGCTCGCTCTCGAGGCACCCGGTACCTACCACCACAGCATGGTCGTCGGCTCTCTCTCCGAAGCAGCCGCCGAGGCGATCGGCGCCAATGGAATTTTCTGCCGCACCGCCGCGATGTATCACGACATTGGCAAGCTCACGAAAGTGAATTACTTTGTCGAGAATCAAATTGGTGGGAACAAGCACGACAACCTCTCGCCACGCATGAGTGCTCTCATCATCGCGAGTCACGTCAAAGAAGGCATCGAGATGGCGAAGGAAATCCATCTGCCCCAGGAGATCATCGACGTCATCCCTCAGCATCACGGAACGAAGCTCATCACCTACTTCTACCAAAAGGCGAAAGAGCATCAAGATCCGGCTCTTGGCGAAGTCACGGAGGAGGAGTTCCGATACCCGGGGCCCAAGCCCCAGACGAAAGAAGCCGGCATTATCATGATTGCCGACGCGCTCGAGGCGGCTTCGCGCACGCTCGCCGAGCCCTCTCCCGCGCGGCTCAAAGGGATGATTCGCCAGATCATCGACTACATTTTTCTTGATGGGCAGCTTAACGAATGCGACTTGACGCTACGGGATCTGGAAAAGATTGCCCAGAGTTTTCTCAGGGTGCTCATGGGAATTCACCATCACCGCGTGAGCTATCCCGGCTTTGATTTCGAGAAGCAAGTCGAGCCCGTGGTTGTGCAGGACTCCCGATGAAAGAGGACCCCGACCGAAGTTGCGTCGTTCGAAATCTGCAGCGGCGATACAAAGTCGATGCACGTGCTTTGAAGACGTTCGTGACCAAGGTCGCGAGCCTGGTCGGAGCCGCGGACCGGTGGGCCACGCTGGCACTCGTCGGCGATGCGCGCATCCAAAAACTCAATCGCGACTACCGCGGCTACGACAAGCCCACGGACGTCTTGTCGTTCACGGCCGACCCTTCGTATGAGCCCGGTTATCTCGGGGATATCGTCATCTCGGTCGAGACAGCCGATCGGCAGGCGCGACGACGACGCAGCAACTTGAAGCGTGAGCTCAAGGTACTCGCCTTGCACGGCTTCCTTCACTTGATCGGCTACGACCATGAAACCGATAACGGCGAAATGCGGCGGGTCGAATACCGTCTGCGCCGGCGCTTCCGTATCACGACTCCGCGAGCGGCTGCAGGATGAGTGAGACCCTGATCCCGACGTGGCTGGCCTTCGCCGGTCTTGGAGTCTTCCTCGCGGTCGCTTTGGTTCTAGCGCTGATCGATGTCGGGTTTGACTACTTCAGCAAGATCTCGATCCGGACGTATCGTGAAGAGGGTTGGAAGACGGAATTCCTGACGAGCTCTCTCGAAGATCCAATGAGCTTTCTCCTGCCGCTGCGCATCGGGCTTCAGGGCGCCTTTACCGCAGTCACGGTGTTGGTGACGATGCTGTTCGTCACCTCGTCGCCATCGCCGCTTTCGCTACTGGCGGCTTTCGGGACCGTGCTCGGAATTTTTCTCGTGTTTCGCGAAGCGGTTCCAAACATCATCGCTCGCAAGAACCCGGAACGAGTGCTGCTGACGTTGCTCCCTGCGTACCGGATCTACGCGAAACTCGTGACCCCCATCAGCCGTCCTCTCTCTCGGTTCGTGAGCGTTTTTGTGGAGGAGAGCGCGGACGAAGAAGCGGTGACCGAAGAAGACGTTCAAGCGTTCATCGAGGCAGGCGAAGA
>CAMYKY010000149.1:0-14881 GCA_947259165.1 uncultured Acidobacteriota bacterium | reverse complement strand
CGTCGACCTCGGCGATAAGGTCGTGCGTGAGGTGATGACCCCACGGCCCGAGATGGTGGCCGTGAGGCACGACGCGACCTTGGCCGAGGTGCGCGAGCTCTTTATCGAGGAAAAACACGGCCGCGTGCCCGTGTACCGGAACAGTCTCGACCATATCGAAGGTTTGGTCTATGCGATCGATCTCATCGCTTTCGCTGAAGCCAACCCCAAAACCGCGATCAAGCCGTTGATCCGTGAGGTACGATTTGTTCCCGAGACCAAGAAAGTCTCAGAGCTCCTGCGCGAGTTTCAAAAGAGCGCGCAGACATTTGCGATGGTTGTCGACGAATATGGCGGGATCTCCGGTATCGTCACCGTCGAAGATATTCTCGAAGAAATCGTCGGCGAGATTCATGATGAGTTCGACGTTGTCGACGAAGAGATCGTCAAAGAGCGAGAGGACGTCTTCCTCGTCAGCGGGCGCGCCGATATCGATAACGTCAAAGACGAGCTCGAGCTCAAAGTCAACGGATCGGGATTCGAGACCGTATCGGGCTACATCCTCGACGCCATCGGAAGAATCCCTCGAACTGGCGAAGTCATCGAGCATGCGGGTCTGCGCATCGAAGTCGTCGACGCCGACGGCCAACGCATCAACACGGTGAGATTCCGCCTCCGCGCCAGCGAAAGCGCGAGCTAATGCCTCGCCTCGGAGGCACGGAGCTCACGCAGAGCAGGACGTCATCTCTTCGGCTAGGATGGTTTCGTAGTGGATGAGTCTCAAATCTATCGGATCGCTCGATAATGTATAGACCTGTTTTTCTCCGTGACCCCTCTGCGGCTCTGTGCCCCGTGGTTAGCCACTAGTGAGAGCGGGGTTTGTCACCATTGTTGGGCGGCCCAATGTGGGGAAGTCCACGCTGATGAATCGTCTCGTCGGCCAGAAGGTGGCGATCGTTACCCCGAAGCCCCAGACGACGCGCAATCGCATCCTCGCGATTGCGAATCGGCCGGGCGCGCAACTCGTCTTCTTCGACACTCCGGGGCTTCATAAGCCGCGTCACCAGATGGATCGGATGATGCTGGACGCGGCCGTTCAGAGCCTCAAAAGCGTCGACGTAGTGCTGCTCCTCATCGATATCGAACAACCGTTCGGGAAGGGGGACGAGCATGTACTCGGTTTGATCCAAGACGTGGCATTGCCCGTCGTGCTCGGGATCAACAAAGTCGATGCGAGACGGAAAGAAGAGATTCTGCCGATTATCGAGTCGTATCGGCACAAGCACGACTTCGTCGACATCGTGCCTTTCTCCGCGCTCACGGGTGACAACGTGGACCGACTGGAGGAAGTTCTCGTGAAGTACCTGCCCGAGGGTGAAGCGTTGTATCCCGAGGAGACACTCACCGAACTACCCGAGCGGTTTTTTGTCGCGGAGATGGTGCGGGAGAAAATACTCCGCCTGACCCGAGAAGAAGTCCCTCATTCGGCCGCGGTGGTCGTGGACTCGTGGGAGGAAGGCCCCAAGCTCACCCGTATCGAGGCGTCGATCCTCGTCGAGCGCGAATCACAAAAAGGCATCCTCGTCGGTCGCGGTGGCGCGATGATGAAAAGCATCGGAACCGCCGCCCGAGCAGACGCCGAGCGCTTCCTGGGAACGAAGGTCTTCCTGGGCCTCCACGTGAAAGTCCGAGGCGACTGGCGCGAAAACAAACAAATCCTGACGGACCTCGGCCTCGACCGATAAAGTTTTACCGCGGAAGGGATCACCGCGGAGTGAGGGATACACCGAGGCGCCGTGGTGATCTTTTCCGCTGTCTACCGGATCCAGACGGTTTTGCGGTTGACCCACTCCAGCAGGCCGTCGTGGCCCAGTTCGCGGCCGAAGCCGGAGTCCTTGGTGCCGCCGAACGGCAGACGCGGGTCGGATTTGACGAGGCCGTTGACGAACACCGAGCCGGCGTCGATTCGTGGGATCACGCGCTCGGCGCGTTCGGGGCTTTCTGTCCAGACGCTCGAGCCTAGGCCGTAGGCGGTCTCGTTCGCGATGTGAACCGCCTGGTCTTCATCGGCGAATGGCGTCACTACGGCGACCGGACCGAACAGCTCCTCGTCGTGTGCCGGCATGCCCTGTCTCACATGCGTCAACACCGTCGCGGGATAGAAGAACCCTTTTTCGGGCGCGTTTCCCTCGAACAGGACTGCCGCTCCCTGCGCGACACTTTCGGAGACTTGGCGCGCGAGCGTGTCCCGCAGATCTTCTCGCGCCAGCGGACCGATTTGATTGGAGCGCTCGAGTGGATCGCCGACGTTGCGGTTTTGGAGCTCGCGAGTGAAGCGGGTCAAAAACGCGTCGAGCACGGACTCGGCGACGAGAAACCGCTTTGCCGCAATACAGCTTTGCCCGGAGTTGATGCAACGCGATAGCGCCCCGACCTGCGCGGCGGCACCGAGATCGGCGTCTTCGAAGACGATGAATGGGTCGCTGCCGCCGAGCTCCATGACCATGGTCTTCAAGTGTGCGCCCGCGACGGCACCGACCGCTTGGCCTGCGCGGGAGCTGCCGGTGAGGGTGACGCCGCGAACCCGAGGATCCGCGATCACGGATGCAGCCTGCTCGTTTGTCAGAAAAAGATTCTGGAATATACCGTCGGGAGCTTCGGCGTCTTGCATGAGCTCGACGATCGCGAGGGCCGATCGTGGAACCGATGGGGCATGCTTCAAAATTGCGACGTTGCCCGCGGTAAGCGCTGGGGCAATGAACCGAAGCACCTGCCAGAGCGGAAAATTCCACGGCATGATCGCGAGAATGGGCCCGAGTGGCTCGTAGCGGACGTACGCACGCGACCCATCGGATAGCTGCGCCCGCGGGGCGAGGAATTGCTCGCTTTGATCGGCGTAGTAGCGGCAGACCCAAGCGCATTTCTTTGCCTCGGCTTCGCCTTCTCCGACGGGCTTGCCCATCTCCCGTGCCATGAGCTCAGCGAGTAGGGTGGCGCGCTCTTCCAACAGGCCTGCCATCTTGAGCAACAGGTTGCGCCGCTCGGGCAAGGCGCTCGAGCGCCAGCGGGTAAAACCCGCTTCCGCGCGCTCGAGTGCCGCCTCGATCTGGTCGGCAGTCGGGGGTTCGTATGTCTCGATGAGCTCTTCAGTGGTTGGATTCAGCGTTCGGTACTTCAATCGCTCGGACTCCTACGGAAGGGGATGACACCCTAAATCCAAGAAAATACACCAGTTTTGGACCACAGGGGGTTGGTCCAGCAAGGCACTTTGTGTTAGTCTACCAAGTTACCGATGGCCGAATCGATTCCGATAGGTTTTCACGATGCCGTTGACCCGGACACCTCTACTCGCCGAGACCGTGCGCAAGCTCGTCGCCAGGGGCGGGTATGTCAACGCATACAAAATCTTCAATCGGCTCCATCCCTCTGACATCGCCGCTATCCTCGGCGATCTTTCCGAACATCTTCGTCGCGATGCGTTCAAGACCCTCTACCGGCGAAACCTGACCCTCGCGAGCGAAGCGCTCTCCGAGCTCGGGCCCGAGCGCGGTGCGGTGATCTTGTCCGAGATGTCGTCTCAGGAGATCTCCGCGATTTTGCAGGAGCTCAATCCCGACGACGCCGCCGATTTCGTTGCCGATCTCCCGGCGGAGCTTCAGGAAGAGATCCTCGGAGCAATGCGCGCCAAGGAGGCGTCCGAGGTCGAGGACCTCCTGCAGTATCCGGAACAGACCGCGGGCCGCATCATGAGCCCGAAGGTGTTTTCTCTCGAGGAAGAATCCACCGTCGAAGAGGCCATTAGTCAACTTCAAGACGCCGGCGATCTCGAGATGGTCTTCTACATTTATGTCGTCGACGAGCACGGGAACCTCGTCGGTGTCCTCTCATTGCGCCAGCTGCTTCTCAAGCGGCCCGAGACTCTCCTGAAAGACATCATGGAGACGGACGTCATCCGCGTGACGACGGACACCGACCAGGAAGAAGTCTCCCAACTCGTGGCCTCCTACAACATCCTCGCGATCCCGGTCGTGGATGCGCAAAACAAGCTCGTCGGTGTGATCACGGTCGACGATGTGATCGACGTGATCAAGGAAGAGGCCACCGAGGACATGTACCGCCTCGCCGGCCTCGACGTGGAAGAGCGCGTCTTCACGCCCCCGAGCACGTCCATCCGAAAACGCGTGCCCTGGCTCGTCGTCAACCTCGCGACCGCATTCATCACGGCGCTCGTGGTCGCGCAGTTCGAGGCAACGATTGCTCAATACGCGGTGCTCGCCGTCTTCATGCCCATCGTGCCTCTTTTGGGTGGAAATGCTGGAAACCAGACGCTGACAGTGATGGTGCGCGGCATCGCTCTCGGTGAGATTTCGTGGGCGAATAGCCGGAAGGCGCTCGTAAAGGAAGTTATCATCGGTGCCACCAACGGGTTCGTTGTGGGCGTGCTCGTCGGGGTCGTTGCCTACCTGTGGAAAGGCGATCCTATTATCGGCGTCGTTCTCTCGCTCGCAATGTTGGGAACGCTGCTCGTCGCAGCGGTGACGGGCACGCTCGTCCCGCTGTTTTTGCGATGGCTCAAGATCGACCCGGCGCTGGCTTCGTCGATATTTGTGACGACGGCGACGGACGTCGTGGGGTTTCTGTTTTTTCTCGGATTGGGTGCGCTGGCCCTGGCTCGGTTCTAGTGTTCTGTCTCCCACCAAGAAAAAGGGGACAGGTACCTTTTTACCATTTTGGTAAAAAGGTACCTGTCCCCTTTTCTTGGTCTGAGACAGGACACTAGTCTGTCCCATGCCTCTCAGGCGGGCGTTGTCGATCGTTCTACGAACCTACAAGGTCGGCGAGGCCGACAAGATCGTTGTCTTTTTCACCAGGGAGTATGGAAAACTCCGGGGCATGGCGCGGGCCGCGCGGCGACCGCGATCCCGTTTCGGCGCGAGCCTCGAGGTCGGAACGGAAGTCGAGCTGACGTTTTTCGAGAAGGACAACCGCGAGCAAAGTTGGGAGAACCCATTGCCGCATCGACGCTCGGTTACGTGACCGATCTCGTCGACAGTTTTGCGCTCGAGCGCGAACCCAACAAACACTTGTACAGACTGCTCCGTGCGACTGTGGGTGCGATCGCCGACCAGCCTAGCCGAGAGACCCGGGCTCGCTATTTCGAAGCGTGGCTGCTGCGGCTCGCAGGGTCCTACCCGAGGCGAAAGAGCTGCCCGGTATGCTCTCGCTTGTTGGCTGACGAAGGAGCACGGTATCTGGCGTCCGAGCAACGCCTCGAGTGCCAACGGTGCCTCGGCTCGGGGGTCTCTTTGTCGTCGCCGTCGGTTCGCTTCTTGGAGGCCATATGGAGACAGCCGCCGGACGGACTCGCTCCGCCGGAGGCGCGGGGTGTGCTCCGAGAGCTGGGCGCCTTCCACGATCGGTTGATTCAGGAGCAATTGGACAAAGATTTGAAATCACGCCGAGTATTTGACGACATGCTACGCGAAGGCGAAGATCTATGACGCTTCAGGAGTTGATCTTTACTCTCACCAAGTTCTGGTCGGACCGCGGTGTTTTGGTCCACCAGCCCTATGACGTCGAGATGGGTGCGGGAACGATGCACCCGGAGACGTTTCTTCGCGTCCTGGGTCCTGATCCGTGGCGCGTCGTCTACGTTCAACCCTCCAGACGCCCTGCCGACGGACGCTACGGAGACAATCCCAACCGGCTGTACAAACACCATCAACTGCAGCTCATCCTGAAACCGGCACCGCACGATATCCAGGACCAATACCTCGAGAGCCTCGTCGCGTGTGGTATCGATCCTGGCGAGCACGACATTCGGTTCGAAGAAGATAACTGGGAGTCGCCGACCTTGGGCGCCTGGGGCATCGGCTGGCAGGTGCTTCTGGACGGACTCGAGATTAGTCAGTTCACCTATTTCCAGCAGGCAGGTGGTATCGAGCTCGCTCCCATCTCGGGAGAGATCACGTACGGGCTCGAGCGGCTTGACATGTATCTACAAAACGTCGATAACGTCTACGATTTGGAGTGGGCACCGGGCGTGTCGTATCGCGACGTCCGCCATCGCGACGAGGTCGAGGGATCCCGTTTCAGCTTCGACGCGGCGAATGTCGAGCTCACCCGGCGGCACTTCGAAGAGCTTCGGCAGGAGAGCGAGCGGTTGCTCGGTGACGGCCTCGTGTTGCCTGCGTACGAGATCACGCTGAAGTGCTCCCATTTGTTCAACACGCTCGATGCTCGAGGCGCGATCTCCGTCAACGAGCGGATGGCCATGATTTTGAAAGTCCGTGAATTAGCGTGCGCTGTGGCTCGGGCCTACGTCGGCGTGGAGGAGGAACGCTGATGAAGAAGCTTCCGTTCCTCTGGGAGATCGGCTGCGAGGAGATTCCGGCATCGTGGCTCCCGCGCCTGATCGAAGGGCTAGGCAAGCTAGTAGAGAAGGAGCTCGCCGAAGCGGGTCTGGCTCCGGAAAATGTGGAAGCGTCGGGAACACTTCGACGGCTCGTGGTCCATGTTCCGAAGCTCGTCGAGAAGCAGGAGGATCGCACCGAGCAAGTGACGGGCCCTCCGGTCAAAATCGCCCGTGACGACCAAGGTGAGTGGAGCAAGGCGGCGCTTGGATTCGCCAAGAAAAACTCGCTGGCGCCGAGCGCACTCGCGGTGGTGTCGACGCCAAAAGGGGACTACGTCGGGTTCGAAAAGAAGACGACGGGCCGAAAGACTGCCGAGCTGCTCCCCGAGATCATGGCGAGCGTGGTGCGCGGACTGTCTTTTCCCAAGTTCATGCAATGGGACGCGACTCTGGAAGACGGAACCCCGTTGCCTTTCGGTCGGCCCATTCGCTGGATGGTGTCGCTTTTCGGCACGAAGGTCGTGCCGTTCCAGATCCAGGTGGTGGGCTCGCCGAACGTCGTCAGCGGTCGCAAAACCCACGGCCACCGCTTTCTCGCCCCCAAGGGCAAACGTCCCGGCCAACCTTTTGTTGTTGCGAATTTCAGAGAGCTCAAGTCGAAGCTCAAACAACATTACGTGATTCTCGATCCAGTGGGGCGACGAGAGCGGTTTTTGAAGATTCTCGAAAAATTGGAGACCAAAGCCCATGCCAAACGCGCTCCGGGACTCGACCCCGCGCTCGTTGCGGAGCTCGTCGAATGGCCTGGAGCGGTACTAGGCGCCTACCCGGAAGAGTTCTTGTCGCTCCCGGAAGAAGTGCGGCACACGGTGTTAATCCACCACCAACATTATTTTCCGCTCGCCAAAACCGCAAGGTTCATCGCACCGACCAATATGGCTTCGGACCCGAAGGGCAATATCAAGCAGGGTGCTGAGCGTGTCGTCGTTGCGCGGCTGCGCGATGCCAAGTTCTTCTGGGACGACGACCTCAAGGTGTCGCTCGCGGAGCGCGAGCAGGCTCTCGACGGCGTCTTGTTCCACGCAAAGCTCGGAAGCTACCGAGCCAAGAAGGAGCGCACGGTCCCACTCGCGGTCGCGATTGCGGCGAAGTCGGGTGCGCGCGAGGGGCCGGTGCGTCGTGCTGCAGCCCTTGCGAAATGCGACCTCGTCACCGGGATGGTTGGGGAGTTCCCCGAGCTTCAAGGTGTCATTGGAGGCCTCTACGCGAAAGAGCAAGGCGAGCCCGAGGCGGTCTGGAAGGCCGTTTACGCCCATTACGAACCGGCTGGACTCGGAGATGACGACGGGTTTCCGTTGAACCGTGAAGGGGTGGTCGTTTCCCTCGCAGACAAGCTCGACACCCTCGCGTCCATGTTCTCGGCGGGCATCGTGCCCACGGGTTCTCGGGATCCGTTCGGGCTGCGTCGCACCGCGCTCGGTATTATCAGACTGCTTCTGGAGAGCGGTGAGAGACTCTCGTTTCCTATCGATTTGACTCCGAAAGAGCTGCTATCGGAGGCGGTCCAAGACGAGGGCGCGTTGGCGAAGCTTTCTGAGTTTCTCACCGAGCGCCTCCGATTCGTGTTCTCGCGGAAGTATCGCTACGACGAGATCAATGCGGTGTTCGCCCTGGGGCCCCTCGAGCGGCCGGTGACGGATGTGGAGCGTCGACTCGAAGCGGTCGCGGCGCTGAGAGGCTCGGAGGATTTCGAAGCGCTGTCGGTCGCGATCAAGCGAGTTGGCAACATCCTCGCGAGTCAATCGCCGGGAAACCTCGATCCGGCTGTGTTTTTCGAAAAGGAAGAGAAAGACCTGTTCGCGGCTCTCGAAGCGATCGAGCCGGATGCGAGGCAGCAAATCGAGGCGTCTCGCTACGAGGATGCCCTGCGGACACTGTCGTCACTTCGGCCTCATGTGGACCGGTTCTTCGACGAAGTTCTCGTCATGGCCGAAGACTCCAAGCTTCGAGACAATCGCCTGGCGCTATTGCAGCGACTGCGTACGCTTTTCTCCGAGGTGGCCGAGCTATCGGAGATCGTTCCCGGAAGCAGCAACGAGGGCGCATGAGCCGCATTCGGTTGATGTCCGACGCCTTGGCGAACCAAATCGCCGCAGGTGAAGTCGTCGAGCGACCGGCGTCGGTGGTCAAGGAGCTCGTTGAGAACTCGCTCGATGCGGGCGCGCAGTCGGTCTTCGTTCTCATCGAGAAAAGCGGCAAGGATCGCATTCGCGTGGTCGACGACGGTATCGGTATGTCGCCCGAGGATGCCCAGCTTGCGCTCCAGCGGCACGCGACGAGCAAGCTGTACTCGAGCGAAGACCTGACGAACCTCTCGACGTTGGGATTTCGTGGTGAGGCGCTTCCGTCGATTGCATCGGTCTCGCACTTCACGCTGCAGACGCGCGAGGCCTCGTCGAACGCCGGCTACGAGCTCGTCATGGACGGGGGCAAGCTTAATCGCGAAGGTGAGCTGGGACTTCCACCGGGGACCATAATCGACGTGCGACGATTGTTCGAAAACGTTCCCGCGCGCCGGAAGTTCCTGCGGGGCGACGCGACGGAGTCGACCCATATCGCGGCGCAGCTGTCGAATCTGGCAGTGTGCTACTCGGACGTGCATTTTCGTCTCGAGCACGGAAAACGCCGGATTTTCGACGCGGCCGCGGTCTCGTCGCGGCGCGAACGCATCTACCAAATCGAAAAGAGTTGGGTCGAAAGCGCGGTCACGCTCGACGATCACGTGGGAAGTCTCGGACTTCAAGCGTGGCTATCGCCGCCGGCAGAGTCGAGAGGTGCGTCGTCACGGCTACACGTCTACGTCAATGGGCGACCCGTCAAAGATCGAATCCTGACGCACGCGGTGATGGAAGCGTACCGTCAAGTCTCGTCGAAGTCGGGAACTCCGCGCGTGTATCTGTTTCTCGAGCTTCCGCCCGACAAAGTCGACGTCAATGTCCATCCCGCGAAGTCGGAGGTGCGCTTCCTCGATCAGCAATGGATCCATCAAGCGGTGTTCTCAGCCGTCAAGAACACCCTGGCGGGTGAGGGCCGTGCGCCCGAGGTCTTTCTCAACTCGGGGGCGGGCGGCGGCGGACCGACGATGGTGGCCCGCGAGCCGTCGGCTTCGCTGTCCGGGCTCTCTGGGATGTCCGGCTCCTCTGGGATCGACATGGCGCAGGCCCTGTTCGGCGAGCGCGCGCCCGCGACGACGCCGACGTTCACGGAGTTTGCAGACACCCCGCCGACACCCATCGGGCAATTTCGCGAAAGCTATATTCTCGCGTCCGACGACGACGACGTGTGGCTCATCGACCAGCACGCCGCGCACGAGCGCATTCTTTACGAAGAGCTCGTCGGCCGACGTGCGGGCCGAGAACAGCAGCTCTTGTTGGCGCCGCTTCCGTTGGAGCTGACGCCTGCGGAGCGGGTGACGATGGAAGAAGAGCTCGACCAGCTGTTGTCGTTCGGCTACGACATCGAGCCGTTTGGTCATGACAGCTACGTCGTGCGCGGAGTGCCCGCGGCGCTAACGGGTCTCGATTCCTCGAGGCTGGTGCGCGCCGCTCTGGGTGAGGCGGAGCGTGATTGCCGCAGCTCCTCTGTGATCGAGGCGCAAAGCCGGATTGCGGCTCGTCTCGCGTGCCATGCGGCGATCAAAGTGAACTTTCCGCTCGCGATGGAGAAAATGCAATACCTCGTACGGGAGCTTTGGAGAGCGCAACAGCCGACGGTGTGCCCGCACGGCCGCCCGACGACGCTGCGAATCGGTCTCGAACAGATCGAGCGCAACTTTGGAAGGACCTGACGGTTTTGGCGAAAAAAAAAGAGGTCAAATGGGGGGTGTGGATCCGCTATTCGATCGGTCGCGCGCTGCAGATTTTTGGCATGCTGGCGGTCACGCTGGCAATGGTCAATTTTTTTGGCACCAATGAAATGCGCACGATGCTCGGCATCACCGGAGTGGGTTCGGCCTTTTTTGTGACCGGCTGGCTGCTTTCGAAAGACGATCCGGAGAAAAGACGATGAAAGTCGGCATTTGCATTCTTAGTCTTCTGCTCGGCGCATCCGGCTGGGCACAGTCGGTGCCACCGCGGTTCGAGCTCGACTACGAAGCGATGGCGAAGAAAATCATTGAGCGTCTCGCCATGAAGCAAGGCGAGACGTTCCTTGCGGTCGCCCATCCCGGCCACTTCGATGAGCTCATCCCGTATCTTCGCTACGAGGCCATGCGCGCCGGCGCCGTCGACCTCGGTGTCATTGATGTGATCCAGGAGCCGGTGCCCGAGGATTGGAGCGAGGCCACGTTGCGAGAGGGCGGTCGCGCGGCACGCGCGAAGCTCCGCGAGATGCTCGGAGCGCTGGACGCTTCCGTTATGTTGCCGGGCGCAAATCCTGGACATCCCGCCTACGCTGCGATTCAAGATCTACTTCGAGCCGGGCAAGGCCGTACCATCCACTTCCACTGGATCGAGAACGGAAGCGCCTTTCCGCTTCCCGGACAACCGCTCCCGCCCCGGCATGTCATCGACGCGAACTACCAGCGGGCGCTGCTGGAAACAGACTACGAAGCGGTCGCGGCGCACCAACGCCGCTTTGCCGAGGCGATGCGCACCGGCGAGGTTCGGGTGACGAACCCGGCAGGAACCGACATCCGCTTCCGCATCGGTGAGCGCCCCGTTAATTTCCAGGACGGCTACGCGTCCAAGGCCCGCACCGACGAAGGGGTCATTCTCATCGATCGCGAGATCGAGCTCCCCACGGGCGCCGTCCGCGTCGCGCCTCTCGAAGAAACCGTGCAAGGCACGATCGCGTTCCCGCCCTCCCAGTGGTCCAAAAGACCCGTCCACGGGCTGAAGCTCGTCTTCGAGAACGGGAAAGTCGTGTCCCTGTCGGCGGAGTCAGGCGAGGAGGCCGCACGGCGAGAGATTGAGAGCGCCGGTGAAGCGAGCCAGTCTTTTCGAGAGCTCGCCCTGGGGTTCAATCCACTCTTGGCCGTGCCCGAAGAAAATCCGTGGATTCCCTATTACGGCTACGGCGACGGTGTGATCCGCTTGTCGCTGGGCGACAACTCGGAGCTCGGCGGGGACGTGACCGGCGGTTACGTACGCTGGAATTTCTTCGTGGATACCACGGTAACCGTCGCGGACAAAACTTGGGTACGCGGCGGGAAGTTGGTCCAGTAAACCAAGGCGGCGCGTCGTCCGCTAGTCTGAGGCGTCGCCAAGAAACAGAGTCGTCTTCGTGCCCGTGCCCGTCTTCGTGCCCGACTAGGTATGTTCGGGAGCGCTCCAGCGGATCGCAACGAGCTTGGCTCTTTTTTTCAGGCCTAGTGTCTGGGACGGGACACTAGAAGCTTGTAATCGGGCACGGGCACGCACGCGGGCACGGGCACGGGCACGTTTGCTCAGGACGCCAAGAAAAGCGCCCCCTCACCCAATGGCTTTGGGCGCTGTGAAACGTCTCCCAATAGAGGGAGAGGGGTTGCGCTGCCAGACTCCTTTTTCTCACTTCCTCGTGTTTTCCAGCACCTTGACGATGATGTAGGTGATCGCCTCGTTTTCATTCAGGTCCCACTGGTGGGGAACGTTGCTCGGGATGTTGATCAAGTCTCCTTTGGTGACAGCGTGCGGCTTCGCGCCTGTGAGTTGAGGCGAGCGCCACTCACCCGGTACGTCGATCGCGAGCGAGTCGACCATCTCACCGCCGAGCAGCAGTGTACCGGCGCCGTCCAGGATGATGTAGAAGTCGGAGATCCACTCATGGGACTCGGCCCAGCTATAGCCGCTTCGATGGACGACGGAAAGAAAGTGACGTCTCTCGTCCGATTCGGGCAACGGGCTGTCTCCGCCGATCGCGCCGGTGACGTAGGCTTCTCGGGTCGTCGTCGATGTGTCTATCAGTCGCTTTGTAAGCTCGCCGTGGTAGGTGGACAGCTCGTCCGCCTTGAGGACAACGATATCGTTGTCGTCGTCAGCGCACAGCGAAACCACCAAAAGAGAGGAAACGAGCGTACCGACGAGTGTCTTCATAGAATCTCCGTTGCCACTTGGGCCGGTTGCGTGTGTAGCAGAAAGTGGAACTTATTCCCCGATGATTTTCACCAAAACTCGCTTGGGGCGGCGACCATCGAACTCACCGTAGAAGATTTGCTCCCAGGGGCCGAAGTCGAGCTTGCCTTCCGTGATGGCGACGACGACTTCTCGGCCCATCACTTGACGTTTGTGATGAGCGTCGCCGTTGTCTTCGCCGGTCCTGTTGTGATGATAGCGCTCAGGGCTGGCGTCGAACGGCGCGAGCCACTCGAGCCACTTCTTGTAGTCCTCGTGAAGGCCTGGCTCGTCATCGTTGATAAAAACCGACGCGGTGATATGCATTGCGTTCACGAGACATAGCCCCTCGGAGACACCGCTCTCCCGCACCGCATCGTCGACGTCCGACGTGATATTCACGAAGTCCATGCGCTCGGGCACTTGAAACGTTAGCGTCTTGCGGAGGTGTTTCATAGAGGTCACGGTTCACGGCATACGGTATACGGGCCCGTTAATTAACTCCGTGCTTTCATCTATACAGGAGCGCGTGAAGTTCTACGATCTCGGTGACCCTCAGAAGATATCCGTATACCGTATACCGCTTACCCGCCAATCCCATCCGCCGTGAAAAAGGCCACGACGGAGTCGAGCTCTTGGCTGAGCTTGTCGACGCGCTGGTGGAGCAGATTGCGAATCGACAGCAGGCCGAGCACTTTCTCGTCGTCGTCGACCACGGGGAGATGACGGAAATGCTTCTCGGTCATGATCTGGAGTGCCTCGCCCATAGACAAGTCTTGCTTGGCAGAAATGCATTCCGTGGTCATGACGTCGCCGATCGGCGTTGTTTTTGGATCTTTGCCTTCCAGGACGACTCGGATCATCAAGTCGCGTTCGGTGAAAATGCCCGCCAGGACACTCTTGTTGGCGACGGCAACGGCTCCGACTTGCTGGTCGTTCATGAGACGCACCGCATCGAAGACCGTGGAACTCGGCGAGACCATGGCAGCCGGTACGCTCGCAATCTTCAGTAGATCCACAGCGCCCTCCTAATTTGTTGAATCGATTTCAAACCCGCAGTCGCTCGAGGCACGCCCTTTTTACAAATCACGGGTGTTGCCGACGCCCCTCCGAGCTTCCGTACTGATTCTTAACCAGGTGACCCTCGTTTAGCAACCGTATGTCGACAAATCCGCAACTTGTTGTTAGTGTTTGGATAACGATTACATCTTCCTCATGTCGAAACACCTGTTCCGCCTCTCGCTGCTCGTTGCGACTGCATCGGTCGTTGTTCCTCAGGCGGCGGATGCCATTCCCGCTTTCTCGCGGCGCTACGCATTGCCGTGCCATTTTTGTCACGACGGCTACCCCAAGCTCAGCGTTCTCGGCGAACAGTTCAAAGAGAGAGGCTACCGTCTCGACGACGACGTGACCGAGATCACGGATTGGTTGAGGTCGGTGCCCGTGAGCTTGCGGAGTACGTTTCGCCAAACGTTCGAGGAGGGTGGCGATGCTCAGACGCGAGGTTTGTTCCGACTCGTGAGTGCCGGCAATCTGGGTAGTCGGATGTCCTATTGGATTGACGACAACTACGTGGTCGAAAGTGATGACTCTCGACGCGTAGGCCTGAACAACGCGTTCGTTCGACTCGAGCTGGTTCCCGAAGAGATTTACGCACGCGGCGGACGCATAGAGCTCGACCTCCCGTTCACGCAGACGCGGACGCCGCAGCTGTTTCGCTACGAGATCTACTTCGCCAATACGGGTTTTGAAACCGACAACATCGGGGTTCACCACGATGGTGTCGAGGTCGGAGGCTTCCTCGACGATGCGACCCGTTGGTCGATCTCGGTCGTGGACGGCAACGAAAGTCAGGATCAAACCGATCTCCTCGGAGATGGGGGGACGTTCGACGCGAACGTGTTCGGTCGTCTCGTGCGCCGCTTCGGTGAGGGTCGTGCTGGTATGTACGTGTACTGGGGCCGTAACAAGCTAGCGCGATTGGTCTCGCAGGACCTACTGATTTGGGACGATAGTCTCGTGCGCCTCGGGGGTGACGTTTCGTGGTACTTCGGTCAAGCGCACGCGTATGGCACGTTCCTCTACGGACGGAACTCTAACTCGTTCGCCAACCCGGAGAATCCGGGAGGGACGAGTGAGCCGCTGAGTCTTTCCGGTGGATTCGCCCAACTCGACTACGCCATTCGCGACGAGCTCGTGGTCTCGGCGCGAATGGAGCTCGTCCACGGCCCGCCTCCCGGCACCGCGGATCCTTCGAAGTCTTTTTTCGAGTTCTTCCCCGGATTGAAGCTTTGGCTCCATCCGAGAGTCCGTCTCGCCTTCGAGCTGGGCTTTCGAAACCAGGATCGGCCCACTCGGGGTGTGATCCGTGTGGAGCTCGTGCTCTAAAGCGGCTCACGGTACACGGTACACGGTACACGGTACACGGCATACGGCATACGGCATACGCGAATGTCAG
>CAMYKY010000148.1 GCA_947259165.1 uncultured Acidobacteriota bacterium | reverse complement strand
ATGGTTCTGATGGCTCTCGTGTTCGGTGGGGGTATGGCTCATGCCCAAAACCCTGAGGGTTTGGTCGGGCTCGGGGACAGTATCGGCGAGGGGGTCCAGGCTGGCGATGCGAGCAACCGAACCCAGCGGGCGAGCTACCTCAATTGGATCGCGATGAAGATGGGGGTGACGTTCCCGTTGCCGCTCATCGGGACATCTCCTTTTGCGACGATAGGGGACACGGAGCAACGATTTCGCCTGAGTCCGGAGATCGAGGGAGCCAACCTGGCCGTATCCGGCGCCAGAACAGGGTCATTGCTGCGCGACGCCGCGGATGCCCTGACCGTCGACGCGATTGACACTGAGACCGATCTCGTCTTGTTTCCGCGTCAAGGAACTCAAATCGAGATCGCGGAGCAGATCGATCCTGGTCTCGTGATTTGTTGGATAGGAAACAACGACGCGCTCAGAACGGCAACGTCTTGGGATCAACTGGACGCCTCTCAGCTCACTTCGGAGTTGGATTTCGCGCAGGACTTCGAAGAGCTCGCCTTCCGCCTTGGACAAATGGACAGCCTCGTCGCGTTCGCGAACATCCCGAACGTGTCCGACATCGCGTTTTTGTTCGACAACGCCGATCTGATTCGCTTCACTGGGATCGACTTCGGCCTGCCACCGGGGTACCGGACGAGCATCGTGGTGATGCTCTTGCTGCGGCTAGGGATCGACGACGGCGGGATTCTTCAAAACGCGGATTTTGTGCTCGATTCGAGCGAGATCGCGATCGTGGAAGAGCGGATTGCGTTCTTCAACAGTGTCATCGCGGCACGAGCCGCTGACGCTGGTGCGCCAGTGCTGGATGTCAACTCGATCTACGCACACCTCGCGGACAACCCCATCGATGTCTTCGGGATTCCGTTGACCCGCAGCTTTCTTGGCGGACTCTTCAGCCTCGACGCCGTGCATCCGTCGAATACCTCACATGCGATCATCGCGGATCAGATGATTCGCGTCGTGAACGCTCACTATGGCCTCTCGATCCCGCGGTTGTCGGTGCTCGATTTTCTTTGGACCGTCCTGACCGATCCCCATATCGACAAGGACGGCGATATGCAGGTGATGGGTCGCCCTCTCGCGGGTCTCGTGGAGACGCTGAGTCCGGTTCTCGGTTTCTCGGGGGACTTCAACGATTTCGACGGAGTGCCTGCTGCTTCCGCGTCGCTCGCGCAAATCCAGAGCACCGCGGACGCCGAGCAGCCCACTCGCCGAACCGAGGAGCCAACACGGACGCGATGGACTCGAAAGCGGGTCGTCGATGCTCTCACCACGGTCCTCGCCGAGGACCGTCATCAATAATAGAGAGAAGCCAGGACGTTCACCAGAGTAACAGGCGCAGGCTCACCGTCAGGACCAGCGCGATCACGGCTCCCGTGAGCAGGGCTGGCAGGAGCGCGAAGGGCGGCGCGATGGTTGCGGGTTGTCCGCGGCTTGCCAACAAGCGCGCCTTGGTGGCGACCGTCGCGTAGCAACGCTCGCAGTCGATCAGGTGGTTCGCAATCCCCGCGAGCTCATCGTCATCGATGTGGCCATTGACGTAGGTGGTGAGTATTTCCTCGTCGGGGCATCGTGAGTCCGTCATCCTCTTTGATTATACGTGCGTGTCATAATCCAGACATCAAGTCATGATGCGCGCGATTGTTCTCGACAGAGTCGGGCTCGCCGATGTCGAGAAAAAGCGCTCTGAGGAGCTCTCCGAAGGAATGCAGCAGAAAGTGCCCCAGGCCGAGCAGATCCGTGAGCACATCGTCATGATCTATGAGGGCGAGAAAGTGCTCGATGACAACCTCGAGGCGCGCCCGACATGATCCTCGGAGTGTGCTGCTCGAGCCTCTCGGTGCGCCAGCCGATGTTCGAGCTGTCGAAAGCGACGCGGACGTTTCCGAGACCCTCGGCCGGATTGTCGCTGCCGCTGTGGCGGAGAAGCGAACTATGACGCGCGTCTTGCATGTCGCGCGACGCGAGTTTCTCGCGACGGTGCTGACCAAAGGGTTCGTCATCGGGATCCTGCTGACGCCGTGTCTCGTGGCCGGCGTGTTCGTGCTGATGCCCGCTTTGATGAGCGAGTCGGCGCCACCGGTCGAGGGTCGAGTGCTCGTCCGAGATCCAGGCGGGCTCGTCTATCCTGGAATACGCCACTACTTGGACCCGGCGACTCTCGCGGGGAAGCGCTCTGAGCTAGTCGACGACGCCGTGGACGTCATTCCTTCCGGAGTGGGAGAAGTCGCCGTGACTGCGGTGCTAGGGGAAGTGCCCGAGCTCGAAGTCGTGCTCCTCGACAACGACCTCGAGGACGCGAAGCGGTCTTTGAGAGAGGGATCCACGCTCCTCGCCATCGCCGTGGTCCCGGCGGATGCCGTTGATGCGCAGCGCGGAAGCTACGAGCTTTTCGTTCGCGAGAAGCTCGATGACCGGCTCGAGCGGGAGCTCCATTCCGCGATCCGTGACGCGATCGTGGATGCTCGCGTCGATGCGCGCGGGTTCGACCGGGCCGAGCTCGACGCTTTGATCCGCGTGCCGTACCGTCGCTCGATCACGGTGACCGACGAGGGAGAGCGCGAGACGTTCGAGATGTTGAACTTCGTGCTGCCTCTCGGCTTCACCGCGATGGTCCTGATGTCGGTGTTGGTGAGTGGGCAGTACCTGGTGACGACGACCATTGAAGAAAAGCAGAGTCGCGTCGTCGAGATGCTTCTCTCAGCAGTGTCGCCGATGGAGCTCATGACCGGTAAGGTTATCGGTCAGCTCGTTGTCGGGTTTCTCGTCCTCGGGATTTACTCCGGCGCAGGGTTGTTCGGGCTCGTGGCCTTTTCCCTGACGGGGGCCCTCAGCGCTGGCCTCATCGCGTACATGTTGCTCTCGTACTTCATCGCCTACTTCGTGATCGCCTCCCTGATGGCTGCGATTGGCGCCGCGGTGAACGAGCTTCGAGAGGCGCAGACGCTGTTGACGCCGCTGATGGTCGTGATGATGGTGCCCTGGCTTCTGTGGCTTCCGATCAGCCGAAACCCAGATTCCACGCTCGCCGTGGTGACGAGCTTCGTTCCTCCGGTGAACACGTTCGTGATGCTGCTACGGATGACGAGCAACTCACCACCGCCGTTTTGGCAAGTGGGGTTGTCGCTTTCGATCGGTGTCGCATCGGTCTATGGCGCGCTGTGGTTCGCCGGCAAGGTTTTTCGCATCGGCTTGTTGATGCACGGAAAACCCCCGAGCTTCCGCACCCTAATCCGGTGGGCTCGAATCGCGGGCTAGAGTGTTCCGACGAAAGTGCACCGACCGATGCGAGCTCAAACGCTACGCCGGTACGCGGAAGCGCTGTGCTATGCTCGCTTCTGGGCAAAGGTTGTCGCATGAAGGGAAAACGCATCACGTTCGCAGTCGGTGTGGCCACGGGAGTTGTCTGGGTCTCGTTGCTCGCGTATGGCCAGGAGACGCCGCACGATATTGTCGATAAGGTCGATCGCATCCTGCGGGGCGCTTCGAGTCACGGTACTGCCACAATGGAGGTCGTGACCGAGCACTGGAATCGCAGCATCACCATGGAAGTGTGGTCGCTCGGCACCGAATACTCGTTGGTTCGCGTGACCCAGCCGGCGAAAGAAGCCGGTACCGCGACCCTCAAGGCAGAAAAGGATATCTGGAACTACTTGCCAAAGGTCGATCGCACCATCAAGGTTCCGGCATCGATGATGTCCGGCGCGTGGATGGGCTCCCACTTCACGAACGACGATCTCGTCAAGGAGAGCCGCCTGGTTGAAGACTTCGACATCGAGACCAGCTTCGAGGGCGAGCGGGACGGAGCGGAGGTGTGGGAGTTCACGTTGATACCCAAACCGGAAGCGGCGGTCGTCTGGGGCTCCATCGAGTACCGAGTACGCAAGGGCGACTACATGCCCTTGTGGGCGCGTTACTACGACGAAGACCATGTGCTCGCGCGGACGATGGAGTTTAGCGAGTTTCGCGTGATGGGTGGACGGAAGGTGCCGGCGGTGATGCATATGCAGCCGGCGGACAAACCCGGCGAGCGGACGACGATGCTCTACGACGATCTCGAATTCGATATCGATCTAGAGCAATCGTTCTTCTCACTCCAAACCCTGAAACGGCGTCGGTAGAGCGGATGGCGGCACCTGCCCCTTGGTGGCGCATCGGGTGGCGAAACCTCGGACGTAACCGCAAGCGGACGTTCATCACCGCGCTGGGCCTCGGGGCAGGCTACTTCGCGGTGGTCTTTATGGTCGGCTGGGCCGACGGGCTCAAAGCCGAAATGGTCGAAAACGGCACCGGCATCTTGACGGGGCAACTTCAGGTCCACGCGGCCGACTACCGACCGGAGCGAAGCCTCTACGACACCATCGGAGATCGCGATGGCGCGGATGTGTCCGCCCTCCTATCGGCCGTGGTCTCGGATCCCGCGATCGAAGCTGCTGCACCGCGCGTCTATGCTGGCGGCCTCGTGAGCTCTGGCGATGCGACGTCCGCGGGAATGATCATGGGCGTCGACATCGCGCTCGAGCCTCGCGTGAGTCGGATCCTCACGGGCATCGAGGAAGGTCAAGTCCCGCGCCCGGGGAGAAACGAGATCGTGATCGGCCACGAGATGGCGCGCCAGCTCGAGATCGCCATGGGCGACGAAGTGGTGCTCGTGGTTCCGGCCGCGGATGGCTCGATGGGAAACGACCTGTTTCGGGTCGCGGGTATTTATCGCTCTGGCATGACCGAGCTCGACAATGCCTACGCCTTGATCCCGATCGATACGCTTCAGACATTGCTCGCGCTCGAGCCCGGTCGCATCCACGAGGTGGCGGCGGCGACGACGGATCCGTGGTTAGCGCCGGAAGCGGCCCGCCGGATCGCCCAGGCGGTGGCGCCCATGGGACTCGAGCTCGAAGTCGTGCCTTGGACAGTGCTCCGCCCGGATATGCTCGACTACACGCGTCTCGTCGAGTCCTGGTACTTCATCGTCATTGGAGTCGTATTCGCTATCGCCATTTTCGGTGTTGCTAACACGATGCTGATGGCGACGTTCGAGCGACGTCGCGAGCTCGCCGTGATGCTGGCCCTCGGAACGACGCCTGTGCAAGTTGTCTTGACGGTGTTATACGAAGCTTTGGCCCTGGGCATTCTCAGCCTCGTCGTCGGCGCTACCGTTACGTTCCCAGTGATGTTTTGGTGGCACAATGCGCCGCCCGACCTGAGCTTCATGTATGGTGACTTCACGATGTTCGGCGCGCTGATGCGGCCGACGCTACGGGTCGAGTACAACTTTCCCGTCGCTGTTTGGTCGGCAGTGGCGCTGTTGTTCACTGCGTTCGTCGCTGCCCTCTATCCTGCGGCGCACGCGGCGCGCGTACCGCCGGCCGATACGCTCTCTGGAATATGAGCAAACGCTTTCACGTTGTCTCGAGACTGGCGGTTCGCAATCTGCGCCGGAACCTTCGCCGGTCAGTGTTGACGTCTCTGGCGATGATCATCGGTGGAACGCTGTTAATGATGTCGCTCCCACTTGGCGATGGGACCCATGAGGCGTGGATCGAGTCCGCGGTGCGCATGGGCGGTGGTCATGTCACGATCCAAAGTCCGGAGTTTCGATCGAGCCGCAAGATCGACGACCGTCTGCCGGCGGACGTTCGTGTTGCATCGCGAACAGCGCTTTCGCGAGCGGGAATCGCCGAGCGTGTGCTCATTGCGACGCCGCAGCTCACGCTCGGAGGTTTGGCGAGCTCTGCTGCCGGTGCGCGACCCGCTCAGATCGTCGGCGTGGATCCGGCGTCGGAGGCACGGTTCACGATTCTCGACGAGAAAGTCACCGAAGGGCGCTACCTCGAACCCGAGGACCGCCTTGCCGCCTACGTGGGCGCGGGACTCGTCGAAAGCCTCGAGCTGAAAGTCGGGTCGCGATTCGTGGTCACCACCCAAGACGCAGAGGGCGAGATCGCGGGGCAGCTGTTGCGAGTCGTCGGTGTTTTTCGTAGCGGCGTTCCCGAGATCGACGAATCGCTCATCCACATCCCTCTCGAGACCGCGGGAGAGTGGCTGCACTCGGGCGACGACGTCACCAATATTGCGATCCTCGTCCGCCAGAGCGGTCAAGTCGAGGGGCTGCGACGGGATCTGGGTCGTGAGCTCGCGGGTCCCATCGAAGTGGGCGCCGCGACGGTGATGGGGTGGCGCGAGGCCATGCCTGCACTCGATGCGGCGGTTCGCATCGATGATTTTGGCAACTACTTGTTCCAAGGCATCTTGTTCACCATTATCGGCCTTGGCATCGTCAATACCGTACTCATGTCGGTTTTGCACCGCTATCGCGAGTTCGGTGTGCTGCAAGCGCTCGGCCTCACGCCGAGTCAAACGGGGACGCTCGTGTTGATCGAAGGGCTCATCCTCACCGCTTTGAGTGGTGTTGTCGGGATCGCACTCGGTTTGTTTATTACCTTCTATTTTTGGGGCGATGGGCTCGACATTTCGGGAATGTGGGACGAGGAGTGGAGCTTCTCCGGAGTGGTGATGGAGCCGGTGATCGTGCCGTATTTTCGAGTGGCCCGGGTGATTCAAGCTCTTGCCTTCATGTTCGCTATCGGAGTGCTCGCGTCGTTGTACCCGGCCTATCGCGCCACGCGAATCGATGTGGCGGAAGCCATGAAATTCGAGCGATGATTGTATGACCGAAGAAGACGTGCCGGCGGTTCGAACCGGTGAGGTTTGGAAGGTCTTCGAACAGGAGGCAGAGGAAGTCAAGGCGGTGCAAGGCGTCTCGATCAAGATCGAGCGAGGCGAGTTCACAGCACTGGCGGGTCCGTCGGGATCCGGAAAGACGACGCTCCTCAATCTCATTGGTGGACTCACCCGACCTACGAGGGGACGTGTCTGGGTTGCGGGCCACGATCTCACCGAGATGTCGAACATCCAGCTCGCTCGCCTCCGACTCGAGCAAGTCGGTTTCGTTTTCCAGGCCTACAACTTGCTGCCGGTTCTAACCGCGATGGAGAACGCGGAGTTTCCGCTGCTGCTTCAGGGCGTCGAGGACGCCGAGAGGCACGAGCGGGTGAAGGAGCTGTTCGAGCGAACCGGACTCAGTGGCCTCGAAGACCGCCGACCCGGAAAGCTCTCGGGCGGCCAACAACAGCGGGTCGCCGTGGTGCGCGCCGTCGTCGCTCGACCTGCCTTGGTTCTAGCGGACGAGCCCACCGCGAATCTCGATTCCCGTTCGAGTGAGGCGCTCCTGGACATGATGCTCGAGCTGAACCGCGAGCTGGGAACGACGTTCGTCTTCGCCACGCACGACGCCCGGGTGATGGAACGCTCCCGCCGTCTCGTCAGCCTCGTCGACGGTTCGATCGTGGCCGACGAGTCCCGCGAATCTTGAAGCGAAAGGTGACACAAAGAACTAGTGAGGGGGCGCGACAACGCCGGTCCGTCTCGCTTTGTACTTGGGCCGCCGTCTTCACCGCTCAAGCTGTTCTGGCCCAATCCAAGCCCGTCACCTTCTACTACCAAAACGTACCACTGTGGAGCCAGGAGACCGACTTCTCCGAAGGAGGCGCCAGCGACTTCAACCGCATCCGGGTGACGAGCGATCCCGCTTGGGGAGAGGTCTCCTTCCGCTTTGCGTATGAGCAAGTCGCCACCGTTCGCCAGCATGACACCCAAGGCTTTTTCGTGGGCTCGGTTCCCAGCGGGGGCGAATGGCTCGATCTTCAGTGGACCCTAGCCGAGAAAGAGCACTTCCTCTGGCAACACCGATTCGATCGTCTCGAAATCGGCTGGAGCCCGTCGCGTCAGTTCGAGCTCACCGTGGGCCGCCAAGCGGTTTCGTGGGCAACGACGCTGTTTCTGACACCCGCCGATCCCTTCTCGCCCTTCAACCCCGCCGACCCCTTTCGTGAGTTCCGTGCCGGCGTCGACGCGGCTCGTATCCGCGTGTCTCCCGGCCCGCTCAGCGAGATCGACCTCGTGGTGCGACCGACGCAAAACGAGCACGTGGGCGAGGAGCTCACCACGCTCGGCCGCGCTCTGACCACGTGGCAGAACTGGGAGCTCTCTGGTTGGGGAGGCTCGCTCTACGGGGACGTGACTGGGGCGTTCGGCGCCGCCGGCTCCGTGGGAAGCTTCGCGCTTCGCGGTGAAGGTGTCGTGCGCGAGATCCATGGGGATGTGAAGTTTCGCGGAACGGTCGGCTTCGACCGCCTGTTCAGCCTCGACAACCGCGATCTCTACGTCGTGGTCGAGTACCAGCACGATGGCCTGGCTGCTTCGAGCGCGGACGACTATCTCGAATTGTTTCAGACCGACCCGTTCCTTCGTGGTGAGCTTCAAGTCCTTGGCCGTGACGAGACGGCGGTCCAGGCATCGTATCAGCTCCACCCGTTGTGGAGTCTAGCTGCGCTGGGGCTGTGGAACGTCGGCGACGGAAGTTTTCTGATCGCCCCAAGCGTCGCCCGCTCGCTCAGTAATGAAGCCAGCGTAAGCGGCGGGGTTTTCTTCGGCTTCGGCGACAACGAGGCGACGCTGATCGCACCTCTGCCATCGGAGTACGGCGCGGCGGGGATCGCCATGTACGTCTCGGTCAGCTTGTTCTTCTGACGAATCACTGCCGAGCCCGGGCGCAAGCGCAGCGATCGCCGTGGGTTGTCTCACTACCGCGTTGCGTCGGCGTTGGCCGCGGCTTTGAGCTTGGCCGTTGCGCCTTGGTATGCGGTTTCGTTCGTCTTCAGCGTTGCCCGATCGACCTTGCTCCGGTAGTTCGTGTTGATTTCGCGAGTCAAGTTGCTGATGCGAGCACGGTGAGTCGAATGGTCACTGAAGAAGAAATTCTGCACGGAGCCCTGATCCTTGCTGCGCTCGCTGAACACTTCCCACACTTTTGGGGCTTCCATGTAGTCGTAGCCTGCATCGACCATATACTCGAAGTTCATGTTGCAAACGACAAAGTAGAAAGTCAAGGATCGTCAACTGCGCTGAAAGCGACGAGCGAGCCTGCGTTTTCGGCAAGCTGCTCTGCCCACATTGCGTAGCCGAGCTCTGAGGGATGGAATCCGTCAGCGGCGAGGTACGCGGGTTCGAACGTCAGGTCGATGCGACGGTGATGCGTCCCGACGGTTGCCGCAACCAGGCGGGCGATATCGTCGTCGAGCATCCGCGCGCGGGCGCCGAGGATCTGACGCAGCGGCTGGGGCAGTGCAAGGAAGTGTTCCATCGGTGGCACGCCCGTGAAAAGAATCGGGGCGTTCGAGGTCTCGCGGAGGCACGTGACGATCTGGCGCAGCGTTTCCCGCCAACTCGCGCGGGTTGTGAGCTTCGTCGTGTCGTTCACCCCGAGCGTCACGACCACTAGATCGGCCGGAGTCTCGCTCAACTCAGGGACGAGCTCGAGCATTATCTGAAACTCGAGACAATCTTTGGCGCGCGCACCGATGAGCCCGAATGCACTAAAGCGCACCGCGCGGGAGCTAGTCTCAGCCAGCCTTCGCGCGAGTTGGCCGCTCAGCGCGTATTCGTGGCTTCGCGCACCCACGCCGGCGACCGTTGATTCCCCCACGAGGTAGATCGAGAGACCGCGTGCCTTGGAGGCTTCCATGGGGACATACGTTCCCGAATGTGGAGACGGAGCGCTCGGCAAAAGGGGAGTCGAGCGCCGGGTGTGGATGGCCTGGCCGAGCAGAAGCGGTAACGCGAACAGGCCAGGCCACCAGATCGCGTGGTCACGCAATGCCATTCGGCCGAGTATATCGAACGGCAGGTTACGTTCAGCGCAGTGTCGTCGCGGGATCTCCGATACGAACGCGCGGTTCAGGATCATCGCCTGTTCGTTGTAGGAGAGGCCGGAGGGCGCCCACGTTGCTACTGTGCCTCCGGCGGGCTGGGTGACGAGCGACTCTCCGAGCGAAGCCCAGCCGGGAATCTCGAACCGGCCTACGGTGCAGGTGAGGCTTGCGAGGATCGGGGTCACCGCGTTCGACAGCGGGACGTCGGAGCTG
>CAMYKY010000147.1 GCA_947259165.1 uncultured Acidobacteriota bacterium | reverse complement strand
GGCAGCAGCGGGAACCGGACCCGACCCCGAGAACGAGGCAAACTGGCGTCCTCTCGAGGTCCACGTTAAAGACCGTGACGAGCTCATCGTCCGCACCCGCCAAGGCTACTACTCAGGAACAGACAAGTAGGATCGCTGACCTATCAATTAAACCTCTCCCCTTTGGGGGAGAGCGTTTCACGGAGGCTCGCGAAGCGAGACAAGGGGAGTTCTCTTGACTAGGAAAGACGTCCAATCACAGTTGCTCACCCGACGGCGCTAGCGCGCCGTCTCCGTCTGCGCGGGTGGCATTCGAAGCGTAGTCGGCCTGGGTCGTATTAGGTATACTCGGGCGCGAACGGAGGAGAGGATTTGATGTCGAAGTCCAAGAAAGTCAGTCGACGCAAGGTTTTGGCCGGGGCCGCCGCGGCCTTGGGCTCTGCGGTGTTTTCGGGCGAGAGCGGAGCCCAGGAAACGACCGCGCCGGTGGACCCGACCAAGGTTCAAGGCCGTCTTGCGAGCGAGCTTGGGCAGCGCTCACCGCACGAAAAAGTGCAGCGGATCCCGTACCGATCCACGCGAACGTCCTCGCACACGCCGCTCCAGGATCTCGACGGCATCATCACTCCTTCGGATCTTCACTTCGAGCGCCATCATGGTGGTATTCCTGAGATCGATCCCGAAGGCTATTCGCTCCTCATTCATGGGATGGTCGACAAACCCAAGATCTATACGCTCGCGGAGCTGAAACGTTTTCCCGCGCGCTCGAGGATTCGTTTTTTGGAGTGCTCGGGCAATGGCGGCCGCTCCTATCGACCTCCCGAGGATAGGCAGCGCGAGATGACACCGCAGCATGCGGACGGCCTCACGAGCACTAGCGAATGGACGGGTGTGCCCTTGGCGAATCTGTTCGAAGAAGTGGGGGTCCACGCGGAGGCGACCTGGTTTCTCGCAGAAGCCATGGACGCCGCCATCATGACGCGCAGTATTCCGGTGTCGAAAGCGTGGGATGACGCCATGATCGCCTACGGTCAAAACGGGGAAGCGCTTCGACCTGAGCAAGGCTACCCCGCGCGGCTTTTTCTTCCAGGCTTCGAGGGTAGCTCCAACGTCAAATGGATCCGGCGAATCGAGCTTTCCGATCGCCCGTTTGGCAGCCGCGAGGAGACGGCAAAGTACACCGACCCACTTCCGGACGGCACCGCCCGAAGCTTCAGCTTCGTCATGGACGCCAAGTCCCTCATCACGTTCCCCGCCCACCCTGTCCAGCTTTCTGAAAAGGGCTGGTGGACGATCACCGGCATTGCATGGACCGGGCGAGGCAAGATCGTGCGCGTCGATGTCAGCACGGACGGTGGAGAAAGCTGGCACCAGGCCGAGCTCGAAGAGCCCGTGCTCCCGAAATGCCATACGCGTTTCCGACTGCCATGGAACTGGGACGGCAAAGAGTCGGTGATTATGAGCCGCGCCACCGACGAGACCGGTTACACGCAGCCGTCCTTGCAAGAGCTGATGGACGTTCGCGGTCCGGGAACGCGATACCACTACAACCATGTTCGGGCTTGGACGGTTCGAGCTGACGGGTCCGTCCTGTTTGGCATCGACCCACCCGCGTGATCGGTCGAGATAATCAAGGCAAAAGGGGATCATGAGATACGCGTTAGTGTTTCTTTTCGTCGTTTTTTTTGCGGGACTCAGCACGGGTTGCGGGTCCCCACCGGAGCTCCAGGGAGTGACCCTTGGCAGCATTCAGTTCGAGGGGGACCACGCCGCGGAAGTGGCAGCAGACTTGGAAAAGGCCCTCACCGCCGCGGGTGCTACGCTGGGCGAGTCGGCTGGACCTAACCTTGTTGGCACCTTGACGTGGGAATGGGCGGGCGAGGGAGAAACGCCTTATCCGACCCTCGTCAAAGTTTTCATTCAATCGGAGCCCGAGGAAAAAAGATTCACGGTGACGACGCGCTATGCAGTCGCGGAGGGGGCTCAACCCAGGGACGTGGCGCACTACCGCGGGGAGATCGTCGAGCGCATCGTGGGGCGGATCAAGTCTCAGGACCGTTGAGCGGTGTTGCCTTTGTTTCCAGGAACGGGCACGGGCAAGGGGGCCGCTGCGGCGGTGTCAGAGGCTTTGAATCAGCTCAGAGCCTTCCGGCGTCGACTTTGATCCGCTCGCCGGTGATCGCGCTCGAGGCGTCGCTCGCGAGGTAGAGGGCGGCTTCGGCAACTTCCTCCGGGCTCACCCATTTTCTCAAGGCGGCCGGTTCCGTGTAGTTTTCCTTGATGATGTCTTCGGCTGTCCGTCTCTCGGCTTCGGCCCTGCGCGCGATGACGCGCTCCATGAGCTCTCCGTGCACTGCGCCGGGGCAAAGTGCGTTGACGCGCACCCCGTACTGTCCGACCTCGTGCGCAAACGCCTCGGTCATGCCGATGAGCGCAAACTTAGTCGCGCAATAAGCGCTTCTCATCGGATAACCCCTCAGTCCCATCAGGGACGACACGTTCACGATTGCGCCGGACCCTTGCTCGCACATCAGACGCCCCGCGTGTTTCATGCAAAGCATGGCGCCTCGAAGGTTGATAGCTACGCACTCGTCCCAGCGCGCCGTGTCCATTTCGGTCAGAGCAGCGATCGGACCGCTGATGCCGGCGTTGTTGAGCAGAACGTCTACACGCCCCAGTCGTTGCTTCGTTTCACTGAAGAGAGATTCGACCTGCTCCTCTTCGACGACGTCGGTGACGATCCCGATGCCGTGGGTCTGTTTGGCGACAGCATCGAGGGCGGCGCGACTCCGCCCGGCAACGACGACACGCGCGCCAGCTCGGGCAAAACGCAGCGCGGTCGCTTTACCGATACCACTGCCTCCACCGGTAACGACCGCGACTTTGTCTGACAGCGGTGTGTCTTCACTCATGGTAGTTCCCTATCCTCTCTAGTTTGCCCCCGCGGGCGCCAGGTCGAAGCGAGCGGGTGGGAACAGCGCCAGCTCGGGTTCTTGGCCGAGCACCGCGTCTCCCAACAGTCGGCCGATATACGGGCCAATTGTGTAGCCACCGAGAACGGCGCCAATCACGTAGGCGTTCGGGTAGTCGGGGATCTCGCCCACGAGGGGCAGCACGTCCGGCGCTCGTGCTTCGTACCCGACCCAGCTGCGGATCAAACGCGAGCGCGCGAGCGGCGGTAGCGCGTACTCGGCGAGCCGGAGATTACCGATCAGACCTTCTGGCGTCACTCGACCGGGGCCTTGGGTCGGGTCGCCTTCGCCCTGCCACGCTCCGCCGATGAGAAACGTCCCGTTTGGTTTCTGCTTGAGCGTCAGGCGACCGTAGGTGTGGAGAACGACGCCGCGTAGTAGCGGAGGCATGCGCTCGGTCACGCTGACGATATTCGCTCGCACGATGATGGGAAGGGAGATTCCCAGCAACGCACCCGCCTGCTTCAGCCATGCGCCCCCGGCGAGAACGAGTCGGGTCCCAATGCAGGCTTCCGACGTCGCGTGAACGCGAAAGCCTCGAGATTCACGATCGATCGTCTCGACACGCTGAGCTTCGCGCACGTGGACGCCCGCTTCTGCCAAGAGGCCCCGGTAGTACAGGCCGGTCAGGCTCGCGTTCGCGTACCCGTCGAGCGCGCAATAGCTCGCGGCTTCGATGGGTTTGCCCAGCTGCGGCTCGAGCTCCCGGGCGCGGTCCCCATGGATGAGCTCGATGGGCGCGCCGGCCTGGCGTCGCTGTTCGACGAGCTCCTCGAGAGCCCCTGCCTCGTCCGGAGTGAATGCGAGCGTCAGCCCTCCCGTCTCACGATAACCGACGCGTGCTCCCGCCCGGCGCCACAGTTCATGGCCGGCGAGTGCGTACGGCATCAACGCGGCCCGTTTCGTCTGGAGCGACAGCGTCCCCGCGTTGACCCCCGAAGCGCCGGCGCCGAGTGCTTGCTGCTCGAACAGCGCGACGCGCATGCCGCCTTCAGCCAGGCGAAGGGCAACGGCCGAGCCCATGACCCCACCACCGAGGATGACAGCATCGAAAGAGGCGTCGCTCACGTTGGCGCGTGCTCCGCCATCACGATGTCGTCATAGTCGAACGAGCCCGTGAGCGCCTTGGTGTCGACCGGACGAAACGGTGGGCGCGCGGTCAATTGGCCGACTTGCTCGTGAGAGCCGACCTGCGATGCCAGGATCGACGTCGCTGCATCCCCGCACATCTTTCCCTGGCATGGACCCATCCCGCAACGGGTTGCCGCCTTGACTTGATTGATATCGCGGCAGCCGGCGGCGACGGCGTCGTCGATCTGCCCGCGGGTGATGTCCTCGCAGCGACAAACGACTGTGTCGCTCGAGATGTCCGAGATGAGGCCCGCTCGCACCGTCGTGAGTCCGCTCATTGTGAGACCGAACCGGGATGCGCGCCGAAAGTCTTGGACGAGTGGAGTCCTTGCGCGCTCGAGCTGATCTCGATCGATCCGCTCCAGCGCGTGCGCGGCCGATAGCGCCGCAATCTCGCCACTGAGAGGTGCGGCAGCCGCACCGCGCACCCCGGCGCCGTCGCCCACGACGTACAAGCCCTCTCGTTCGCTCCGGAAGTTCTCGTCGACCTCGGGAACCCACCCGCCGAGCTCGGGCGCAAAACGATGCCCGAGCTTCAACAGCCGTGTCATATCGGTCGAAGGACACAGTCCGTTGCCCATGCACACAGTGTCTGCGGCAATGGTTCGAGCTTCCCGGTGAGTTGCCCGCCAGTTGCGATCGACCCGGGCCAGTTGAACGCCCGCTACGTCGTTCTCACCTTCGATGCACGTAATGACATGCCGTCGAAAAACGGGGGTGCCCGCTCGGAGGAGCCGACTCCACCATCGGCTCCCCTGCCAGATCAGGTCGGGCCGAGACAGCATTGTCGGCAAGCGCGCGGTCCAATCCGTCACTCCGTTGAGATCGACAAACGCGGCGACCCGCCCTCCGGCTTCGAGAATCATCGCGGCGACGAGCAGGAGCAAGGGTCCTGCGCCGGCAACGACGACGTTGCGGCCGGGAAGGACTTGCTGCGATTTTATCAAGACTGTCGCCGCGCCCAAGCCGATGACTCCGGGCAACGTCCAGCCTTGGACGGGCACGAAGCGCTCGTAGGTACCCGTGGCCAGGATGAGGGTTCGAGCTTGCAGTCGTTTTGTCCCTTGCGGTCCGATGACATCCACGTGATAACCGTCAGCCAGGTTCCAAACAGCATGCTTCGCCAAAACCGTGGCCGTGCTGGAGCGAAGTTGTTCGCGGAGCTCATCTCCGGGATGCGCGTCCCCGCCCGCGCTGAATTGACTCGGCAGCGGACGGTACACCTGCCCGCCGGGCTCAGGGCCTTGTTCGATGAGAGCCGTATGAGCTCCGAGCTCGGCCGCACGGGTTGCCGCTGCCATGCCCGCGGGGCCTGCGCCGATCACGATGACGTCGTACCCGGTCATGGTGTTTTCAGAAGGCTGACCCGCAGGCCGTCCGAGACCGGAAACGAACAGCTCGTCTCGCGCTTGCCGTCAATCAGAACCACGCACTCTTGGCACAGGCCCATATAGCAAAACATGCCCCGGGGGGCCGCCATCACTGGGCTGGAGCGCAGGTGACGGATGCCGCAGGCCCATAGCGCGGCGGCAACAGTTTCTCCTTCGTAGCTTTGGATCCACTGATCGTCGACTTGGAAGCGTACGGGGCGACCTCTAAAAACGGCGCCCTGGATTCGCAGGTCGTCGTTCACTAGTGGATGACTCCGATGCGGATGAGCGCGGTTCGAAGTTTCGCGACCGCGTCCCCATCGAGAGGAAGAATCGGCTCACGTACAACGCCGGCCGAACGGCCGAGGAGCTCGAGCGCGGCTTTCAACGAAGAGGGCCAGGTGCCGAGCCTCATCAACGTTTCGTAAAGAGCCGTGAGTTGGAAATGGAGCTTGGCGTACTCGGCGCCGGGGGCTTCACGCCCCACGGTCAGGATGCGACGCATCGACTCTGGGGGCAGCAGCTCGGGGCCGGTCGCGATGAAGCCCGCGGCTCCCAGAGCGAGGCCGGGAAGTATGTAGTGACAGGGTCCGATGAATACCGCGATCTTCTCGCCGAAGTGTTCGAGCAAGTGAGTGGTATGGAAAAAGTCGCGCGACGATTCTTTGATCCCGACGATGGGGGCGACTTCGCAAATAGCTGCGAGTTGCTCCATGCTGATGTCGAGGCCGGCCCGCCGCGGCGAGTTGTAGAAGATGACGGGAATGTCGGTCGCATCGGCCACGAGAGCAAATCGTGCGACGAGCTCGTTCTGACTCGCCTTGAGCACATACGTTTGCGGCATCAGCAGGATTGCATTGGCGCCCGCCTCCGCCGCCATGGCGGCGTGTTCGGCCGACTCCTGGTTGCTGGTTGCCGTCGCGCCAACGACGAGCGGCACACGAGCGTCGATGGTTCGGGCCGCTTCGTCGGTGAGCTGTTTTCGTTCGTCGGCGCTGAGCGACCACGATTCGCCGTTGTCGCCTGCCACGCAAATTCCGTCGACGCCGCGTGAGAGGTGCCACTCAATGAGGCCGGTGAACGCAGCGATGTCGATCTGGCCGTTCTCGTCGAACGGAGTGACCACTGCTGGGATGTTGCCGGTGATGCTCGTCTTGTCTCGTGCCATCGAAGTCGACTTTCTACTGATGAGAAAAGAGGGGTTGTCCGGGAGTGTCGAGCTCGACCTGGAGGATCGAGCCGTTGTCCGCCTCGGTGATGAAGAGGGTTTTATTGTCAATGCCGCCGTAGGCGACGTTGGTAACGCTTTTCCCCGCCGTCGTGATTCTATAGGCTGGCTCGCCGTATTCATCGATAATCCACACGATACCGTTGCGCGCGTGGGCCACCGCCAAGCGTCCGCCGATATCCACTGCGAGACCGTCTGGGCCGAGCCCGCCCGAGAGTTGAAGATACAATCCCATCATCATCGGACCCGCGGTCTCCGGGGCAAACTTCCAGACCGCATTGGCTCGCGTGGCTGCGACAAAGAGCTCGGATTCATCCGGATTGAACACCAGGCCGTTGGGATAGGGAACCCCCGAGACCATCAAATCCACGTCCCCACCCACCGGCAATCGGTACACGCAGCCGCTCGGATCCTGCAGGCTACTGTGCCCGGCGTCGGTAAAGTAGAGCTCCCCGTTGCTCTTGAATACAAGATCGCTGCAACCTGCGAACGGTTTACCCTGGTATCCGTCGCACACTGAGCTCACTCGACCGCTCGGCGAGTCGATCTCCACGATGCCGCGTTGATAGTCGGCCACGAACAACCGCCCATCCCGATGGATCGCGAGCCCATTCGGTTGCCCGTCGTACTCGAAAGCCGTTTCCCACTCCCCGGCGGCGTTGACTCGAAAAATTCGCCCGTGCGGCGTGTCGGTGACGTAGAGGTTCCCGTTGCGGTCGAGAGTGGGTCCCTCGAGAAAGGAGTGAATACGTTTCCCGGGCCGCACCGCCTTTGTCCACTCGGTGGGCTCGCCCTGGTAGTGGAGCTCTTCCGGGATGGTAGTGAAGGGCGTGGCCTCGAGGCGCGTGACCATAGTTAGACGACGCCGTTCGTGCGCATGTCTTCGATGGTGTCGTCGTCGTAGCCCAGCTCTGTCAGAATCTCGTGATTGTGCTCACCGAGCTCTGGTGGGGGCGACGTCACCGCTGCGCCGCCGTGTTGGAGTGAAAACGCGGCAAGGGGAACTTCGAGCGGCCCCTCTTCCTCGGGAAACATGGACTCGAGCGAATGGAAATAGCCGGGCGTCGTCGATTTTTGAAGTGCGATGGCCTCGCTGAGATTTCTCACTCGCTCGGCGGGGACGCGTACGTCCTTGAAAAAAACTTCCCACTCGGCGGCGGTCTTGTCTTTGAGCCGTTTGGTTAGAACCGGCCGAAATGTCTCCGCTTTCCCGATAATGTCATCCCAGCTCGAAAGCTCTGCGAAGTCAGGTCTACCGAGTGCCTGCCAGAGTCGCCGATGCTGTTTCGGGTTGAATGCCGCGAGCATGAGCAGACCGTCTCGAGTCTCATAGCAGGCGATGCCTGCCTCGGCGCTGCGATTGCCTTTGGGTGTGGTGAGCTCTCCGCCGCGGAAAATGTTCACGACGGCATTCGTGGTCATGAGGGACATCGCCGTGTTCAGCATAGCGACGTCGATGTATTGCCCCCTTCCGGTATGCGTTCGTTGAAACAAAGCACTCGCGATCGCGAACGCAGCGGTGATGCCGCTCGAGAAATCGACGATGGCGGGGCCCACTTTCAGCGGCGTTGCCTCGGCGGTACCGTTGAGGCTCATCAAGCCCGATGCCGCCTGGATCACGTTGTCGTAAGCCGTGGTATCGCCTTTCGCGCCCCGCTGCCCGAAGCCGGTCATCGAACAGTAGATGAGCTCCGGGTTGAGTGTTTCGAGATGGGCGTGGGCGAGCCCCATCGCTGCAAGCGCGCCGGCGCGATAGTTCTCCACGAAAACGTCCGCGTTCGTGGCGAGTTGTTTCAAGATTACGCGACCCCGTTCGGTTTTGAGGTTGAGCGTCAGCGATTTCTTGTTCGCGCCCTGCGCGAGATAATTCACGCCCATGCTCCGTTGGTTGAGTTTCGCCGAGGGGCCACGAAACCGCTCGCAGTCGGGGTCGTTCGGGTCTTCAATCTTGATCGTTGTCGCCCCCAAAAGCGCCAGCTGGTACGTGCAAAAAGGGCCGGCGAGCACGTGGGTCAGGTCCAAAACGGTAATTCCCTCGAACGGGCGATTCATCGTTCGTCCTCTGCCAAAATGGTCATGCGCCCATGATTTATACAGAAAATGCTGGAGCCTGGCAACGAGGCGACTCGTGAGCTACGCCCTTCACCGACCGTTGTTCGCGACACTTGATCGGTACTAGAACTTGACTTAGAGTTCGGCGGCGCACAACTGGCAACTTCTAGCCGCGTTGCTGACAAAGGAGGAACAATGCGAACGGTTGTTCCACGGACTTTATTCCTCGCTCTTTCATGTCTCGTTCTTTGCGGGTCGCTCTCGGCACAGACCACAGATCGCTCCCTGACTCTTCTCGAAAAACTAACTACCGCGCACGGGCCATCGGGTTTCGAGGGTCCGGTCCGCGCGATCTTGCAAGCGGAGTGGAGCGACGTTCTGAGCGATCTCCGCGTCGACGGAATGGGCAACTTGCTCGGGGATTTGCCGGGCAGAGAAAGTGGGCCGCGCATTTTGTTGATGGCTCATATGGATGAAGTTGGATTCATGGTTCGGTTCGTGGACGAATCGGGTTTCGTCTATTTCAACCCCGTGGGGGGGTACTACAACCAGAGTCTACTCACGCAACGGATGTCGATCATGACGCCGCGAGGGCTCGTCGTGGGCTACACCGGCTTCAAATCGGGGCACGCGTTTCAGGGAAACGAGCGCAACGAATTGGTCACCCTGCGTGACACCTTCATCGATATCGGGGCTCGGAGCCAACAAGAGGCGATGGAGAGGTTCGGAATTCGGCCCGGCCTCCCGATCACCTACCACACACAATTCCAGGATCTGAACGGCACCGGGCGCTATCTCGCCAAGGCTTGGGACGATCGCGCGGGACTCGCCGCGATCACCGAAGTGATCGAACAGTTGCAAGACCGCACCCACCCGAACACCGTGGTCGTCGCGGCAACGGTGCAAGAAGAGATCTCGGGGCGCCGCGGAGCCTCGGTTGTCTACGAGAGTCTGAAGCCCGACATCGTGTTGAATCTCGAGATTGGGATTGCGTCCGATTTTCCGCTCAAGACCTCTCGCAAAGAAGCCCAGGGGAAACTCGGAGGAGGGCCCTCGATCTTTGTCTTCGACGGCAGCATGATCCCCAACCAGAAGCTACTCGAGTGGATCGTCGAAGTGGCGAACGATGCCGGGATCCCCTACCAGTTCGAGTCCGTGAGTGGCTACGGCGAGGACGCGGCGGTCCTGCAGCGTTCGGGCCGGGGAATTCCAGCGATCAACCTGGGAATTACGACTCGGTACGCTCACGGCCAGTCGGGCGTTATCGATATCGAAGATTACACGAACATGGTCAAGCTGCTCAAAGAGCTCGTTAGCCGACTGACCCAGGAACGCGTAGATTCGATTCGAGCATTCGACTAGTAACTATCAACGAGACGGTTCGTGAGCTACGTCCTTCATCGAGATCTTGCAACACATTTGCCGACCGCGGTTCGCGGCGAGGGGCCTTATATTATTGATAGTGACGGCAAGCGCTACCTCGATGGCTCCGGCGGGCCGGGAGTCTCCTGTCTTGGCCATTCCCACGCGGGCGTGATCCAGGCTCTGCGCGAACAGGCGGGGAAGCTAGCCTACGGATGGACCGGCTTTTTCACCAACGAGCCCATGGAAGCGCTTGCTCAGCTTCTGGTGGAGTTGGCACCTCCGGCGTCCGTTTCCAGGGCTTGCTTTGTCTCGAGCGGCTCAGAGGCTATCGAAGCTGCCCTCAAGCTGTCGCGACAGTTTTTCATCGAGTTGGGGGAGTCGGAGCGCACCCAGTTCGTCGCCCGTCGAGCGAGCTATCACGGGAACACGCTCGGAGCGTTGGGTGTGAGCGGGCACCAGATGCGGCGAGACACCTACGAGCCGATGATCTCGGCGTCTCGCTTCATCGCCCCTTGCTACCCCTATCGTGATCAACGGGCCCACGAGACCGCGGAAGCGTATGTGGCTCGCGTGGCTGACGAGCTCGAGGCCGCGATCCTCGAGCTCGGTCCCGAGCGAGTTTGCGCTTTTTTGGCCGAGCCCATCGTGGGAGGAACAGCCGGCGCTCTCGTTCCGGTTCCTGGGTATTTTCAAAGAGTGCGCGCGATATGCGACCGCTACGGTGTCCTTCTCATCCTCGATGAGGTTTTTTGCGGCATGGGTCGGACGGGAACGATGTACGCGTTCGAGCAGGAAGGCGTCGCACCCGACATCGTGACCGTTGCGAAAGGGCTGGGGGCTGGTTACCAACCCATCGCTGCCATGCTTGCTTCGAAGAAAGTCGTCGACGCCATCGAGAACGGCTCGGGGAAGATGCGACACGGGCAAACCTATATGGGACACGCGATCGCGTGCGCGACTGCATACGCCGTGCTGCGTGCGATCGTTGACGAGGAGCTTCTCGCGAACGTGCAGGCGATGGGGGATGCGCTCGAAAGGCGTCTGCGTGCCAACTTCGGAAACCATCCGCACGTCGGGGAGATCCGAGGTCGCGGCTTGATGTGGTCGCTGGAGTTGGTCAAGGACCGTTCCACGAAAGAGCCGTTCGCGCCGGCGCGTCGCCTTCACGCGCGCGTCAGGAATGAAGCATTCCGTGCTGGCCTTCTCTGCTACCCCGGTGGTGGCACCGCCGATGGGGAGTCGGGAGATCACATCCTCCTAGCTCCTCCGTACAACGTCGAGGCCCACCATCTCGATGAGCTCGTCGAAAAACTCGACGCCGCACTCACGAGTGCGCTCAGCCAAATTGATGACAGGATTTCCTCCAATAGGACTCCGCAATCATGAACAGACCGACCATTATCACGTGCGCGGTAACGGGCAACATCACCACCCGTGAGCACCACCCGCGCCTTCCCGTAACGCCGAAAGAAATCGCCGACGCGGCCATCGGAGCGGCTCGTGCCGGAGCCGCAGTAGTCCACGTTCACGTTCGCGATCCGGAGACGGGGCGCGGCACGATGAAGCTCGAGTATTACCGCGAGGCCGTGGAGCGAATTCGCGACAGTGGCGTCGATGTGCTCATCAACCTGACGACCGGCGAGGGAGGCCGATTTCGGCCGAGCGATGACGATCCCAAGGTCGCGGCGCCGGACTCGACGCTGACGCATCCCGAAAAACGCGTCGCCCACGTGGTGGAGCTCAAACCTGATATCTGCTCGTTGGACCTCAACACGATGTTCTCGGGCAACGCTGTCGTCATCAATACGCCCGAGAATGTCACCATCATGGCGAAGGCGATTTACGAAGCCGGCGTCAAGCCCGAGCTCGAGGTTTTCGATACCGGTGATATCCACCTCGGCAGCGCGCTCATCGAGCAAGGCGTGCTACGAGAGCCGACGCTTTTTCAGATTGTCCTCGGCGTGAAGTACGGCGCCAACCCATCGCCACAAACGCTGGCGTATCTCACCTCGATTCTTCCCAGGAACAGCCAGTGGGCGGCGTTCGGGATGGGGCGCAATGAGTACCCGATGCTCGCGCAAGCGTGGTTATTGGGCGGCCACGTTCGAGTGGGGATGGAAGACAACGTCTACATTAGGAAGGGCGTCCTGACCGAGGACAACGCGCAGCTCGTTACCAAAGCCGTTCACATCATCGATGAGCTTGGAGGAGTCGTCGCCACGGCGTCGCAAGCACGTGAGATGTTGGGCCTCGGCCCATCTTAAGGAGATTCCCAAGATGTCCCTGCCTCTATCTGCCGAGGACACACTCGGCCCTTACTTTCCGATTTGGTTTGGTGACGATTTCTCGAGCGACCTGACCGTGCCCAAGAAGGGAATCGTGTGCAAGCCTCGTGGGGAAGTTATTGTTCTCAAGGGAAGGCTGCTGGACAAGCATGGCGACTCGATTCCGGCCGCGACGGTCGAATTTTGGCAGGCCAATGCGGACGGCCGTTACCGGACCCACGACAACGCCGAGGACCCGGACTTGGATCCGAACTTTCACGGTTTCGGACGACTGCGGACTTCCGTCGAAGGGTTCGAGTATCGCACCGTGAAGCCTGGCAAGTCGGACGACCTGGCTCCACACATTGCGATGACGATTTTCTGCGACGGGATCAGTCGCGTGGTGACGGCGATCTTTTTCGACGATGCGGCCGAAGACAACGCGCGGGACGCATTGCTACAGAGTCTTCCGGAAAGCGACCGAGGTCTGTTAGTCGCACGCCGCAACAATCACGGTGGCGCCGGCGGCGCGATTCACTACGAGATCGACATCGTCATGAGCGGTGATGGAGAGACGCCGTTTTTCGACGACCTGTCTCGGCCGGGTGAAACGAACGGCCGTATCCTTCGTGCCGGGGACACCGATATGGCCGCGGACGCACGAGTGCCGTCGAACGCGCTGCGCTCCATCCCTGAAGGCGTTGTCGAATCGTTGACACCCTGTTACCCGCTGGCGCCGGGACTTCGGCATGGTGAGAACGATCTGACTCGGATCGCTCCGGGTAGGCCTCAAGCTGAGGGAGACGTCGCAATCGTGAGGGGGAAAGTCACCGACCAAGAGGGTCAACCTCTGTCCGGGATTCTTTTGGAACTCTGGAACGCTAATCCGCACGGCAGGTACACGCACATAGACGATCCGGCTGAGCAACCTCTCGACCCGCTTTTTTACGGATTCGGCCGCACGGTGACCGATGACGATGGCAGCTATGAGTTCACGACCATCCAGCCTGGTGCGTATCTCGCCCGAGCCGATATCGGCCGCTACCGCCCCGCGCACGTGCACTTCTCCCTAATCGGGGGTCGATCCCGTTTGGTCACGCAAATGTATTTCGAGGGCGACCCCCACCTCGACCGCGACCCAGCGTACTCTGTACTAGGGGACGCCGAGAGCCAACAGCGCCAAGTCGCCGGGAAAAGCACTGACGGAACTTACGAATTCAACGTCGTGATGCACCGTCGTTAGTACCTCTCCCCCCATTAGGGGGAGAGGGATGGTTGCTTGCGGGCCCATGCGACACTCGCGAGGCATAGCACCGCGCTCGCGCCTAGCCAGGTCAACCCGTTCGTGGCGGGCCCGAGCGTCGCCATGAACAGGCAGAGCGCGGTGCCGGCCAAGAGGATGCGTGTCGCGGGAGATAGAGGCCGGCTCCAGTAGCCCAACGTGGCTGCCGGCAGAACGGTGAACATCCCGAGCGCGACCAGAAAATCGAAAGCGACCTCGAGCAGCGACGGGTCGAGCAGGCTCCCGAAAGCGAACATGAAGGGGATGATGTAGAGCGCTTTAGCGATCCGAATGCACTCCCACCCTGTGCGCATCGGGTTCGCTTCGGCGATGCGCGCGCTGACGAACGCCGTCATACAAATCGGCGGTGTAATCGTCGAATCCTGCGCGAACCAAAAAATCACGAGGTGCGCCGCCAGGACGCTGACGCCGAGCTCCTGAAGAGCCGGTGCTCCCAAAGCGGCGATGATCACGTAGGAAGCTGTTACTGGAAGGCCCATACCGATGACGTAGGACATCGCGCCAATGAGAAGGATGCCGAGCACTGCCGAGCCACCGGAGTATTCGAGGAGGATCGACGTCACCTTTGTCAAGAGGCCGGTATTGACGGTGACGCCGTAGATGATCGCCGCACTTGCGAGAAGACCAGAGAGCGTGAGCGCAACGCGGGCGCCGCCTTCGAGCGCGACGATCCACTGTCTCGGACCTAGACGCGTACTCTTGCGCAGGAAGCTGACCGCCACCGTCATGACGACACACGCCGCGCTCGCAAAAAACGGTGTGAACCGCATGAGTAACAACCCGATCAAGGCCATGACCGGGATGAAGATATGGCCGCCCGCGGAGAGGACCCGAAACAGCTTCGGCAGATCCTCTTTGGGGACGACGGCCACTTGACGTTGGGCTGCTCGAATGTCTGTGTAGAAATACAGCGCGGTGAAGTACAAAACACCGGGAGCGATCGAATAGAGAAGGATGTCGATGAGCGGGATGTTGGTGAGACTCGCCATGATGAAGACGCCAGTACCCATCAACGGGGGCATGAGCCCGCCCCCCACAGAGGCGACGGTCTCGATCGCGGCGGCTTCGTAATCACGGAAGCCCAGCCGCTTCATCATTGGAATCGTCATCGTTCCTGTGGTGGTGACGTTGCTGATCGAGCTTCCCGACAACATGCCCATGAAGGCGCTGGAGACCACCGCGACTTTAGCCGGCCCGCCGCGACGATGCCCGGCAACGGCGGAAGCCAAGTCGATGAACACCGTGTCGCCGCCGGTGGCGCGCAAGAACACGCCGAACAGAAGGAACGTGAACAGATACGTGGCCATGATGCCGGTAACGAAATTGAAGATGCCTTCGGCATCCATGTACAGCATCTCGACCAGCTCACGTGGCGCCCACCCGCCGTGCTCGAGAACGCCTGGCCAGCTCGGTCCCGTCAGGGCGTAGCCGATGAACACCAAGTTCAACACGACGATGGTGACGCCCACCGTCCGTCGCGTTGCCTCGAAGATCGTTACCAGCGCGATGATGCCGAAGATGAAATCCACCGTGGGCACGTCGTCGTAGCCGACGAAGCGGTCGAGCCAAGCGCTCGCGCGATAAAACGCCCACGCGAACGACACCGCGGCCGCCGCCGCAAGGGGCCAGTCGAAGTACGAGCGTGCGCCGCGCCACGCCGGGTACAACAGCAGCGCCAACGGGATCGTGAAGAACAGATGAAGACTTCGGGTTCGCACTTCACCGAGGGTGACGGTGAAAGCGAAGTACAGGGTAACCAAGGCGAGAACGACGCACGCGATGGTGACGCACACTGCGAACGCCCCTTCGGGTTTGCGCTGTTCTGGAGGGAAAATGCGAGTGCGAAGTGCGAGGGTCGATTCGTCAATCGGAGCGGGGGTCATGCGGCAAGGGTTACTCGATCCAGCCGCGCTCACGGTAGTATTTCAGTGCTCCTCGATGAGCTTCGACCGGGAGACCGACCGGCATGTCCTCCGGTTGCCACCGCGTAAACCCAGCTGAGCCCGCGATCAGTCGGTCTCTGTTCTCGGCAAGAGACTTCGTCATCAGGTAGACGATGTCTTCGTCCATTGCGGCATGGGTGAAAACGATCGTCCTGAGATCCAATGTGTTCACCGCGATGTCCTGCCCTGGATACGTCCCAGCGGGAATGGTGCTCTTCACGTAACCCCACTCGTTGACCAAGGGGTCCCGTAAGTCGTCGGGCATATCGAACAGGCGAGAGGCACGAGCGGTCACTGGGTGACGGACGGAGCCGGCGTTGATACCGACAGTATTACTGTAGATGTCGATCTGCCGGTTCTGATAGGCGTCGACGAGCCCCTGCTGCGCACCTTCGATGACGGCGCTTCCAGCGGCCCGAAGTCCCGCGTAGTCGTAGCCGTAGGCCTCGAGGATTTTTTCGATCACGAAGTGGTTCGACGAGCCCTTTTGTCCGACACCGATGCGAATGGTCGCGCCATCTTTGAGTTTTGCGAAAACGTTTGCGTCGATGTTCTCTGCCATCACGATGTGCACCGTATCCGGAACCACGGCTGCGATCGCGCGCAGATTGGCGAAACCCCTCTTCGAGAAGATCTCGTTGTTGCCCTCGTACGCGAGCTTCAAATAGGGCGCGTACGAAAGTCCGAACTCGGCCTTGCCCGCACCGACGGAGAGGGGATTCGCGATCGCACCCTTACCGGGGGTGACGCTGATCGGCTGGCCGTCGTAGTGCTTGTTCACCAGCTCCGCGATCGCTGCTCCGGTCATGTACCAGGTTCCGGTGGGGCCACCGGTGATGAGGGTCGCGGACGCATGCGTCTTCTGCTGCGCCCACACGTTCCCGCTGACGGCGAGCAGCGCCATCACGATGGGACGGAGACGCTTCTTCAGTTTCATAGTCCGCAAACTAGCAGCAATGCGCAGAACTCAAAAAGCGCCCGTCAGGCTCCTGCTAAGCGATGCTTCCGAGGACTTTCAGCAGATGCTGGATGTCGCTCTGGTTGTTGAACAGCGAGATCGACACACGAACCACCGATCCCTTGTCCTCGCGAAAGGTGATGACGATGCCTTCCTTGTCGAAGAGCTTTTCGACATCCGCCCGATCGCGTCCATGAGCGAAGCTCACGATGGGGGAGGGGTTGTCGGGTGGCGTCCACGTGTCGAATCCGAGATTCGCCACGCCGTCGCGGCATTGTTTCGCGAGCGCTACCGTGTGTTTCTCGATTCGATCGAGCCCCACTTGCTTCAAATAACCGAGTGACGCTTTGAGCTGGTACACGGTGCCGTAGATGGCACCGCCGTACTCGTACTTTCGGGCGGTGTCGAACAATTCGAATTTGTAATCCGGGAGCGCCTGCTTCTGTTGACCGTGGCCGTAGCGATCGGCCTTCAGCCAGCTGAGGTGTTCCTCGCGGACATAAAACGGCGCCGCTCCCCAGCTCGAAAACAGCCACTTGTACGAGTTGGTTCCGGCGAAGTCCACGCCGAGCTCGTGGAGGTCGATCGGAAACTGTCCGAACGCTTGAATGCCGTCGGCGAAAAGGTACGAGCCTTTGCTGTGGACGATCTCCGCGAGCGCGCGAATATCTTGACGAAAACCGTTCCGGTTCGACACCCAAGCGATGGAGACGAGCCGCGTCTTGTTGTCGATGAGCTCGTCGAAATCCTCGAGGCGGGTGCGGCCGTCTTTTTGCTTGACGATCCGCAGCTCGATACCTTTCTCCTTTTCGAGCTGGCGGTAGAGCACGAAGGTTGTGACGAAGTGGAGCTCGTCGATGACGACGTTGTCGCCGGGGCGGAGATCGAGTCCGTTCGAGACGATGTTCTCTGCGTCACTCGTCGAGTACATGATGGCAATCTCTTCGGGCTTCGCGCCAAAGAGATCGCCAAACCGGTCGCGGACGTGCTCGCGTTTTTCTCCCATTCTCGCGTAGAGAGGATCCCCGGCTTGTTCTTCGACCCACGCGATGCCTGCCTCCCTGACGACGTTGGGAAACGGACCCACGCTCGCGGTGTTGAGATACGTTTTGTTCTCGGCAACCAGGAAATCGGAACGTACCCCGAGCGGATCGTCGTCGGCGGAAAGGGCTAGCGTGCTTGCTGCGGGTATCGCCGCCAATCCAGCGGCGGTGGACTTTAGAAAGCTGCGTCGATCGAGTGGGCTCATGGATCCCTCCTTTGGGCGAGCTTTGAAGAGGTTGAGGCTACCACGAAGTCGGTTAGACCGCGACCAGCTGTGTGGGCCCCCGACTCGAAATCGACACCGCGCTTACATAACGTACGCGACACCGACGAGTTGGTTTGGACGGCGGGCGCGGCCTACCGGCTGGCCGCTCGGGACCAATCAGATCCCCTGGCAGGGTCAAGCCTGCGGCGGCTACATGAACGGGGTGGCGGACGGGCGCGAGTTTCTTTGTCACGATGTCGCGCCGGGTGACGTTCATGACTTCACCTTCCAGATCGTAGCCCCGGCTTCGACCGGCGCGTATCGTCTGGGCGTGAGCATGGTTGGAGATGGAGTCGAGTGGTTCGGTGCGCCTCACACGTGGAATGTCGGTGTGGCGACCTCGAGCGGCTCCGAAGCCAGCGTATTGGGGGTATCGCTCGGTCCACCCTCCTTGAGGCGTTGTCTCTTGTTGTGTTGCATGTGAAATAAAACCGACTTAATATTGCATATGATGTATTCGGCGATCTCGACTCACAAGCCCGACCAGAGCGCCGTGCTTTCGAAAGCGTTTCTTCGTGCGTCGGAGCGGCTCGGCTTGAATCAGAAAGAGCAGGCGAGCGTCCTCGGCTTGAGTGGCGCGAGCTTGTCGCGGCTCGCCCGCGGTGAGCGACAGGTCGATGCGAATAGCAAAGAGGGTGAATTGGCTCTGCTGTTCGTGCGTTTATACAGGAGTCTCGACGCGTTGACCGGTGGCGACGAGGAGAAGAGCCGGCAATGGTTGCGTGCCAACAATCACCATCTCTCCGGCGAACCGTCGGAGCTCATCCGTAGGGTTCAAGGACTGGTGCATGTCGTCGAGTATCTGGACGCGATGCGGGGGCGGCTCTAATCGGAGGCGCCTTTCGGCGCGCACGTTTCGGGCCGTCGAGGCGCAGCATCGGATTTCGACCCGAAAGCTCACCGATTCTGACGCGGAGCAAGTTCTGCTCGAAGAGCTACTCGAACGCTCGAAGCCCCCGGCCGCGAGCAATCCTCACGACCTCGAGGCGCTTCACTATCTCTTGTTCACGCCGTTTCGCTACCCGCCGCTTCGCCATGGCTCGCGCTTTGGGGTCCGGACCGAGCGGGGCATTTGGTATGGCTCGCGAACGCTTCCGACCTGTTTTGCCGAAGTAGCCTACTACCGTCTCCTCTTTCTCGAAGGCACCGACGCCGATCTCTCGCCGCTGCTGGTGGAGCTCACCGCGTTCCAGGCGGTCATACGGACCTCTCGGGGCGTGGACCTAACGTCGGCGCCGTTCGAGGGCTACCACGCGCGGATTGCTTCACCCAGCCGCTATGAGAGCACGCAGCGGCTCGGCAGCGACATGCGAGCTGACGGCGTCGAAGCCGTGCGCTATCCCTCCGCGCGGGATCGAGGCGGTGTCAATGTCGCGGTGTTCTCGCCTCGCGCGTTTGCGCGGCGGGAGCCCGAGAAACTCGAGACCTGGCTTTGCGTGGCCACGAAAGAGCGGGTCGAGTTCTCGTGCAAAGACTATTTCCGGGAGAGGGAAGCGGTGGCATTCGAGCGCTCCGCGTTCCAGGTCAGGGGCCGGCTGCCCGCACCCGCCGTTTGAACCCACCACCCACCCGCGACTAAGATCCCTGCTCGCCGAAGAGGTACAAAAGGAGCCCACCCATCATGTCGAAGATAGTGACGTTCGTTCTCGTAGTTATCGCGGCCACGATCCCGTTGGCGGCAGAGACAACTCTCGAGCAACAAATAGACGAAGCCCTACTAGCTCTCCCGCACCACCTGCGTGACGGCGCCGCAGTCATAAAGTTCGAGGACGGCAAGCCCGTTTTCTTGCGCGAAGGGACCAACAGCATGACCTGCCGGATCGATGACCCCGATACCCGAGGGATCGCAGTTTGGTGCTACCCGAAGACGCACGATGCGTATGCGCGGCGCTGGTATCAGCTCGCTGCCGAGGGAAACGCGCCGACCAAGGTCGATGCGATCATCACCGAAGAGATCAAGTCGGGAAAGCTCGAATGGCCCGATGTCGCCGTGAACTACAATCTCCGAGGCCCGTCACTCGACAACGCAATGCTGAGCACCGCCATCTTCGTGCCGTTTGCCACCGGCGAGTCGCTCGGAATTTCCGAAGAGAGAAACTTTCGCCGTCCATGGCTCATGTCCGCAGGAACCGCGTTCTCACACATCATGATCCCGGGGCAGTGAGAAAAGCTCTGATCAGACAGGAGAAAAGGGGACAGGTACATTTCTCGCGTCGCGCTACAGAAGAAAAATGTACCTGTCCGGACAGTCTTTCATGAGGCCACGCCTCACCCGAAACCATGAAGATGTTAGCGGTTAACCTCTCCCCCGTGGGGGAGAGGTCGGCGGCG
>CAMYKY010000146.1 GCA_947259165.1 uncultured Acidobacteriota bacterium | reverse complement strand
CAGCGCGAACAAGTTGAATTACAGTTGCTCACCTCATCGCGTGCAGCAAACTTGCTCCTCGGTAGAGACAGTACAGGCCGGCCATTTGGATCACGTGGTAGAGGTCGTTTTGGTTGAAGTGCTCGTGGATCGAGAGTCTTCCGACGAGAACGGCGAGTGCGAGCAGCGTTACGGCAACGCCGCGTTTGAGCCATTTCAGACCTTCGCTCCTGGCGGCGGCATCGACGGCCTCGGGTCGGAGCGCGGAGCCAGCGCCGGCGGCAATCAACAAAACGGAGCTCGCTACGATCGACGCTACCGTGAGCTTCCACACCAAGGCCCAATTCCCACCCAGAGGTTCCCGGAAACCGTGCGCGGTGCCTCCTGCCGCGGCGGCCAGAGCGGTGACGTGAAATGCCGCGATCCACAGCCCGACGCGACGACCACCGAGCTGTCGAGCCTTCCTCCAAAGCACGAAAGCGAACGTCAGACACAGCGCCGCCAGGGCATAGTCGGTGAGCATCGTCGTCGGTTCGGTAATCCTCATTCGAACAGATATATCAGATAGACTAGCGAGTGAGCCGCCAGCTTGCTACAAAAGGTTTGTCAGTCATCAATCACGGAGGATTAGCGCATGCGCGGACGCGGGTGTTGGATTTTGTCAACAGGTTTCATTCTACTGATATCGAGCGCGAGCACGGCTCAAGAGCGCGGACACGCCGCGGGCGTCTTCGGATGGACGTACGGCGAGCAGACGGCGACGATGTACGGTGGGCAGTTCGGCGTCGGCCTCGGCGACAACTTTCAGATCATCGGGTCGATCGAACGCCTGAACGACGTCCTCACAGGACGCTACGCTCTACTCCTCAACAACATCTCGACGATCGCCGACGTGGACATCCAGGGCGAGGTGCCGGGCACCTACGGCGGTGGCGGCGCTCGGTTCACGTTCCCCGGTCTGGCTGCGTCACCCTATCTGCAGGCAGAGTTCGGCGCCACGCAAACGGACGCGACCGGTCTCGTGTTCCGCAACGACGATGGGGATGACGTGACCGCAGAGCTGCCGGATGAGTTGAAACAGCTCCTCGTCAAGACGACGAGCTTCTCTTTCATCCTCTCCGCGGGCATTCGATTCGACCTCTCTAGCAACTTGCTCGCGGAAGCGTCGTTCGACTTCATGGACATTTTGACAGAGCGTGAAGGACTCGGCTTGAATCGCTTGAAGTTCGCCGTCGGCGTACGTTTCTAGACTTCGCCCAAGGAGGGCCACCACCCTTCCCTGGCCGCGGTCCACTCTTCCACCCGAGGAGAACCCGATGCTCGCACGAAGAGTCTTGGTCGTCTTTCTGGGGCTCTGCACTCCGGGGCTACTGTCGGCGCGCGACAAGACCGATGTCGTGTACTTCACGAATGGCGATAGTATCCATTGCGAGATCAAAGAGCTCAAACGCGGCAAACTGACCGTCAAAAGTATCGGATTTGGAACGATCGACATCGAGTGGGACAAGATCGCTCACATTGAGAGTGACCACCATTTCCAGCTCGAGCTTCAGTCGGGTATTCGCTACATCGGTGCGATCGCGCCGGGACCCGAAAACGGCAAGCTCGAGGTCGAAACGGTCGCCGGCACGAGCCGCATCGACCATTCCCGTATCGTCGACATCGATCCCGTCAACGAGAGCTTCTTCTCGGCCATCGATGGATCCCTCGATATTGGCTACGATTTCACAGTGGCCTCGTCAGCGACGAGTTGGAACCTTGGGGCAGAGCTCCGCTACAGGAAGCCCAAATACGACGTCAGCACCCTTTTCGACTCCTTGTACAAAACTCAAAACGGAGCGGACTCCGTGAATCGTCAAAATCTCACGGGGAGCTACGTTCGTTTTCTCAAGGACCGGTGGGTCGCTTTCGGCCTGGGGCAAATAGAAAGAAGCGCCAACCAGTCTCTCGAGTTTCGCGGACTGGTAGGCGGAGGCGGCGGGCGCCGCCTGCTGCAAACGAACCGAACCAATATCGCCGTACTAGGTGGGTTCAGCGCGTCGAGGGAAAAATATACCGATACCGAATTCCTCACCAATGCAACGTTGCTGGCCGGCTTCTTGTTCGACACCTACCGCTTCAACTCACCTGAGATCGAGGTCACCGCGAACGTTTTGTTCCTTCCGGTCCTCACGGGCGATGGGCGGTATCGCTTCCAAGCCAACGCAAAGCTTCGTTTGGAGCTCCTCAAGGACCTCTACTGGCAGTTTGCTCTCTTCGAGTCGTTCGACAACAATCCTCCCAGTGAGACCGCGAGACGCAATGATTTCGGTCTTACGACTTCATTCGGCTGGAGCTTCTGACGCTGTCAGCGAGTAACTAACGACAGCGGCGACGACGGCCGCAGTGAAGCCGGCGGCGACGTCCACAGCATGGTGGTAGCGAGTGTACACGCAGGCGAGGCTCATCCCCGAGGCGAAAATTCCCAGGAGGATCGCGGGCTTTCGATGAAAACCCCAAAGTCCCAACACCGCTCCCCAGGCGCCCGCCACGTGGGAGCTCGGAAAACACCCGCCCGAGACCGCACCGTGGGCAATGATGCGCTCGATGATGGGCACGAACACGAATCCTTTGAAGGGCGTCATCCCCGCCATGAGCTCCGGGTTTTCCCATGGACCTCGAGCCGGCAAGAAGGGATACCAAACAAAGCAAAGAAAAAACGCCAACAAGACGGTGGTGATCACTGTCTGGAAACCGGGCGCGGGCGTCTTCGACCCGCCGCCGGCGAAGAACGCATAAATAACGCCGCCGACAAAGATGAAATAGTAGGAGAAGTAGAACATGTGGATGAGCTCGTCTTGTATCGGGCCCACCCAATCGTTCATGAACAACGCGGGGAGCTCGCCGAAGACTCGAAGGTCCGCAGCGTAGAGCGAGCTTTCGAACCAATGCGGTGCCTGGGACCACATCGCATTGACCGTCTGATGGCCCTCCTCGAAGAAGAACAAAACGAGCAGCAGCGGGTAGGTGTAGCGGAAAAATCGCGTGCCGCTGCGAACATGGCGCTTCCACCCCAACAGAGGCTCTACTTCCCAGGCCGCTCCTCGTGCGGGGATCAGAAGCATCACCGCCATGATGAAAAGATGGAGAGCAAGAATCGCCGCCGGATTCGGCATTTCGTCGTAAAAAAACGCCGCAAATGCCCCTATCCACGCGGTGTAGCCGAAAACAAGAAAGTCGAGCGTCAAGAATCGGCGTCCTTGTTCCGCGCGGTCGTTGGCCACAGTCCTCGATGCGTATTCTAGTGAAACCTTGTCCATGTCACCTCACTCATCGGTTAGCCCGCACTAACCTTTTGATTAGACGCCCGGACCGCGATCACTGATTTGCCGGGATTTGTCGTCTCGCGGCCCACACGGCAAGGCTTTTGCAAAGGACATGCCTGAACAGACGGCTACACTCGTCGCCGTTTTCTGCAGGAGGATACGTGAAAAGATTCGCAGCCTTGATTCTAACAACCGGACTCTTCGCCACCATGATGGCGTGCGAAACGTCCGATTCACCGACCACGCCCGACATCGACACCGAGGATCCGACCGGGAGCTGGGCGCTGCTCTCGTTCGAGCCGGCCGGAGGCACTGTGGTTCCCGTTCCCGACCCATCGCGATACACGCTCGACCTGGGAGTCAATGAACCGGGCCGTGTCAATATCCAGGCCGACTGCAACCGCTGCAACAGTGACCACGAAGTCTCGGGATCCGCGATGAGCTTCGGGCTCATGGCATGCACCCTCGCGGCATGTCAACCCGGCTCGTTCGAACGTGACTACATCGACGCGCTGGGCTCGACGTCTATGTTCCAGCGCAACGGCGACTCGCTCATGCTCGGCTATGAAGGCGGTGTGATGCGCTTCGAAGCACGCTGAGAAGCTCGCTTCGAATCGGTGTTCCCTTCACATCGACTCGGTTTTCGACAGAAGGGGCTCGACGCGTTCCGACAGGCCGCATCGGCGGCTGCTCGTCAGCCACTCGGTCGGGTAGGCGAATAAAAAGCGTGCCCCTTCGTGAAGGAGCACGCTCAGATAGAAATCTATTCTGTGGCCGGCGGATAGTCTTTCAGAAGCTTCTCCGCTGCTTGGTTGATCTTCGAGGCGTTCTTCTGAGGATTGTCAGAGACGGTATCCGAAACGGTGCCGCGCCAGACGAGACGCTTCTGACTAGCATCCCATAGGTCCAACACCACCGTGCCTACGTTGTATTGGCGAACCGTTGTGGTCGAGCTTCCCATACCACCCATGCCCATACCGCCCCAGCCCCAACCGGGACCGTACCCCCAGCCGCCACCCATGTAGGTGGTATCGAGCGACATCTGCTGGGACTCTTCCGCGTGGTAGGTGACAAAAACGTCCGGGTTCGAGCTCACCTTCCTGAACCCTTTGGTGCTCAATTGACCTTCGACCGCACTGATGAACCGCTCGTGGGCCAGCGGATCCGTGTCTTGGACGTTCGTATCGCTGTCATGCCACGCGTAGGTCTGGTAGCTCGAGAAATCGGCTTGCCGGTCCCAGTCGTGATTGACCTTCATACCAGAGCAGCCGACTACGACAGCCAGGATTCCCACCGCAACTACAAATCGTGTCTTCATGAATTCCTCCAAATCTCTCCGCATCCAGATTCGGCCGAGGGTAGAGTCCTCTCGCCAAACCGAACCAAGAGCCTGCAAGTCCCATAGACTTGCACATACTCCGGGACGTCGCAAGGCTCGAACGCCGCCGAATCGGCACCCTCGTGCGGGCCCGATGGACAGTAAGACTCGAGCACGAATTCCAAGCTAGAATCCCTATGGTTATGAAAGCACTAGTGCTCGTGCTGCTGGTCGCATCGACTGTACGCGCCCAGACGCCCTACGAAGTGACCGACCTGTCCAAGCGAGAACGGCTCGTGATTCTGATGTTCGGCGACGGTGGCACCGGCAACGCCGGCCAGTACCGTGTCGGGCGCGCTATGTACGAAGTCTGCCGAAGGCGCGGCTGCCACCTGGCGCTGATGTTGGGCGGCAATCTCTACGAGAACGGAATCCAGGTCACGATGCGCGACAGCGTCGAGGGCAGCTACCGAGAGATTATCGATCAATTCGACGAGAAGTTCGAAGCCCCGTATCAGCGCTTCGATGAGTTTCCTGGATTCCACTTCTGGGCCGTGCTCGGCAACCACGACTACCGTCGGAACACTCTCGCAACGCTCATCACTTATTCCGAGTTTAGCGAGCTGTGGCGCCTGCCGGCATTGCACTACGAAGTGCCCCGACTCCCCGACTGGATTCAAATCTACGGCCTCCACACGGACACCGATGTGCGACGCGACCTGAACGGACTTCAGATCCACTCTGCCCGGCGTGCACTTTGCGAAGAGCGAGATACTGAGCGCTGGAAGATCGCCTTCGGTCATCAGCCGATCTACAACAGCGGCCACCATCAAAACGACGCCAACGAGCGCCGCACCCGGACGCTCCTCGAGACTCCTCTCATCCGAGAATGCGGCGTGCATCTGTACGTCTCCGGCCACGCGCACCATCAAGAGCACGTTACCGCCACCGGTTTCGAGCACATCATTCAAGGCGCCGCGGCAAGGACCAAAGGCCGCAACCGAGGCCCGAATCTCCCCGGCGTCTCGCAACGCCACTTTTCCAGTGAATTCGGTTTCGCAGTCCTCGAAGTCGACGCCCGCAATCTCCGCCTAGAATTCTACGACGTGTACAACACCAAGGAGACGGGCACTACCGTCGAAGCACCCGGACCGGAAGATATTTTTGCATCGTATTCGTGGTGCGGAACTCGCGACGATATCGGGAACCCGTCGTCGTCGCCGCGCCCGTGTCGCTAAAGTAAATCGGAGGCGAGTGAAATGGAGCTAACACGCGACGAGGCGTGGTCCCACCTGTGTTCCTGGACGGAAACGGACTCACTGCGCAAGCATGCTCGAGCCGTCGAGCTCGTCATGCGGCAAGCGGCTCATCGCTACGGTGACGGCGACGAAGAGACGTGGGGTGCTGCCGGGATGCTTCACGATGCAGACTACGAGAAGTGGCCCGAAGAACACCCCAATCGGATCGTCGCCTGGTTGCGGGAGCGCGACGAGGAAGAGCTCGCGTACGCCATCTCGGCTCACTACACGAAATGGAACGTTCCCTACAAGAACGCGCTCGACAAGGCCCTTCTCGCGTGCGATGAGCTGACCGGTTTCATCGTCGCTTGCTGCCTGGTGCGCCCCGAGGGTGTCTCCACGCTGAAATCGAAAAGCGTCAAGAAAAAACTAAAAGACAAAGCGTTCGCGGCGAAAGTGGAGCGCGCCGAAGTCCACGCGGGCGTGGAACTACTCGGAGTCGAGCTGTCCGAGCACATCGACTTCATCATCGAAGCGCTCAAACCCCACGCAGAAGAGCTCGGCATCGTCGGGCGCGATTTGCACCCAGCGTAGCGCGCCCGGACTCTCGCCCACGGGCGACTAGACAGCCTGGGTTATTTTGCGTTCGCTTTGGTGCCCTTGCAGGACTTCCGGGCCAACACGCTTGCTCAGATAGACTTTCGACTCGCGATTGTCCACTGGGTCGCGCTCGTACTTCACGACGTCGAAGTTGAGATGAGTTAGCGTGCCACGCATTCCATAAAACTTGTTCTTCGTCTTGACGACGACTTCCTTGAAACCTTCTTCGAGCGCCCACGCCTCTTGTTGTTCGGTGAGCGCACGGAAATGGCCCTGGCCACGCCAATCCGAGCGCGTGCCGCCGATCCAGCTGTACAGCACGCGCCGACCCTCGAAATCCACAGCGCCTTTCAAGCGTGCCACGAGATCTCCCAGCTTGAGGTCCGATTCTTCGGCAAAAATCTCGTGGCCCACTTTGAAGGAGACCGGCACAATCTGTGTCGGATCGTCGGGCAGCCGGTCCTCTGCTATCTGGATGATGTGCGCGCGTCCTTCTAGTCTCGCCGAGATCTCGTTAGCCGTCTTTTTGCGGTCGAACTCGCCAAAGAATTCCTCGATGTACTGAATCTCGAGAGCCCCGAGCTCGAGCGGGTATTGTTTGATCCGGTAGGTTCGCCCTTCCATGGGGGCATTATAGGCGGTCACGATGAGTTTCGTGCGGCCGCCTCGTGGCTATCGGCTATCGGCTGTCGGTTGCCGTACTCGTCGGGACTCAACGCGTATCTCACGGTGTCGCGCCTCGAAGCGGCGTTCAGCCTTCGGCAACGGCGAGCCCTTCACCGAGGTGCAGGCCCAAAAAGGAGGTTGGCTTCAAACGAGCAGCCACCGGATGCCGGATGCCGGATGCCGATAACCGTTCTTAAGAATCTTCGCGCATTCGCTCGCCAAGCTTGCCGAGCTCATCGCCCAGCTCGTTCATCATTTCGTCGAGGCCGGAAGTGGTTGGCGATTGACCGGGCAGGACGGGCTGTTCGAAGCTCGGGCTCATCAGAATCTCGCGAAGCCGCTGCTGCTGCTCGGGGTCGGAGAAGCGAAATTGAACGCCGTAGACATAGGACGATTTGTGACTCGCGTCGCTGTCGTCGCGGACCCAAACGATATCCGCAGGCGTCAAGAGGGGCTCGGCCGGGTCAAAGCCGATTCTCAAGAGGACGCGGCCTGACTCGAAGCCAACGCCGGCGGCAACCTGTGCACCGCCTTCGGAAACGTTGGTGATGACGCCGTACGCGTGAACGCCGTCGGGCCCGAAAATGGACACCATGACCGAGCCTTTCGGCACTAGACGAGGCCAAGTGCGCTCCGGAAAGTATTTGCTCACTTCAACCAAAGAAGCAACGATCGCGCCAACTCGGGCGCATCAAGGAACTATTCAGATCTGTCTACACCTGAAACACTTAGACCGTCTTCTCGCCCCAGATCGGAACAATACACGTAGGGAGAATCCTACAGAAACGGGTACAATCCCCGCGCGAGCGGGAGTCCGCATTTTGCCCATATTGCCACCGACATCGAGACGCTACCTTGCCGCTCTGGTCCTCGGTGGCGCCGTCGTCACCGCGGCAGCCGTGCGGAAGCCGACCCTCCGAGCCGAGGAGGCTCTCGCCCGCGAACTCCTCGCCGAGCTCGTCGGAATAGATACGACGGACGTCACCGGGGACACGACGCAGGCAGCCAAAGCCATGGCGCAGCGACTGCTCGAAGCGGGATTTCCAGAGGACGACGTGCTCATCCTCGAACCACACGAGCGCAAAGGCAACCTCGTGGTCCGCCTTCGCGGATCGGGTGAGGGCGAGCCTATCTTGTTGCTCGCACATCTCGACGTCGTCGATGCCAACCGCACCGAGTGGTCGTTCGACCCGTTCGCGTTTGTCGAGCGCGACGGCTTCTACTACGGCCGGGGCACGACGGACGACAAGTCGATGGCTGCGATTTGGATTGCGAACTTCATTCTCATGAAACAGGAAGGATTCACCCCGGCGAGGGATCTCGTCGTCGCTCTGACAGCCGACGAAGAGGGCGGTGGTCACAACGGTGTCCGGTGGTTGCTCGCAAACCATCGCGAGCTGATCGACGCGGCGTTTTGCTTGAACGAGGGCGGTGGGGGTCGGCTCGCAAACGGAGCGCGAGTCTCGAACGAAGTCCAGCTCAGCGAAAAGTTGTACCAGAGCTTTCGCCTGGAAGCGAGAAATGCTGGCGGCCACAGCTCCGTACCCCGAAAGGACAATGCGATCTATCAACTATCGCAAGCACTCGTCCGCATCTCCAACTTCGATTTCCCCGTCCAGCTCGACGAGATCACGAGGTCTTACTTCGAAGCAACCGCGCGAGTCGAATCGGGGGCGCTCGCAAGGGATTTGCTGGCTGTCGCTCACCATGCGAACGTCGAGGCCGCCGACCGACTATCCGAGACCCCACACTACAACGCGCTCTTGCGCACCACCTGCGTTGCGACCGAGCTCATCGCGGGTCACGCCGAAAACGCTCTTCCCCAAACAGCGCGTGCAACCGTGAACTGCCGCATTCTTCCCGGCTCGGACGCGCACTCCGTTGAGGCAGCACTCCGAGACGCCGTGGCGGACGACACGATTGCGATCGTCCCTCTTCTCAAAGCAACCTCGAGTCCGCCCTCACCGCTCGCCCCCGAAGTCCTTGAAGCGATCGAGCGCGTCACGGACGCGATGTGGCCCGGCGTCCCCGTGATCCCGACGATGAGCACCGGCGCAACCGACGGCCTCTACCTCAGAAACGCCGGCATCCCAACCTACGGCGTCTCCGGAATCTTCCAAGAGAACGACGATATGCGCGCCCACAGAAAAGACGAACGCATCGCAATCGGCGCGTTCTTCGAAGCCCGAGAATTTCTGGACCGCCTCACGAGATCCCTAGCAAATTGATGCCGTCACCGACCTCTCCCCCTCGCGGGGAGAGGTTATTGATTTTGATTAACCTCTCCCCCTCTGGGGGAGAGGTCGACGTCGCGCCAGTGACGTCGGGTGAGGGGAGTTCCTTAGCTCGCTGGTAGGGAGGCGACGAAGGCGAGGAGCTCGCGGTGAAACTCGTCGGGGCTGTCCAGGTAGCACGGGTGACTCGCACCTTTGAGGATCACGCGGCGACTGTCGACAATGGCGGCCGTGAGATCGTCGGACTTCTCGAGGGGGATAATCTGATCTTTCTCGCCCCACACGACCAGCGTCGGAACGCTCACTTTGCGAAGCGCTCGGAGATTCTCTTCGATGGCGCCCGGCGCCACCGGGACGAAACCCGCTACTCTGTCGGTCGCGCGGATCACGAGAGGGAAGCTGAACGCTCCGCTCATCGACGGCGACACCACGACCGCCTTGTCGATGGACAAAGCGTCCATAATCTCGACGAGAAGTTCTTTGCGGTCGATGTCGACAGTTTGTGAGCGACCGTATCCCGGTAAATCGAGAGCGACCACGTAGTAGCCTGCGTCTTTGAGCTTGTCGATCGTCCCCAGCTTGCGCCACGTGTCCGAGTTGAAGCGGGCACCGTGGAGCAGCAACATCGTCGTGCCGCCGGGCGCTCGTGACTCGAGCCCGGCTTCAAGATAATGGAGCTTCTTCCCGGCCAGCACGAGCTGGCGCTCGGCGATTTCAGCAAAAGCACTTTCCGCAAATAAGACCCCCGTCGCCGCGACGAGTACGAAACGTCCGAGGGTCTTCATACCGAAACTTTAGCACGGGCGGTAGGCCTCGACCAGGTCGACCTCTCCCCCAGGGGGGGAAAGGTTCTTGATTCAATTAACCTC